>JAYUWH010000001.1:0-2651 GCA_043753645.1 Bdellovibrionales bacterium
CTACGATTCTCTTGAACTTTGGACCGAAATACGAGCTTTCCCGAAGAGCGATGGTGGCATTGCGGCATTTTTTACTGACATCACTGAACGCAAGAAAAATGAAGCTGAACTTGTTGCCCAACGAGAAAAGCTTGAAGCAGTTTTTCATGGAACAGATTCGCCAATGGTGCTATTTCGCGGTTCAGAGCTTGTCTATGAAATGGCAAATCGCAAATATCTAGCGCTTATTTCGAATCGTGATGTCATTGGTAAAAAACTTTCTGAAGCGTTGCCTGAGATTGTGAATTCAGAATTTCATTCGATTATAAAGCGAGTTCATGATACTGGCGAAGCTATGCACCTTTTGGAGGGCCACACCCAAGTTCTAAACGCCGCAACAGGTGAAGTAGAAGATCGCTTTTTTGACACGACGTTTACGCGAATTAACGAAGGATCTGGAAAGCAGTATATGGTGATTGGTCATGCTATGGACGTGACTGAGCGTGTTCAATCGCGGGTTGTGCTCGAAGGCGCGAAGAAAGAAGCTGAACTTGCACGCATCGAAGCTGAAAGAGCAAACCAGCTAAAATCTGCTTTCCTTGCAAACATGTCGCACGAAATACGAACTCCACTTGCTGCAATCCTTGGCTTTAGTATTCTACTAAAAGAAAGCAATATTGATTCGTCTGAGAAAGATCGTTATCTGGATACGATTGTCCGGAACGGAAATTCGCTGACAACAATCATCGATGATATTTTAGACTTAGCGAAGGTCGAAGCTGGAAAGCTTGATATCGAAAGCATCCCATTTTCACTTTACACGCTTGTGACTGATGTCGTTGATATTTTTAAAGATAAAACGAGAGAAAAGAATATTTATCTTTTCCTCAACGTTGATGAGGGGGTGCCTTCGCAGATCTGTACTGATCCAACGCGGGTTCGGCAAATTTTAGTAAACTTAATCGGGAACGCCGTTAAATTTACTGACAAAGGTGGAGTGCGGGTCAACGTTCGGGCCACTCCTGCGGCCGGCAATAAAATTAAAATTATTATCGATGTAAAAGACACAGGCATTGGGTTGACTGAAGAACAGAAAGAGAAGCTTTTTACTCCCTTTACCCAAGCTGACAACAGCATGACAAGAAAATTTGGTGGTACAGGCCTCGGGCTTGCACTCTCACAACGATTGTCTCACGCTTTGTTAGGTGAGATCACAATTACCAAGGGCAAACTTGACGAAGGGTGCGTTTTTACACTTACCTTTGAGGCCGATCTTACGGAGAGTAAAACTGTGATCGGGATCAAAGATAAAAAGTCAGCGGATAGCCAGGCTATTTCACTGGAAGGATTGAAGGTGTTGGTTGTAGATGACTCGCCTGATAACCAGTTTTTGGTTGAACGGCTGCTAACAAAAAATGGAGCAACAGTAGACACAGCTCAAGATGGTGAAGATGGTGTTAGCAAGGCTCTCTCGGGATCGTTCGATGTCGTGCTAATGGACATTCAAATGCCGAAGCTAGATGGGTACCAAGCTAAAAAAGCACTTGATAAAAGCGGTTACCAAAAACCCGTGATCGCATTGACCGCACATGCCATGTCTGATGAGCGAATTAAAACGCAGGCTGCAGGTTTCGCGGGGCACCTTACAAAGCCGCTGAATGGAACGGAGCTACTAAACACGTTGGCCTCCATCAGCAGATCATTACTTTGAGATACCGTTTGAATGTAAGCGGGTTTTCTTTTTTGGATGATATTCACTTTCAGATTTAAATGGTGGGAACCAAAAACTAAGATTAATTGGGAGCTGACAATGGCTTCAATTGAGATGCACCATTCGCAAACTGGTGACGAAGCAAAGTCACTTGGGCGCTCTTGAAGTTCAGACAAATGATCTGACCGACTTCCGAATTTTTAATAGAGACGTCAGCATCCGCGAAGAAGACGCGCAAAGACCGTGGTTCACGCTGAGCCACTTTTTTATTTCCTGAATTTTAAAATTTTGAATTCATATTGCGTTTTCAATTACACAACATTCTTGATGTGGTTCGAAAAATTGGTTAACCAATCTGAAGTCAGTACGAACCGACCATATTTTATTTATTTTGTTAAGATCACAGTCAATCCAAAACTGATTGCTTCAGCAGAAATTAAGGCTTTTTTCATTCAAAGTGGCTTTTCTTCTGCTCAAATCGCCGAAAGATACGGCGATTCTAAAATCTTCATTTTATCAGCCATTCACCGCTCTGGCATTGAATTAGGAACCAAAGTTGGCCACTCAGCTGACCCTAAAAACTACCGCAATAACAGCCCGCCTTATGGCTTTTCAAATCGGGATGGAAAACTAGTTCCCAATAAGTCCGAAATGAAGATCTGCCGCGTCGTAGTAGAGCTTCGGGGGCGTCGAAAGCTTTCTACCACCCAAGTTTGTAAAGAACTGGAAAAACGTGGTTTTAAGAACCACAAAGGCAATAGCGAGTCCTGCGCCGGTGTGGAATCGTTTAACACAGATACACAGTGTTTATTCTAACATACAGCGACTAAAAGTTCTTCAGTCTGCACGACTCAGCAAGGGAGCAAGTGGCTTCAAACTTGTAAAGTAAAATGCATGCAAACAGATTTACTGACGAACTTTTTTACAAAACATTTAAAAGATAGTTTCTACTTTTTTTAGC
>JAYUWH010000002.1:0-24196 GCA_043753645.1 Bdellovibrionales bacterium
GCGCGCGTTCAATGACATGTTGACGCTCACCGCTGACGAGCTTAAAACCAAGCGCTACGCTGATTACGCCGGTGTAAAAAACGCTCGTTCGCTGCTTGAGCTCATCAAGGCGCACGTGGTGCCCACCACGCCGCAATTGATTGATCCAGTGCGTTTTTATGCGGATGTAAAAGCGGCCACGGCGCTTCAGTCGGTGCGCCAGCAACTCACCGAGATGGACAAAGCAAGCGCGTCTCAGCCGAGCGATTCGCCCGCACCCACTACCGGATACCGCTGAACTTTTTTGCACGCAAACCGGCTGTGTTTTCTTTTCACTAGCACTGGAGATTTGCATGGCACGCTGTATCCATCATCCCGGTCGCATCGGCACGATTACGATCAACCGAAAAAACTATTGCGCGGAGTGCGAACGCGGCGGCGCGAACGAGCAGTGCATGGAGGGCTTCACGTATCGCGTGCGCACCCTCGTGCAAGGGTTCAGATAGGAAGTTCTCACTGGGTGCTGGCATTCCCCGTGCCGATCAGGCTGTGTTTGGCAGTCCGTCCAAAAGTCATGGCAAGAGCCCTTAAGATTTCGCACTTGGTGACCAGCCAGTATTACCGTAAAAAAGCAGGCCTTAGTGCTAAGAACTCCAAATCAGGAGCGGTCACGCTGATCCAACGCTTTGGTGGAAGTCTGAACTTGAACATCCACTTCCATCAACTGTTTGTCGATGGCTGCTATGAGCTGAGTAATAAAAACAAACCCATCGACTTTTGGGTGGCAACACCACCAACAGTCAAAGAGATCGAAAAAGTCCTTTCAAAAAATAACAAAATACTTGGAGCGACAAAAAATCATTATCAAAGATGATGCAACATTTCGAGATGAACTTCGACAATTTTAATCAATCGGCAGACTAAGAAATTTAGCTGCAATGGATTCGTATATTCAAAATCTTGAAAAACATCCTCGGTAAATCAAAGACACACTACAAATTTAGATAACTCAGTGAAATTCGTTGCAAAAGACCCATTCCAATCACACGATTTTAACAACAATGACGGCCAAACTAAATGTTAGACTTGAACAATTCCGGCTTAATCCTTCCTATCCTCTACAACATTTGCACTCAATGGTGGAACGATAGAACCCGTTCCGAATTCTGGATATAAAAAAAAATACTTATACAAACTGGCCCGAATCAAAGGCATTTTACTCAGCAAAAAATTATCCGGTTAAAGTTCCATTCTTTTATCTTCAAGGAACTTACGATGGCGCAACACCTGCTCCAGGCGCTGTTTATCACTTCAAAAATAGCCCGCAGGATAAAAGCCAGCTGTTCTTATTTGCCGGAAGTCCACATATGCCAACTGGAAAAATTATTAATGATATGACCGATTTAGAAGTCGAATGGAAACCACTTTTTCCGCCAATTTCGTTTGAAAAGCCTTTTGATATTAGTATGTTGTCAATCGTAAATATTTTTACCCACGAAATTGCCCACAGGCTAACAAATTTATTTCAGAAAAATATTTACACTATTTTGAAACTATAACTCTGAACGAAAACGACCCGACGACTGCTAAAATAATTCTAATATTTTAAGTACTTTTGTATGCAAGTATGAAGATTTATCTGGCACGTGATTTTACAAAATTAAATAAATGATTTCTAGTATCAGTAGACTCGCTCCAATTATACAATTTTAACAAGAACCTACGACAAAGCTAGATATTAAGCATGAACAATTCGGCCTTGAGGCTGCCTATCCTCTTACGGGTACGTGCATTGAAATAATTTTTACGATTTGATTCACCAATCACTGCAATAGATAAAACCTATGCCGTAAGCAATGCCTTGATTTTTTCGGGATTACTTTTAAGCTAAGGCATTACAAATTAGTATACAACGTTAATTTTCCTCGCATCGTCTAGGACCTGCGAGCAGAAAGGCAATCAACATGAAAAATATTTTTTCAGTCAGCAAAAACATTGCTGGAAGTATCGCTTTAGTAGCTATGCTGCCTATCGAAGCCATTGCAGCGTCGACAAGTGTTTTAAAAGTCGATGATTTTGTCGGAATTTCCTTCTGGGCAATATCCATGGCCTTAGTCGCAGCGACTGCATTTTTCTTTTTAGAAACTCAACGTGTTTCTGGAAAATGGAAAACGTCGTTGACTGTATCTGGTCTTGTAACTTTAGTTGCCGCTACTCACTATTTTTACATGCGTGAATTGTGGATTACGACTGGTGATACGCCAACCGTATTTCGTTATATCGATTGGATCATTACAGTTCCGTTGTTAATGACCGAGTTTTTCTTGATCTTGTCAGCGATCACTAAGGTTCCAGTGAGAGTTTTCTGGCGACTTTTAATCGGAACTCTGGTCATGCTAATCGGTGGTTATGTCGGTGAAGCTGGCTACGTGACTGCTTGGCCTGCTTTTATCGTAGGAATGTTGGGATGGTTTTATATCATCTATGAAATCTATGCTGGTGAAGCAAGTAAGTTAAATGCAACTCAGGCTCCGGCCTCAGTGCAGTCAGCATTCAAAATGATGCGATTAATCGTGGTTTTTGGTTGGGCTATTTACCCAACCGGATACTTCTTTGGTTACCTAACTGGACAAAGCCCTGCCGCAAGTATGAAAGCTTTAAATATTATTTACAATTTAGCAGACGTTCTGAACAAAATTGCATTCGGTGTAATTATTTGGTCAGTTGCTGTGGCTGAAACGGATAATGCATCTGTATTAAAAAAATAAATCTTTTTTTTTAGCAAAGGGCGCAAAAGTAAATGAATTTCATGAAGTTAATTAAAATTCAGGGAATTAGCTTTTGCGCACTCGCCTTTTCATTCACAATTTTAGTTTCTGCCACGAAATTATTTACAGGATCTGCAGAAATTATCTTTTTAGCTGTCATGATTACAACACTTGGGTTACCTCACGGCGCACTTGATACACTGTTCGCAAAAAATAAATTCCAGTTAAACTCGCTTAAAAAATGGCTTATTTTTATTAGCGCCTATTTAGTGATTGCTGCATTTGTCTTGCAGATCTGGGTCTTTTCCCCAGTTTTTTTTTTGATTACCTTTCTAGTGATTTCTGTCTTCCATTTCTCGAGCGATCCCGTCAATAGCCCCTCTTTTCTTGGGCGCATTCTTTACGGCGGCTCAATTATTATTCTACCCACTTTAGTGCACTCAAGTGAGGTTCTTCGGCTGTTTTCATTTCTTGTAAAGATCGAAGTTGCAAAGCCGGTCGTCTCAGTCATTCAAATAATAGCTTGGCCGTGGACTTTGGGGCTTTTCATAACTTGCGCAATGGGAATAAAGAAAGATTGGCTTTCATCACTTGAGGTTTTTTGTGTATCGATGCTTGCGATTTTCGCCTTGCCATTGGCTGCCTTCACCGTGTTTTTTTGTGGTATGCACAGCATTCGTCATATTCTTAGAATGTCCAAGTTAACGAAATCTTTTACTCTTTCTACTTTTCGACTTTTTCTAGCCGCCTCATTTTTACCAACAATCGCTGTAAGTTTGGTCGCATTTGTTGTCTGGTATTTCCCAACTGAAAGTTCGTTCGATGCGCGAGTTGTGCAAATCGTGTTTGTAGGATTAGCCGCTTTAACAGTACCGCATATGATTTTGCTTGATGGTTCAAATTACTTTTTGCGTAAGCTTAAACAAAATAATTTTTAAATAGTTCACACGCAAGTTTTGCAGAATTTCTTTGCCAGCCCTGGCTGCACTCTTCACTGAGCGATATTAGTCTGCAAGTACCTGTAACGATTTGATTTCGAATATAAGTAATGGAAGAATATTTAACATGCTAATTACACATCTTTTGTATCGAAGTTTTTCAAAGGGCGGCACGACCAAAAAGCAACTAGATGCAATTTTAGAAAAGTCCCAGGCTGCAAATGCAGCTAGTGGCGTAACAGGGCTATTGATCTTTCGTAATAATACTTATTTGCAGCTTTTAGAAGGCGAAGAAGTAAACGTATTAAACTGTCTTAAAAAAATTCGTAAAGATCCGCGGCATCATTCCATTGCAACAGTTTTTTTAGCCAAAAGCGATCAACGCCTTTTCCCAACATGGAGCATGGCCCATATTCCGGAAAAAGTTATTATTCAACCGCTAGATTTACTTAATGATGTCGTTGAAAACAGCATGAATTGCGGATTGCCACCACGTGAAACTATGCTGCTAATACTTAAATCATTCATTTCGTCCGATTATTTTGGATTAAGTAATTAAAAAATTCACGTGCAATTCAGAAAGCATTATTCATTTTGAAAACATCTTTGATCACTTTTATCACAGTATCTTTTGGCATTACGCCTGAAGTCATTATGGGCTCGCCATGTTTATTTAAGAACAAAGTTGTGGGAACACTTTTAATATCAAACAAAGCTGCGATTTCCGGGGTATGATCTATATTAATTTTGTAGACATTAACTTGGCCGTCATATTCTGCAGCGATTTCATTTAATATGGGTGCAAACATATGACAAGGGCCGCACCAGTCAGCAAAAAAGTTAAGTATTATTGGCAATTTTTTATCGAAAAACCAAGAGTCGTGTGTGGTAAAATCAAAGACTACCGATTTAAACTTTTCTATAGAAATTATTTCTATCATTTCTTTCCTTTTGGAAAAAATTGCTTAATTTGTCCAGATATTGATTGCTTCGCATAGGTAACATCGATTTGTCCTTGTTGTGAAACTAACGACCATCGATTATTTTTTTCAATGATACCTTCTAATTGCTTCAAAAAAATTGGATCCAGTTCAAAAATTTCGATTTGTTCGCTTTTGTAGACTTCGTTATTTCGTATCTCATCTATTACAACTTGGGCACTTTTGTAAGTATATACCTTAACTGTTTTTGCAAATTTTGACGTTTTATGCAGCCTTCGTGCTGACGGGTTTCCGATTTCGATACTTAATATAGTTTCGCCGTTATGTCCCAATTTACGTAGCGCAGAAGAGTCTGAATTCCCAAGGCCGTCGGGACTAAATTCTAAACCATCTTGATAATTCAATGCAAAAGCAAGTACCCGAGTCAGCAAATATGGCATTGATTCTGAGGGATGAAGTGCAACACGGAAATCCAGCGTCTGATAATTACCTTTATCAATGTCCGAAAGATCGATTTGAAAACGGTAAAGCATGTATCCCACTTCTGTCTTAAAAAACACATCAACAACTTTTAAATTTGATCCATTGATATAATTTGACGTCAAATATCTCATTCGTAAAGATATCTTAAGTACGGGAGAATGCGACATGAATATGGCATTAATATGCATGGTGTTCGTTTTCGTAACTTCATTTTCACAAGTAGAAGATTCTGATAAGGATATTATTTCAAACACGAAAAGCATTGAAAATAAAATAACCTATTCGGCATTATTTTAAAAAATTATTGCGCGGCAGCTAAATCTTTTGCGAATTGTTCGGTCTCTGTTTTTGATAGGCATTGGTAGAAAGATGGGGACTTCGCTACTGATTGCAAACTAGTTAATGCTTTTTTACGATTAATTTCATCCCCACGATCTAGATAACAACGCGCTACTTTACGAATCGACTGGCTAATTCCATCGACTTCGGGACAACGCCAGTTGCGGGTACTTCGATAAATATTTCCACCAAAATCCGGGGCGTAAGCTTTTGTTATATCGCCATCAAAGCAATAAAATTTTCCTGCAACTGTTCCTCGTAATAGTATTGACACGGCAATTGTGGGTGAACACAAAATGACGGCTCCACCGACGGTAGCAGCAACATCCCAAAGTACTTGAACCGTGTAGGCCCCGCCAGTTGCCGAATAAGATAAAATTGTTCCAAAAACTTCTTGAGCCTTGTTGACTAGTTTAAAATCAGACTGATTTTCAGGAATTTCCTCTAAAGCGGATTCGCATTTTTTCTCGATCACGGCTTCATTAAACTTTTTCACTGTGCCACATGCAAACAATTCAATGATGACTAATGATATAAGTACAATTTTTTTCATTCTAACCCTTGTCTTTCTTAAAAGACAAAATGGAATTTTGACTTTGTCTACTTTGACGCTAATTTTAGCTATTCTTCTGTGCTAACATGTGAAATTAAAAAAATGAGTCTTTTGTTGTTAAAGGATTTCTGATAAATTACGATGCCAAGATCTACGCGGAAGGGTCGCTTAAAAATTCTGGTGATAAATTGACTGTAAACCTTTGTGATCGTGATATTTTAATCGACGTCACTTGTGCGAACTAGCGTGATGGTTGCCGGCTGACCAAATTAAATTTCTCGTCATGCGCTAAAATATGAAGTCTTACTCCGTGCATAGACATCGTTTTTTCTGCAGCTGCTTCAGATATATTTGTTGAGCTGACAAATCGACCATCGACTACGTTAACGGAGCTACTACCTATTACATTAAAATCATCACCCTTCATAACAATAGCCGTATCTTTATCTATGTCGATTCCTAGAATGCCGGGGTTAAGTGCGACCGCACCTAGAAGTCTACCGATACGTCCACGCTGGGAAAAATGCTGATTAACAGTAATATCTTCTACTAATCCTAAGCCTGGTGCCATCATCCAGTTACCGACCTTATGCGATTCTGAATTTTCTCCGCCAACCAACATGTTTTTTCCCATGGCCGCGGCGCCGGCAGATGTCCCTACAATTACGCCCCCATTCTTGAAAATTTCAACAATACGATCAAATGCAGGAGTGCGGCCCCTATGCTGAACAACTTCACGTAAAATTCCCATCTTCCCCGTTTTATCTTTATTGCTACCGATAATTATAAGCGTGCCCGCACGTTCAGTTTTTTTGGCTACACTTGTTTTTTTGACAATACTTTTTTTATTTCCTGATGCCATGCCAATCCACTTTTCGTCTACCTGTGTAGGGTTGATCAGAATATTGAAATTTTCCAGCTCGAAAGAAAAATTTTCTACTAGCCATTACATAATGAATATCAAGATTTTCCTTTCCAATTATAACCAAGTCTGCATCATTGCCATTTTTTTAGTGCCTTTGAAAGATAGCTTTAATGCTTTAGCCGGTTCACTTGTTAAGTGCGGTAGCAATTCAAAAAATTTAATATCATGATAAAGCGCACATTTTCGCACCTCAGTCCAAAGCTCAGTTAGACTTGAAACGCCAGCATCTGATGAAAATGAAAGTTGATTTTTTATACCATCAAACTTTAAATATTCTTTGTACCAAATTTCTAAATTATTTTCATGCATATCAAAATCAACATAGCTTCCTTTTCTTGCAAGCTTGGCCCTTCTTCAACAAGTTGGCTAGATTTTTCAAGATGGGTAATGTACAGACACTCGTATTGAATTTCATGATGCTCACACATTTCACGTAAGGTCTTCAGGCGACGCCTTCCTTCTCCAACATGAACTCGTGTGACTCCCGCTTTATGAGTCATAAATCCACCGACATAGGCATCAATTACAACTCGAGCTAGTGCGTCCGGAGTGGGTTCGGGTGCTCGGCGATCTGAGATTGCGATCTTACCGGCGCCGATAATTTCGTCGATAAAAATAATATCACTGCGAACATTTCCTGTAATTGTTTGAGGTGGAATTTCGTAGCCACCAGTGAATGCGTAAGCGCTTATACCAGCTTCACGAAAAGCTCTGACGCTACCAAACAGGCTGGTCATAGTTTTGGTTGTTGTATCAACGCCGATGGTACCAATGGCTGTTGTAATTCCACCCCTAATACATTCTTCAATCAATATTCTAGGTGACTGAGATAGAAACCCTTCTTCTCCATTTCCTCCAGCTAGCTGAAGTTAAGAGTCTATAAATCCAGGACATATGTAATGATTACCGCAATCGATGGTTTCTGTTTCAAGTTCATAGTGACTTAAATCTCTAAAATCAAAATTCCCGATTTTTATAATTCGCCCATATTTAACCAACACATTTGTTTTTTCAAACTTGCCATCAAGAAACACTTCGCCATTTTTTAAAAGAATAAGCATATTAAAAAAACTTCTTTCCTATCGTCTAAAAATAAAGCCGGCTTAGGGTTGCCGGCTTTATAAAAACATTAAGCTAGAATATAATCTAACTCACTATTAATTTTTGGTAGTGCTTTGCTTATTCATTTGGCCTTGTTGACCTTGCTCAGATTGTCCGCCCACTCCTGATTGCGTAGACTTGCTACCCTGTTCAGAACTAGATTGACGTTGACCTGACTGGTTAGCGATTCCTGATTGACTAGATTGATTTTGTTTTTGCTGGCTGTCTTTTTGAGAAGCTGCATTACGACCTTGTTCAGAAGAGTATTCCATATTTTGACTCTTATCAGTAGAACCTGTTTGTGATCCTGCAGATCCGAAACCTTTAGAAGTATTTCCTACGTCTTGATTTGGTTGTTGATTTGCCATGTTAATCCTCCGTTGTTATTTAGCATTGTTGCTAAGTTTGTTATGTTAAGTGATCTAAAGTTCAGATCAGCTTTACTTCAACACTTTCGATTGCAATCACTAGACCGTCCATATAATCAAATACAGCGACTGTTCAACTTTTATTGGGGCAAAAATAACTTTTTTATAAATCAAACACATAATCACAATAAAAAATTATTAATAAAGTTCATAATTATGTATCTCCACAAACTAAAAATGAGCCTCTAAATTATTTTTTTGAAACCGGGGTGAAATAATTGGCTGCAGCATACTCATAAAAAGATCAAGTGCTGTATCTATAAGACTTTCTTTTTTAACAATCCGCTGCTCCAGCACGCGCATGAGATATTAATTCATCGTGTATGTTTTTAATTATTCCGTGACGAGATTCTGCATTATCTTGTCGAACAGCAACTAATTTGCATAACAGCTGTTTTACCTTCATATAATCTTTTTTTAAGGCTTTATAAATTAACATAGCTAACCTTCCTTTCAGGATTTTGAAATATCTCCTATTTAAAAGCTAATTTGGAAGCAAATTTGGCACCAACAGTTGGATTTTGATAACTATTCTGCTTCCAAATTAGCTTTTAAATAGAAAAATTTAATAATTTATTATACTCAATGCTATGCCATTTGAAAAACGCAGACCGACGCTATTGCAGCTTGGATTTAATGAATCCGCTATTCCACAGCTAAAAGCTTTTATCGATTTATTGTGGCAATCAAATGAAGATCTTAATTTAGTAAGTCGTAAAATGACATTCGATGACTTTCTTGATAATCACATAATCGACTGCTTGCTAGCGCTTCAGTATTTTCCTAAGTCGGCAATGACCGTTGCTGATTTTGGTAGTGGTGGTGGACTGCCCGCGGTTCTATATGCCATCCAGTTTCCACAGATTAAATTTCAACTTTATGAAAAAAGTAATAAAAAACAAGATTTTTTAAACAAATGTAAACTTATCACCAAAAACATTCAGATCTTTGGCGAAATACCTGCACAATTACCGCTTGTCGATTTAGTTATTGCACGTGCTTTTAAGCCTATCGATGTTATTTTAGATGTAAGTCGAAGTTTTTATGAAAAGGGTGGAAAGTATTTTTTGCTTAAAGCCCGTCAGGAAAAAATTCTGGAAGAATTAGCGCTTGCTAAGAAAAAATTCAAAAACTTAAATTGTATATTGCAGCCTCTACATTCACCAGTTTTAGAAGTTGAACGTCATTTGGTTTTAGTTAATAATTTATTGTAAGGAAATTTTATGCATAAAAATCGCGGACCAGTCTATTACCATGATTATCTCATGTTGGATCAATTACTTTCAAGCCAGCAAACCTTAAGTAAAAAATATGCCGATAACAGTAATCCCGAAGCTCACGATGAAATGCTTTTCATCGTGGTTCATCAATCTTACGAGCTTTGGTTTAAACAAATACTTCATGACATTGACTCCGTTATTGCGATTTTCAATAAACCCACCGTGCAAGATAATGATTTCGGTTTTATTATTCAGCGCTTGAATCGAATCACTCAAATCCAAACCATGATGCTACCCTATTTAAATATTTTAGAAACTATGACACCAATGGATTTCTTAGAGTTCAGAAGCCTGCTGATGCCGGCCTCTGGTTTTCAAAGTAACCAGTTTCGGGAAATTGAAATCAAGCTAGGACTAAATACAAACGAAAGACACCATGTTGACCGTGAGTTTTTCATGGGACGACTGAATGAAAAAGACCGCGCACGACTAACCAAAGTTGAAAAGCAACCCTCACTGCTTAAGTTGGTCGAGGCTTGGCTTGAAAGAACTCCATTTACCAACACTGGAAATTTTAATTTTTGGAATGAGTACAAAAAGACAATTGATGAGAATCTTTCTGAAGATGAAAAAACGGTTCAATCTAATTTAGCTAATTTATCCGAAAAAGAAAAAGCTATGCAACTGGAAGGGATACGGCTTAGTAAAGAAAACTTCGAGAGTTTATTTAATCTCGAGGCCCACACAAAAATTGTCGAAGCTGGCCAGCGCAAACTTTCCCAGAAGGCCTTGTTAAATGCTCTTTTTATTTTCTTATATCGTGACGAGCCAATGTTAGCTATGCCCCACCAAATGCTAACGGCACTAATGGACATCGACGAAAATTTTACCACCTGGAGATACCGTCATGCCTTGTTAGCACAGCGGATGATAGGGACGAAGATTGGTACCGGTGGATCTTCGGGCCATAGTTATCTAAAACGCGCGGCTGACAATAACCGCATTTTTTTGGATTTTTTTAACTTATCGACATTTTTAATTCCGCGCAGCCAACTTCCGAAAATTCCTGCTGAAGTAAAGCGACAGCTTAATTTTAATGTATAAACAGTTTTATCAACTTTTTCTAGAAGTCAACAAGGACAAGCAGCACTATGCAGCCCATAGCCATCACTATTGGCCCGACGTAACTCGTCAAGCAACCATCGACTATTGGGACGACTCCGCAAAAATGGTTGATGCAAAATGGAATTATTTTTTTGAAAAAAAAATTCCGCGCTGCCAACAGCTTATTGCCAATATTCTAAATTTATCTCATCCCCAACAAATTGTTTTTGCATCAAGCACGCACGAGTTTGTTTACCGACTCATATCTTGCTTTGATAGTTCAAAGCCAATACGAGTTTTAACAACCGATTCAGAATTTTTTAGTTTTGATCGTCAAATTAATCGCTTAGCCGAAGACAATAAAGTAATTATCGATAAGGTTGCCGTCGATCCCATTTCAAACTTCGAGAATGCTTTCATAGAAAAAATAAAAACAAATTCCTATGATTTTATTTTTTTTAGCCATGTTTTTTTCAATAGCGGATACGTGGTTAAGGATCTTAAAAAAATCGTTGCGGCGGTATCAAACCCTAATACAATTATAGCAATCGATGGTTACCACGGCTTTATGGCACTTCCGACTGATTTGCAGTCCATTGAAGCTCGTGTTTTTTATCTGGCTGGCTCGTACAAATATGCACAAGGTGGTGAAGGCTGTTGCTTTATGACTGTGCCGCAGGAATGTACGCTGCGACCCGTTTACACTGGTTGGTTCGGTGGTTTTAATGAGCTTTCACAAGGCAACCGGACTGTTAACTATGCAGATAATGGTTTGCGCTTTGCAGGTTCAACAATGGATTTCACCCCAATCTACAGGTTAATTGCCGTCTTAGAACTTTTTGAATCCCAGAATATAACCGTAAATAAAATCCACAAACATATCCAGACATTGCAAAATAATTTTTTAGAAGCCTTACATACTTTGAATCATCCACAATTAAACCAGAATAATATTTTGCTTCATGATTTAAATCTACATGGTCATTTTTTTACTTTCGAATTAAAATTTTCAGCAGCTGCAAAAGAAATGCATGAGTTTTTACTTTCTAAAAACATCGTGACAGACTATCGAGGCTCAAGACTGCGATTTGGCTTTGGCCTGTATCAAAATGATCGAATTGATTTCAACTTAGTAAAATAACTTATGTCGACGATTAATGAACATTATACAATGAGTTACTCACAACCTAAAGAGTATCGCTTTTCACATGATTCTGTTTTTTTAGCGCGAAAGAGTTTCGAGTATCTTATGATGAACAAGACGACACCGGCAACAATGTTAGATTTATGCTCAGGCTGTGGTGTTATTGGAATTGATATTTTGATTCATTTACACAAAAATAATTTGCCATTTCCAAAAAAAGTCGAATTCTTAGAAATTCAAGAAATTTATCAAAAATATTTTGAAGAAAATAGACGAACGCTTAAAGCTGAAATTGATGCTGAGTTAGATCTTAAGCTTCTCATGATGAACTATGATTTGATTTCACAAGATGAAGCTTTTCAAAATAAATATGATTTTATTATTTGCAATCCACCCTACTTTCAAATGGGTCATGGAAAACTTTCGCCATCTGAATTCAAGAACCGTTGCCGATTTTTTATTGATTCCAATTTAAAAAATTTGTTAAAAGCGATCGGTTTCTCACTAGCACCTAATGGTGTAGCGTTTATTCTAATTAAATCTTTAAGTATTCACGGTATTGACACGCAAAAAGTAGTTGAAGAGGAAATAAGTGCTAACGGTTTAACAGTCCGAAAAATTGATTCCGTTAGAGGAACCGACTTATTCGAATTAGCTAAACCGTTAGGCTTTAGTAAATCTATCTAGCTCGAGCTGCAGCTGCATGATGAACACCACTGTGTTTATCTTTAAGTCTAATTTTTTTCATTTTGCGCGACTCTGCTTTTTTTAAGCTTGCTGCTTTTCGATGAGCTTCTGCTACTAAAAGTTCTTTAATTTTTCGTCTCTTGACTATACCTTTTCCTAAAATCGTTAATCCGTCTTCAAAGTATTCATTGAACTTTTCCCGGATGGCGACTTCACTTTGCATTGCAGCCATGGCACCTTGCCGCTGGAAGTGCTGGGCTTTCATTTGAACTTTTCTAGCCTTAGTTAAAAAATCTGCAATCTGACCTTCAACTTGTTCTAATGTCATAAAATCCTCACTTATTCTCGAAAAGCTTAGAGATTAAGAGTTTAGCAAAAGCTATTCCACAAATCGACGAAGCAGCGTGATTGAAATCAATTCAAAAATAGTCGCATATTAGTATTATTGTTGCAGAAAAATGCCCCGATGAAGCTATTTTACCTCATGAATTTATAAACTTTTTAATTCGGAAGTAAGCGCATTGATAGCGCTTAATAATTTCAAGACTTCAATAGGTTTAATCAGATGGGCAAACAGACAGCAGCCTATGTTTTTCCGCGTTCACTAGCCACAGCAAGGGCACGGGCTGTGTCGTCATGGCTCTTTAATTTTTCGGGAGTTTCTGCTAAATTATTCAAATTTGACTGGGAATTAATTATTTCAACTTCGCAAGTTAAATTAGTGGCAATCGCGACTTTAAATTAATCTCCGATTGTTTTCGAAACACCTGCTGTAACAACTCGTCAGCAATTTCTAAAAGATTCACTATTTCTGAGGTCAGTGCGTTGATGACCTGATCCACTGTTTTAAATCTTTTCATCTTAGTGGCCACATTGTTTGTGTAAATAAACTGACTTGTTCGATCAGTGACAGTGAGGCAAAACACACATCTTCTTAAAAGCCTTTATTTAGCCAAATCTAATAAAACACGCTTTTCGGTAAAAAAGCCTTCGTGGCCCGAGTTCAAAAAATTAGTGTAATTGACTAGTTTTCCAAGTTTTGTTACCTGCTCTTGAAATAGTTCTTTGGGAACAAAAGAGTCCAGACTGCCAGAGTAAAGGTAAAGTGGAATACTGCTTTTTACTAACGCGGATTTCACATCATCTAATGTGACAAAATTAATATCTGCTGGCTGCAACTTATTCTTTAAAAAATCAGCTAATGAGTCTTCATATTGAAATTGTATGGGCGCTTTGCATTCATCAAGCAGCAAATTAGCTTCTTTAATTTTATAAACACTTTCAATTTTTGAATATATCGCAGAACATTTCTTATTGGCCAGTGGCAAAGAATCTGAATCCATGACTCCGATAAGATTTAATGAGATGTCATACTTATTAATTTCTGAATCAACATAGTTTGTCATCACACCATGATACGAAGATAGGCCTTCGGATTGTTCAGCAATAAATTGGCTAACGTTTTCTTCGCTCACTGGTCCTGCTGGTGCTAAAGAAATAATTGCCAGGTGCAGTTGGGGCCACTGATCGCGGAAACCGAGTAAATAAACCAGCGGACGCAAATTTTCAAACCCACAGTAATCAATGTTCTTATTTTTAAAACATTTTGTTGGATCCGAAAAAAATGAACTAATGCTTTTTAGGCGCGATTGATCATTGGGATAAAGTTTATAATAAGTTGTTAAAACTGTGGCTTGTGAAGCGATCCTGGCATAACTGTAATCAAAATCGGTCGGCCCGACTGGATATCCGTGAGAGTACGCTTTAAGAACACCTTCAGGATGCATTTTTAAATAGCGGTAAACAATATGACCACCAAAACTTTGCCCGAAGATTTTCCATTTTCTATTTCCAAATAATGTAGACCGCAGGGTTTCAGAATCCATCACAATGCCTGAAGACCCATACCATTTTAGTTTTTCAATAGCTTGCGGGCTAGCGCCAACCGGGTAATGAGTTGAACACCCAGTACCACGCTGATCCATAAAAATAAAATCAATAGCGATTTCAGCCCCGTCACCAAACTTTATTTTTGCGATCTCTAATGGAGCCGCAACACCGTGACTGGTATATCCAGGTCCGCCGTTATAAAATAGAACCGGATTTTGAAGCTTGGATGATTTTTTATAGTAATAGAATACTTTTATGACATCAAAATTGCTGGGTGTCTCTGCAACTTCAACCCAACCGTAATTATATTTATCTTCGATCGATTTAATAAACTCAATACACTCTTGATCAAGCGACGCTGGTGCGGTGCTTGCGACCGCATGTACGGGCAGCATCATTAAAAAAAGTAAAAAAGTTTTTACAAATATCATTTTATTTGGAAGCCCTGAAAGGCATTTTTAATTTTATCGCCTTGTTTAGCAATATCAGCAAGCTCTTGTCCGCATGCTCCGTGCATTAAGCCTTCTAAGTATCCCATTGATACCTTCAGAGAATCAAAGTAATCAATAGTGTCAGCAGATAAGACCATCCTCTGTTTTGGATTCGCCTTAAGCAAATCATCATAAAAATGTTTCTTAGAAAAGCATGAGAAAAACGTTAAAATAGAATCTTTATTTGGTCCTTTTTTAATTTGTTCTAGCACATGATTAATTCCCGGACGCTTTACCTTATAGTAACCATCATAGTTAACATGCAACTCTTGATTTAATCGCGGTGGATTAAAGTCTGGACCGCCACCATTTCTTGAATGTCCATTATAAATGACCACATCAGCATAACCAATTGCGCCAAAATAATTTTCTTCGGACTGCTGAGTTAGAAACTTTTGTCTATCTTGAAGTTTATCTAAGTTATCATTATAGGATTCTGAAGCCGAAGCTTGTGTTAAAGTAATTCGTGCTAAAACCATATTTCCTAAAAGCGAGATATTTTTTTCAAGAATAACTTTTCCCATATCAGGATCGCCGCTCATTCTAAAACCACAAAGATCTACTTGTGAAGCATCAGTACAAACATCGGTTAAAGCGTGAATAATACTTTTAAATATTCCGATATCTAAGCTTGGCGACAAGCCATAGTTGGCATTGTTCCATACGACATCAATAGCTTGCGAATCATCAAAGTATCCAAGCGCATAGCGTATATCAAAGACTCCGTTTTTGATCGGATTCTTAAAAACGGGTAAGCACTTATTGACTCCGTTTTCGATCACCGGAGGAGTATTTATTGCAGGTGAAGCGCTAATTTCTACCGTATATTTTTTAATCGCATCATACGCCCAAAAGTTGTAGGCATAGATTTCATCTGCCGCAATCGCATGTGTTGAAGAAAGCAAAAGAAAGCCCAGAATAATTTTACGCATAATAATCTCCTTGAAGTCTTAAGTTTTATATGAAGCTATAAATTTTTGCTGATTTATTTTTTTAACCAGGATTTTTTTTAGTACTGTCAAATAGTTCGACAGGCCAAGGCTTTAAATCCGGCGAAAACCAGGTTGCTGCTATTGTAAACTTGCTAACCAAGGTCATTAAACCCTATATTCGAAACTTATAGGACCGCCACCCATAATGAACATAGTTACCAGAAAACGAAAAACTAAAGATCCTTGTGCCCTTTGCAAATTGCACAAAAGTCGATGTTTATGCGATCAAATTCCTTCGATATCTTTACGCACCCGGGTGCTCTTGATCATTCATGCCAAGGAATTGAAACGCACTACGAATACCGGCCAACTTGCAATTAAAGCGCTAGTGAATAGCGAGATGAAAATACGCGGAGAAAAAAATAACCACCTTCATTTAGACGAGATAGTTACACCAGATTATCATCCACTTTTATTTTTTCCCTCGGATGAGGCCAATGAATTGACGACAAGTCTTGTTACTAAATTCACTAAACCTATTTTGTTGATTGTACCCGATGGCAACTGGCGCCAGGCCAGCAAGGTCAATAAAAGATATCCCGAGCTTGATGGAATTCAACGTATCAAGTTAACTACAAAAAATACGGCCACAGCATTTTTAAGAAAAGAAAATACCGATCATGGCATGGCCACACTGCAAGCCATCGCCTTAGCGTTGGGAATTATTGAGGGCGAAGCCATTAAAAACCAATTAATGAATCTATATGACCTAAAGCTACAGCGCACCTTAGATGGTCGCGGCCAGTAGTTGTGACGCGTATTTCCTACAAAATGTAGTGCCCTGACTTTTTGTTTTCTGATTATAAAAATCGATTGTTCAATTTGAGATATAGATATTTTGTACATGAAGCTTGGATAGCAAGCTTACTGCCAAATCTAGATTGGTTAATATGTCTCGCTGACTAGCCGGGAGTTTTTGTACCACTTTGTAAAACTGATTTGACCGGGCAAAACTAGGCTAGATTGTGTGATATAATCGGCTTTGCTGAAGTAGCTGAAACAGCGAAATCTTTTGTTGAACTGTCACAGGATTCGAAAAGACTATCTGATCGACAAGGATTCATTGAGAATGTTGAATTTCTTGAACTGTTACTATCGAACCCGAAATTAGATGGGCTAAATATCAAATATGAATTAAAAAAACTATTTTAGAATTTAGTAAATTTACATGAACCAAAAAAACATTTTTCCACCTATAACAAAACGTATCCTGAAAAGAACTGGGGTTTTATTTCTTTCCTGGAGAGTGATCGAAGGATCAGATCTTCGTCATACAGATGGTAGGCTGTATTCAGCATATGATTCAAATTTTATATTGGATCAGTTTTCTAAAAAATCAATTTTGCACTTCGAAGATACGGTCAGTGAAAGTTCAGGAAAACGAATTTGCCGTCTAATTTATAAACATGATTAAACCCCTGAGTTTTGAATCACTTTGTAAATTTGAATTCACTTTTTATTCAGATTGAAATTTAAAAAATAAAAAATGCAACGGCGCTTGCAAAATTAGTGGGTACAGATCAAAAACCGAGCGCCGTTGCATTTGTAAGAAGTGGTTTTAATAAGTATTATCGACCTTGGCGGTAGATACGAAACTTTGATCTTAAGCAAAGTTTTTTGTTGTCCATAAAAAACCTCCTATTTGTGTTACGATCCGACCGTGGCTCTTGGTATTTTTGTCAAACGCAGCTTTTTCTAAATCTGCGGTCAGATTGTAAAAAATTGAACTTTTTTAATAATTTTAGAAGCTGGCTAAACTTCCCGTTACGTAAAATGAACCACACCTTCTGGTCCTTTATCTGAATATAAAAAAATGAAGAAGTTGGAGAGATCGTCGGACACGACCTTAGGCGTGTCAATTTAAGAAAAAATAATTAAACTTTGATCACTGTTTAATTTGTCCACGGCTATGGCCGCTGTCGCCGTTCAGGCTAGGTCCATTAATTGCTTTGAATAGTAGTGGGGGATTTATGAAATTAATAAAAATGGGACTGTTATTTTTTTCACTTGTTACCGCAACTTTATTTTTTCAAAATTGTTCGGGAACTAAATTCACTCAAGGCCAAGCATCACTTGCCTCTAATAAAGTTAATACCCCTAGGGATAGCGTCGTCAGTTTGGCACTTGCAAGCTGCGGTATTCAAATCAGCGGCGCTTTTTGGTGGGAAGGTGCTGCGACCACAACTCAAGTTGCCCAGACTTGCGCGTACGGCGGAAACCGGTTTGAAATTTTACGACAAGAAACTGAAAAAAAATGTACCAACGGAGTTGTTTCAAGCACAGGTGGAGTACGAACAAAATCAGAAGGCTTTTCAGGAGCTTGTAATTCAGCGCCACCATCACCGCCGGCAGCTTGCGGCACCCATCCGGCGAATTCAACATGGCAAGAATTCGATACCGAAAATGTGTTACGCCCGTGTCCGTCATCAAGTGTTCAGCTGACAGATATTTTTAATAGAACAAAAAACATGACCTGCACCGCCGGCACAGCAACTTTGGTAGGGTCCGTGCGCGGATCCCTGCAGTCCACATCTGGAGTTTGTCCGACCTTAAGCTGCGCAGCAAATTTCTCTAATGCCGTTGTTCTTAAAAATACGGCAGCTTTTATGAACTGGAACTGCGTCAATGCCAGTGCAGCAAAATACAACTGCAGCAATGGGTTTGAAAATTTATCATCGGCCTTGTCGGGTTCTACAGTTGTTTCAACTGCGGTCGCGGGTCAAATCACTTGCACCGTGACGGGAACAAATTCAGTGTCAGCTAGCCATCAAGCTGTGGCTACTTTGACCGTGCGTGAATGCAACCCGGGTACGACCACTACAGCCGGCTGCAGTGCTTTGGCTAACGGATCCGCATCAAAAACTTGTGCAGCCAATGGTATGAGCTATGGCAGTTGCAGCTATGATTGTAATGCGGGATTTATATTATCTGGTGCTCTTTCTGGGACGCCAACGTGCATTGCAAGACCCACATGTCCAGCAGGCCGCGTGCAGTGTGGTTCGGCAGGATTTGATCGTGCAGGGACTAACTTTTCAATCGACTGTGGTGAAGACGGTTATGACTATCAACGAGATACAGTAGTTGGCGGCTGGTATTACCTAGGTGTTGGAATAATTCAGAAAAAATCAGATCGGACTGTCAACGGACCCATCTGTTGCATGAACAGAGACGGTTCTGGTTTGGGATGCACTAACGTGGAAATCTCTGTTGCTAGGTAAGCTTTATTCAAGTTGCCTAACACGCAAGTTAACTTCGTAATATGCAAGGATTTACCGTTAATGAATAAAAACTTGATCAAGTGAGTGAACACAAATCAACGAACCGCAAGGGGTGTTGCAGGCGCTGCCGATTGGACTTGTATTTGCTCAGCAGCGGCTGTGTTGGCTCCGGCAACTGGTGGTGGCACCGCAAGTTTTAATTTTAATTCCTGCGCAGCAGCCGTCGTAACACCTCCGCCACCAACATTTGTGCCGCCAGCTGGGATTCAGTGTTTGGATTCACCGCTACACACAGTTATGGCCTCTGAGCTATATGCGGCGGTCAGTTCGACTAGCAGGAGGCTTCAAGATCGTCAGCAGTACTCTTCGACGCGATTGAAAGGACCCGAAGTGATTTGGACTGTAAAAATTGTTGTTTCTGCAGGTGATTCAACCGTGGGAAAATTAATTGCAAATTTCCAAGTAGGTCAAGGCTTTGGCTCAGGCCCTTCGGCTCGAATCGTAACGCTTTCGAAAAATAAATGTGACACGTCATAGGCAAATAACTTTGTTATTAGCGGTGCGGCGCGCGCTGCCAATGATACAACTTTTGCTTTCACCTTGAATGAGTTCGAGCAGGAGTTCCCAATTTAACTACCGGCACCTACTATTTAAATGTTCAAAATGTTGTTTGTGGAGTTAATCAAGGCTGCGATGCTTTGCTTGATTGGCATGGTGCGTACTGGTTTAAGACCGCCGAGTAACTATTTTATTTTTAGTTACTTTCGTAACTGTTCGTAAAATACTTGTAAGCACTATGACACTTCTTATTAAATTTATTTTATCACTTGGAATTTCGTATTTTTCTTTCTCAGTGCAAGCCGCCGAAAGTAATCAGAGCATTAGTCTACCAAGCTCAACCATGCAAACGTCTGCGGAAATTAAACCTGAACTGAAGTCTTGCCAGCGAAACAAGGATTGTGTCGCTGGCTTAGTAGGCTGCTGGAGTTGGATCCCCATCAATAAAAAATTTGTAGCTGCAGAGGTAGGGCCGTTTGGTGGGCATCTAGTCAAAGGCGCTGCAAGTTCGTGCCGAGCATCCAAAGATCCGGGGCCTAAGCCTAAAGTGTTTTGTCGAAACAATTCTTGTGAGTTTTAAATTTAGATTTTTTTTACTGAAGGATTTGTTTTGAAAATTGCAGAAATTAAAAATCAAAAAATTAATAGAACTCGATTATTTTTTTAAATTGTGGGCATCGTAGGCTTAATTTGGGTAAAAATGACTTCAACTGTGAATCATCGACTTGTTCTTGCCACGATGCCATGAAAACAAAATGCCAAAATTCTAAAAAGAAATTACCAGGCGTTCGGTTACCGAAAGAAACGGACTGGGAATGCATGGTTGCCCCCGCCGGCTGTATTTGGTGTGGGTCCAAAGACTCAAATTGAGCCATCAGGCGAACATTTTTATAATCTAAATCAAATTTAAGTTTACGGACTAAAGTACCGATGGAGTCAGTGGGGGTTCCAATGAAATTAGGAAACGTGCGCGGTCTAGCCATTGCTGTTGGTTCTTTTGCAACGATTCTGTGCTTTCAAAACTGTGGGCAGCCCGTAGCTTTTTCTGAGCAGTCAAAAACATCTTCGTTGGCCGCACAAGAAAGTCTTAACTTTGATTTGGCTTATCCCCCTTCGGGCATCATCGGTGATCAGATACAAATGTCAGTTAAAAATGCCTTCGTCACAAAAGCCAGCGCGGTTAGTGATCGCCTTGATCAACGAACGTTTAAAGTTCAGCCAGAAACCCATGTGCAATGGTCTTTTCGCCCAGCCGACAGTGCAACGGTTAAACCCATCGAGATTACTGGAAACCCAGCCGTCATTAGTGCCGAGCAAAGTTCGATCATGGAGCTAGGGGTTTACCATGTGACTGTAAAGGTCGAACTGAACGGGCATGTTCGCTTGAAAAACTTTACTTTTTTATTGAATGATAAGGTTAAATCCTGCTCAAGCCCAGAAAAATCTTTTATACTGAATGGCCCCAGTCGCTTAGCCTTAGAAGCTTCGGATGCCAGCGGAAAAGAAGTTATCTACAGCACTTCGTCTCAGTTTTCTATTAGCGATTTAAACGACAAATTGAAACCTCATCGATCGATTGATGATTTATTAAAAAAAGAAAATTGCTACGTTATAGTTAAAAAAAGTATCACGTGGTCACAAGAAAAAAGCGCAGCAGATCCTGTGGTTCTTGGTGTTGGCAACCCCTATATCATTAAATTCGACCAGCTGGGAATTTACAACGTGAAAGCAGAATTTGAATATTACGATGCTACAGCTGGCACGACATCCGTGCAAAAATTTACTTTATCGAAAAAAGTCAGCATCGAAAGCTCATCTAATTTTTGTAAGATGGTGCTATTACCTGAAATTAATCCTTACATCAGTATTCCTGCAGGAAAAATAACAGCAGGTGATTTTATCGAGCTTAAAGCACATATCACTGCGTGCTCGGATAAGCAGTTGCAAATCGCGCGCTGGATTGTCGACGGAGCTGATTTCAAAGTGACATCGAAGGAACCTGCAACTTCAATTATCTACCATGCAAATAAACCCGGAAATCATACAGCATCTTTAGAATACAAATTGCAATCCGGAGAAACAGGCACAATCGAAACGACTTTTTATGTCGATGAGGCGAGTGGTCGCTGTGATACTAAAGATTCATTGTGTGCGGTCGAAAGCAAAGAAAAAGATTAAACTTTAAAACGTAAAAAAAATGGTTAATCGACTTCAGGGGGGTACGGCACTTTTTTGAAATCTTGAAGCAGGTTCATTTTTTCAGACTTAGCAGTCAAATCGGCATCATAGAAAAAATCAATTTTTTTGTTGTTTTGAAGATAAAAAACTACGTGCTTTGCCTCCGAGCCATTGATGGGCCTCGAGCCTTCTTAAACAGCAATAAAAAATTCTCGCTCTTTTTTACTCGAACTTAAACCTAGAAAATATTTAAATGAATACTTGTTATTTTTGTGAGGCACTTTAATAACTTTGTTGGACCATAGTGTCGCGACTCCGGTAAATTTAAGATAGGCCTCGTTCGACTTTGAATTTAAATCGCCCTGCAAATACAACTGTTCTGAGCTTTCAGATTTGTAGGCAGATACACTTGCAATTGCAACCTGACTAAGTGAAATCAACATCAATAAAGTTAATCCTTTTACAAATAACATATTTTAGTCCTTAAGTTTTTTAACGACTTGCATTTAGCTTCTTTGAGACCCGAAATCAGTTCTTTAGATAACAAAAACTGACATGAATTCTTAAAAAGTTCAGAATTCAATTCATTATTTTTCAAAATAAGATCTTTGGTTTCCGCAAAACAGCTCTCGAAACCTAATTTTTTTGCAATTCTGACACTTGCCGGCTGAGACAGTTCACTTTGGTTAAGCCCACTAACGATGGCAAAACCGAGGTCCTAGTCCTTACAATTAATTTTTTTCTTCTGAAGACTCGCGATATCAAAATATTTCAAGGCAACCCAGTGCTTCAGGGCTTCGTCGCAAGCTTCGATCGGGTGATTTTTTTGCTGACATAAATAGCTACAAGAGCTGCATCGCAATAAGAGTCGGCACCTGTGTTTTGATTCATAAATTGCGTTGTCATTTTATCATCTAAAGTTACTTTTAGATCAATTCCGCATTTTTGTTTTACAACGGCCGCAGATTCTTTCAGACTGTCCGTCCTTGCACTTGCAAGGGTCTTCAATATCGATGTCGAGATTTGTACAAAATGCAGCGGCAAAATGAAAATCATTGCAGCTATCGAAGATCCCAAAGTGATTCGAAAAATCCTTGAGCACATGGGCCTAGCTACAAAACCACCACCACTGCACCCAGCCCGGGGCCCGCCAAAAGTTCAACATCATTTCGAAGATGACTTTAACCAGCAACATTTCGAGATGAGCTTCGACAATTTTAATCAATCCGTAGACTAAGAAATTTAGCTGCAATGGATTCATTTATTCAAAATCTTGAAAAACATCCGCAGTAAATCAAAGACACACTGCAAATTTAGATAATCAGTGAAACTCGTTGCAAAAGACCCATTCCAATCACACAATTTTAACAACAACGACGGCCAAACTAAATGTTAGACTTGAACAAATCGGCTTTTGAACCGGCTATCCTCAAAAAGTAGATTCGTAGAATAAAAAATGCCCGCCGAAGCCGGCGTACTTGTGCGACTGTGCCGGCTAGTTGAGCCAGTTAATCACAGCGTCGCAGCTGGATGCGTAAGGTGGGCAAGAACCCGGAGGGTTCTGGAAATTCAAGTACCAGCGACCTGGCGTCAATTTAGCTGTGTACAACCGCGATTCTGCTCCACCCATCGAAATAGTTCCACCGCCCGCATTGTCTGCATTCTTCACCCCGCCTACGTTGATCGATATCCATTGCGCCGCTTCCGTGAAGTCACATTTGGACTTAGACAGAGTGACGTAGCGTCCCGACGGCGGGGCATTAGCATCACTATATTGAATTTCTGCTAGATATCGACCATTTGTTGAATCAGTTGCAGTGACGTCAATAGCCACAACGAAGAAACCACCGGGTGGTGTTTTGGCGTAATTTGAGGAAACAATGTTCCGATAAGACTCCGACGCGTTGAATGTCAACCTGACCGGCGAGGATGGACAGTAATCGGTCACTACACCTGGGGATGGTGGCGGTGTAGATGTGCAAGAATTAAAATAAAAAGTCGGATTACTTAATACACTATTCGTGCAAGTCACTGGCTGTGAATTACACGGTGCAGTCTCTGAAGAATATCCTAGCGCTGTTGCTCCATGCGCTAGCGTCGTGTTTCCAAATCTGCAACTTGCAGTAGCAGGTGGCGGAGGTGGTGGCGTCACGGTACATCCACAAGTCCAATCGGCAGAGCGATCTGTGACGTTTTGTTTTTGACCATCGTTAGCGCTAGTACAAGCCACGACTCGTAACACTGGGCGCTGATTCATTG
>JAYUWH010000003.1:0-2622 GCA_043753645.1 Bdellovibrionales bacterium
ATCAGGATTTACTTGTTTGATTGCTGAGGGGGAAGGGGTATTAAGATCTTACCCCTTTTTTATAAGAACGGTTACTGAAAAACCATTTTTTTGCATTCAGGATGAATTGTCATTTTACCTTCGGTAGCGTTTAGCACTTGCTCGGCTGTCATGTCTGGAGCGAACTCTCGTAGGACGAAACCATTCGCGGTAATATCGATCACACCAAAATCAGAAACAATTTTTTTTATACAGCGAATGCCTGTCAGGGGCAGTGTGCATTTTTTTCTAAGTTTTGAATTTCCTTCTTTATCTGTGTGCTGCATGGCTACGATAACATTTTTTGCGCCGGCGACCAGATCCATGGCTCCGCCCATGCCTTTGATCATTTTTCCAGGCACCATCCAATTAGCAATACTGCCTTCTTCATCAACTTCCATTGCACCTAAAACTGTTAGATTAATATGGCCACCGCGAATCATTGCAAAACTATCTGCTGAACTGAAAAAGCTTGCACCCTTTAAGGCAGTTATTGTTTGTTTTCCAGCGTTAATTAAATCGGCGTCTTCAAAGCCTGACTTTGGAAAAGGTCCCATTCCCAGTAAGCCATTTTCGCTTTGTAACATAACGTTTTTTGAATTTGGAATAAAATTGGCAACTAACGTCGGAATACCGATGCCTAAATTTACTGTGAATCCGTCTTCAACTTCTAAAGCAATACGTTCAGCAATTTGTTCCCGAGTTAATGGCATGCAAGTCCTTTTTATTTTTGTACTGTTCTTTGTTCAATACGTTTTTGATAATCTTTGCCTGTGAATATTCTTTGCACGTACACACCCGGAGTGTGAATTTGATCTGGATCTAACTCACCAACTTCAACCAGCTCTTCAACTTCGGCGACGGTAATTTTTCCGGCGGTTGCGCAAAGTGGATTAAAATTTCGCGCGGTTTTACGGAAAATTAAATTTCCAAATTTATCACCTTTCCAAGCTTTCACTAAAGCGAAGTCACCGGTGATTCCGCGTTCAAGAACGTATTCACGACCCTCGAAATTTTTAATTTCTTTACCTTCGGCGATTTTAGTTCCGACACCAGTTGGCGTGTAGAAGCCTGGAATTCCGGCGCCACCTGCGCGAAGTCTTTCTGCTAATGTACCTTGCGGACAAAATTCTAATTCAAGTTCGCCGGACATGAATTGCTTTTCAAAAGTGGCGTTTTCACCTACGTACGACGACAGCATTTTTTTAATTTGGCGAGTTTGTAAAAGTAATCCTAAACCGAAATCATCAACACCTGCATTATTAGAGACGCACGTAATATTTTTTACACCTGAATCCCTGAGTGCAAGAATGCAGTTTTCTGGAATACCGCAAAGCCCAAAACCACCCACCAGAAAGGTCATATTGTCTTTGACTCCCTCCAAAGCGGTCGTCGCATCGGGGAATACTTTTGTGGACATATAAATCTTCCTTTACGTTCTAGTGGTTAGCTTCAACAATCATCGCGACCGCTTCGCCGCCGCCAATACAAAGTGTTGCAAGGCCGCGCTTTAGCGAATTGGCCTTCAACGAATAAAGCAACGTCGTTAAAATGCGGGCCCCGCTGGCACCAATTGGATGGCCGATCGCAATAGCACCACCGTTAATATTGATTCGCTCCATGGGTATTTCTAATGTTTTTTGTGCGGCCATAGTCACATTGGCAAAAGCTTCATTGATTTCAAAAAGATCAATGTCAGATATTTTTAGCGAAGACATTTCTAAAGACTTTTTAATGGCACCAACAGGTGCGGTGGTGAAATATTTTGGGTCTTGCGCAAAAGAGGCGTAAGAAATAATAGTGGCCAATGGTTTTAGCCCGCGTTTTTTAGCTTCGCTTTCGCTCATCAATAATAAAGCCGCAGCGCCATCGTTTAATTTTGATGCGTTCGCAGCCGTGATCGTACCTTCTTTTTCAAAAGCGGGTTTTAAACCAGGCATTTTTTCGAATAAAGCTTTACCAGGCTCTTCATCCGTATTTACTGTGACAGTACCTTTTTTACCTTCAATTACGACAGGCGTAATTTCTGCTTTGAATTTTCCGTCAGCGATTGCTTTTTGTGCTTTCTTATAGGAATCAACGGCAAAATTATCTTGAGCTTCCCTAGAAAAAGCAAACTCACGTGAACAAATCTCGGCTGCATTTCCCATATGAAAATTATTGTACGGATCCCAAAGGCCGTCTTTCACCATGGAATCAACAAGTGCGACGTTTCCCATACGGTATCCGCTACGAGAATTTTCCAAAAGATGCGGAGCTAGCGACATATTTTCTTGGCCGCCGGCGATCGAAATAGTAGTTTGTCCAAGACGAATCGAATCACTGGCCATCATCACAGCTTTTAATCCTGAACCACAAACTTTGTTAATCGTGGTACATGGCGTAGAATTATTTAAACCAGCACCCAAAGCAGCTTGCCTAGCAGGGGCTTGGCCAACTCCTGCTGTTAAAACTTCCCCAAAGATAACTTCTTGAATTTCGTTCGCACCTACACCAGCTTTTTCAAGCAATGATTTTATGGTAATTGCGCCAAGTTTTGGAGCGGCTAGGCTTGATAAGACACCCTGAAAACTTCCGACAGGGGTTCGGGTAGCTGCGACTAAA
>JAYUWH010000004.1:0-8058 GCA_043753645.1 Bdellovibrionales bacterium
GAAAATCTTGGCGAGAAATACCAAATCACGCGCGCGCAGTGTGATGCTTACTCAATAAAGTCACAACAACGTTACAAAGCGGCTCTGGATAAAAATTTCTTTGCAGCTGAAATCACTCCGGTGACTGTGACTACAAAAAAAGGTTCTGTTGTCGTTGATAAAGATGAACATCCAAAGCCAGAAGCAACTTTAGAAAAAATTTCGACCATGAAAGCATTATTTAAAAAAGATGGCTTAGTGACGGCTGCGACAGCTTCAGGAATCGTTGATGGAGCCGCCTGTTCAGTATTATGCAGTGAAAGTTTTGCGAAAGAAAAAGGTTACAAACCACTAGCCCGATTAGTTTCATGGGCTTTTGTTGGCTGCGATCCAAAAATAATGGGCATCGGACCTGCCGGCGCTGCAAGAAAAGCGTTAGAAAAAGCAGGATTGAAATTAGCACAAATGGATTTAGTCGAAGTGAATGAAGCTTTCGCAGCCCAGTATTTATCTGTCGAAAAAGAATTAGGATTAAATTCGGAAAAAACCAACGTCAACGGCGGAGCCATCGCTGTAGGGCATCCCTTAGGTGCTTCAGGCACACGCATCATGAATCATCTAGTGTACGAACTTCATCGGCGTCAGGGAAAATACGCGTTGGGTTCGGCATGCATCGGCGGCGGACAAGGCATCGCGATAATTATCGAGCGCTTGTAAGTAAGCGCCCTCAACCCAGCTTTTTCAAAGATTCAAACTTTCACATGGATTTTAAGTCCGGACCAAAGTCCTAGCAAAACATACACGTTGAAGCTAAAGACCTCTAAAGCAAGTTTACTTTTATTATAATGATTAAAATCAAAATAATAATTTTAAGTAGCTCTTGAATTAGTTTCAAGAACAACCGAAAACGTCTATAAGTTGTTATAGTACGCATATCGGATCTCCTTTCATGGTAAGTGAAAGTAGGTATCCTCAAAAGGAAACTGGGCGAAGGCTTTGTTTCCTTTGGTTTCCCTTTGCATTTTTCGGGCTAGGAATTGCTTTTGAAAATTCGAAGACTAAGTTTTTTTAGTACCTTACTTCATTCAAGATTTTTTTAATTTGCTCGTAATTTTCTGGGGCTACATAGAAGCGATCGATCACGCGTTCGCCTTCGTACTTTTGAAAGATTTGTGTTGCTGAATCGATAGGGGACGGTACATCCCAGCGGTCGTACTGATCGACAACAAAAATATTTGTGCCTTCATCTGAATTGGTCGAGTGATATTTTGATAGACGCAAGTTTGAGCTGGAATGAATAGTATCGATTTTAGTTTCTGCCAAAATCTTTTTAATATTTTCAATTCTTACTGAAGTTTGGTTATGAAGTTCTAAAGCCACTCGGTAGGGTTTTCGCTGCGCAATTCTTTGCGCCCAAACATTATCAACAGTGTCTAGATGCTCGTACAATTTATAATCCGTGTAATTAATATATTCTTTGGCATCCGCCGGTAAAAAGAATTTACATTCAGAAGAATTCAAATACCGGTTAAGCATCTCTTCATAAATGATGCTTTTATGATGGAAATAAACCATCAAATGCATATGATGCCTAGAAATTAAAAAATCGTCGAAGGCGTAAAGGGCGCGTCTATTTAGGGCTAAGTACGCATTATTTTTGCGAATATGTAAGGTTAGATTTTGCTGCAACCAATCTTTGTCAATTTTTCCATAATTAATTCCGCAGAAAAAAGAATCGCGTTCCAAGTAATCCATGCGGTCTGCATCTAATTCTGAACTTACGATTTGACTTAGCAGCGGGCGAAAATTTATTCCACCTTCTGTAAATAAACTATCATCACAAGCTAAATTTTTATCAATTAAGTACACAACATGTTCAGGAAGAATAACAGGAAAATTATTTCGGATGATATCGGCAATGGTAGAATCCGTCACAAATTTAATTGTGTAGTCTTCGTGGTTGGCTTGGCGTTTTTGATTTATTTTTTGCTCGGCGTATATCTTAATATTTAATTTATCGACCGTTGGCATAACTTGTTCTGTGGTGTGGCTTAGTGGGCCGTGACCGATATCATGAAGTAAGGCGGCTAATTTAACAGTTTGTCTGAAGCGAATTTTCGTTGATGACTTGGCAAACGGATAAGCTCTGAAAATAGAATCAAAAACTTGGCCCGCGACAAAGCTGACGCCGATCGAATGCAAGAAGCGGTTATGGGTGGCTCCGGGAAAACTGAATTCTGAAAACCCCAGCTGCTTAATTTCTCGGAGGCGTTGAAATTCGACAGATTCAAGAACAGCAACTTCCCCGTCATTCATTTGAATGGAGCCATGTATAGGATCGCGTATTTCCATTGGAAGAAAGTACCCGTTTGCCAATTCTATGTAAAGCTGTGGAAAGGGCTTTTATACGACTTAAGCAAAAATTAACGCGGCGTAAGTCTAGATTTTAATACATTCCCTTATGTAATCTCATATTGATCCGATCAGTTGTACAAGAACGATACAACACCTTCGGGTGTTCGAACGATACAACACCGGAAGGTGTTAATACGCGTCAGCCCTTAAATGCTGAAGCGTACCCAAAGCGTAACGAAGCTTAGAATGAGCTTCGATTGGTGAAATGGATTTTGCCAATGAGAAATCAAACGCACTTCAAGGAGGAAGTATATGGGAATGCGAATAAGTACTAACGTAAGTGCAATCAATGCACAACGATCTCTGGGTAACACCAAGGGTGCGCTTGATAAAGCGATGGCTCGGTTGTCATCAGGATCTCGCATCAACAAAGCCTCTGACGATGCAGCTGGTTTAGCAATTTCAGAAAATTTAAAAGCACAAATGCGCGGTCTTAAACAAGCGTCACGTAATGCCCAAGATGGTATTTCAATGTTGCAAACGGCCGAGGGCGGACTTGGTGAAATCGGTAATATATTAATTAGACTACGTGAATTAACAATTCAAACAGCTTCCGACACTATCAGTGATCGTGAAAGAGCCCTAGTTGATGTCGAGTACACACAAATGCTGGACGAAATTGATCGTATCGCGGGCTCGACCGAATTTAACGGGACAAAATTACTTTCTGGAGTTGGCGATGTTTTAGACTTTCAAGTCGGTACAAGAAATTCTCCAGAACTAGATCGTTTATCATTAGATGCTTCGGTTGCTGATGCAGGAACAGTTGCTCTTGGTTTAAATTTGACCGGTGCCGCAGATAAATTAACGTCACAAAATTCTTTAAGCGCTATCGATGCGGCAATTAATACCGTTAGTAGTTTACGTGCAAACTTTGGAGCCATGCAAAATCGAATGGCGTCAACGGTGGATAATATCAACGTGAACTTGGAAAATATGGCTTCAGCGAATTCACGGGTACGTGATACCGATATCGCTGAAGAAAGTTCGGAATTAGCTAGACAAAATATTATGCTGCAAGCTGGAACTTCAATTCTGGCCCAAGCAAATCAGCAACCTGCACTGGCCTTGTCTCTGTTAAAACAGGGATAAGTTGATGACGAGTTAAGAACCCGCTCAAAGTGCAAGTGACGACCCCGCTGATGTGAAAAAGTGCTTCCTGCGAATGATGGGCTTTATGTAAATAAGGCCCAACTTTAAACTAACTTTTTTTGCTCGCGCTTATTGCGTGCAAAAGCGACTTGAGCATACGACATGTTCAAAGCGTGTTTGCCAACGCGTGCAAAAAAAGATTATAAATTTTGAAAAGTTTAGGCTGCCATCGGGGTGGCTTAAATAAGTTTTAAACAGTCAAAAAAGGATTTTTGACTTTACCACGGAAAGGGCCATTCACGGATGAATATAAAACAAGGAGGATAGAATGGGTTTACGAATAGCAACTAATATCAATGCGTTGAACGCGCACCGAAACCTATATGGTTTGGGCAGTGAGCAGTCGACTACTATGGCACGACTATCATCAGGGTATCGAATTAATAAATCGTCGGATGATGCCGCAGGTTTAGCAATTTCGGAAAATCTGAAAGCGCAGATACGTGGCTTTAAGCAAGCGAATCGCAATGCGAATGACGGAATTTCCTTAGTGCAAGTGGCCGAAGGCGGATTAAGCGAAGTGACAAATATGCTAGTGCGATTGCGCGAGCTAGGTGTCCAAGCTGCATCTGATACGATCGGAGATCGCGAGCGCGGTTTTGTTAATATTGAATATCAACAGCTGAAGGACGAGATCGACCGAGTGTCAGAAACGACTCAGTTTAATGGAACGCCTTTGTTAAATGGCCTAGGTGGGAAATTAGATATCCAAATCGGAGTTTACAACGATGAATTCAATGATCGTATTGCCTTCAATACTTCCGAATCTGATTCGTCTCTTGAAGCTATGAAGTTAATTGAGCAACATGTATCAACGAAGCTTGCAGCACAAAGCAGTTTAGCAGTTGTTGATGATGCGATTAACTATGTAAATGGAATGCGTGCCAATTTCGGAGCCTTGCAAAACCGTTTACAAACTGTTTCGCAAACATTAATGGTATCTGACGAAAATTTTTCTGCAGCTAATTCACGAATTCGTGACACTGATATTGCTGAAGAGTCTAGTAAGCTGGCGAAAAATAATGTGATGATGCAAGCGGCGACAGCAATACTAGGACAGGCAAATCAACAAAATCAGCTGGCTTTGAAACTGTTAAGTTGATTCTAAGTAGTGATACCAGCGTTAGGTAGATTGGTAAGAAAAGATTAGCAACAAGTGGGTGTATGCATGCCTGAAATTGCCGGATTTTATCTGGTAGGAGTTTTAATAACTGCTACGATAGGTCTTGTATTTGGAAGTCGGCAAAGGTCTAGATATCATTCGAAGCAATATATTATTTTGCAAAAAAATCTGCAAAAAATAGAGCTACGTTGGAATGATCTAAATGCTGCAGTCGAAAAAATAAAAATTCCGGAAGACATAAATCCGGAAAACAGCGCCCATCAGTTTAGGGAGGAATACGGAAATGCTCGAAAGAGTGCGTTAATATTGCTCAGTTCTGCCTCAGTATTAAGTTGGCTAGGGCTACTATTTCTAATTGTGATCTGGGGATCACTGCGCGTTCTTGCTAAATCAAGGTCCGAGATATCGATATTTGCTAGCCCACTTACTGCAAGTGAACTAGCTAGGAATGAAGTTGAAAGTATTTATAAAAATCTGAATCAGGAAAGTTAATTAAACTTTTTAACAAGCTCTTGATTTATCAAAAACCATTTTAAAACAAATTTATTTGTTTTGTTGTAATCTATCTTATCGGCATCTAACAAAATTGAAATCTCGGATTTCATCTGGTCCGCCGACTGTATTTTCTCGTTATAACCCCAATCCAAAGCCAAATGCGGAGCTTCCCATACACCAGCCGCCACAGTTCTTACTTCAGAACTGTACGTAAAAACTGGAAGTTCAACTTGGTTTGAAGCACCATTTTGAAAATAAATTTGAAAGTTACCTCGGGCCGAATTCTTAGAAAATAAATAAAAATCAGAAACTTTCTTAATAGCTACAGCTAAGTCATTGGTAATTGGGTGATCAAACCAGCCTTTGGTTGTTTCAAGTTTTGCTTGCCCGTACGAATCTTCAAAACTAACATTTTCAGCTGTTAAAGCTTTAAGGTTATGTTTTATTAATCCAAACTTAAGTGCGACAGCAAACGAAGAAAATTGTGAAAGCATTTCCTTTTTTTCCTCTTCACTAAATTCATAATGTGTTCCTGCGACAGCTCCTTGATTAAAAGCCGGATCATTCAAAAGCTCAGCAAATTTTGTGGTCCATTCCGCATCAATGGTTGCTTCCTTCAGATTTAAAACTTTGTCTAAACCACCTAAACGATTTATTTCAGAGGCTACAAAATCTTTTTCTATAGCAAGCGCTGTGACTTCGTTTGAAGGCCATAGTGGATATAAAGCTCCACGCACTTGAATCAAACGCACTTCATCTTTAAATAAGGACATCAATTTATAACGATCAAGCGAAATCGTGTGCGCATAGGTTTCTGGTTTCAGCGCTACAGCTTCCACATTTTTCAATAACATGCCAGCAGCATCTGGAACTTTAGCTTCTGCAATGTATTGATTTAAAACCTTCACCGGTAACGACTGCAGACTGTAATTATAATTGCCAACAGCGTAAGACATTTCCGAACGGGACGCATCGCTCATGCTGCAATCAGCATATTTCGCAATGTGGCTGTCTGTACAAAATAATGGAGCGTTTTTTGGAATAGCAATTCCGTTATATAAAAAATCCATCGTTACTTGGTCGTGAGCTAGAGCCGGAGCTCCATGTTGTAGCATGTCGCCGTTCCAAGAACTTTCCTCAAATCGCGAATACTCCATCACCGAACTTGATGCAACAATTCCAGCTGGCACCTTCATGTTGCGGTAGTAACTTAATGCTAAGTCACGGCGCTCAGACATATCGTAATTGGCTGCTAAATTTCCTGCAAAATTATGACGGAGACCAAGAACATGCCCTACTTCATGAGCAATAACTTCGAATACGTAATCTTTAACGGCCTTCATGGTGGCTTCGTTAGATATTGTTTCACCTGACACCGCTAGGGATTCTGAGAAGGGCGTAATGATATTACGACGGCAAAGTTCAGCCGATTTAAAGCCAGCAAGTCCCAATCGCAATTTATTATTTTTATCATCCGAGCCTTCTAACGTGCGCACACGTTTTTCTGCAGTCGCTTGTATGAAAGCTGACGGGAAGAAAACTTGTGCATGTGTCACTTGTCCAGATCGTGGATCTACATGCGCATCGGCGTAGGCATAACCCGCTGAATCCCAATCCACCCACTGGATAATATTATAAAAAGGATTTGGTGCCGTTATTGATTCATCTGTTAGCTCAATCACTTGAATTTTATTGTCTCCTAAAATCTTATTCCAGTACAAAACTCCGTTACGGACGGTGTCTTTGTACTCTGCAGGTGTGTTAGCTGATAGTGCAAAAACAATTGGCTTTCTGATATCCCATTTCATGGCGTAAATTAAATTATTTCCATGGAAGTCTAACAGTGGATTGGCCTCAAAATAGCCAACTTGATCGAACCCCGGAGATCTTGTTGGTACAAATGTAGGATCCGGCAAGTAAGGCAATAAATAATAACGGATAACGGCAGGAACAATTTTATCATCTTTCGATAACTGAGCAATTTGCTCGATGAAGATTTGATTATTTTCGTACTGAACACTTTGCAGATAACTAAAATTAACTTTTGTCGCGCTTAATCCGGCATTTACTGTGGGATCGTCAGAAGAATACATATCACCCAAAGTAATAATTGATTTCATGCCGGCACCGAAGTCGATAGTGATATTTTCAGCTGTTTGGTTAATTATTTCGAATTCAGCCAGCGCCAAAAACTGAGTCGAATTGTTTTTACCAGCGGCTAAGCCGTTGGCAGATTCTAGCATATAAACGTGATTGTTTTTCAAGGTGAAATAGACAACTCGACTTTGCAAAGATTGAAACATCGGAGTTGGCTGTTGTGATAAAATATTTGAAGAAAATAAAAATTCTTTTTCTAAAGCAGCTTTGGCAATTACAACATGAGCATGATCAACCGTTTCATCGGCCGCCGTCGCTAGCTGAGAAAAAGCAAATGAGTCTGCGACAGCAGCCGCAGCCATTCTTTCTGGCTTAGGATCGATGCCGAATCGCGCCGACATTTTCGTACAGCTAGTCAGTACTGAAAAAGTTAAAATTAAAGAGCCTAATGTTGAACAAAATATTTTCATATCCCCACCTATTTAATTGGGGAATAGGTAGCAGGAATGCACTAGGCAAGCAAGTGGCAAACAAGTTATAAAGGTTATTGTTTTCCGGTCGCTTTTGGCTGGATAGTCAGCTTACGGCCAATGGTTTTGAGCAGCGTTGCAGCGCCAGAGGCGTCCTTGGCACAGATCGGCGCTATAGAATGACTGATTTTGCCTATGCGGCATAATTGGTTGTGCATTTTTATTCCTTCGTGTTGCCCAAGTAATTGATGTTACCCAAACGACTCATTTTAGAACGATTATTTGAGTTCATGAGGTTTCCTTCTGTATTCGTTCATTATAAGCATT
>JAYUWH010000005.1:0-23951 GCA_043753645.1 Bdellovibrionales bacterium
GCCCAATATATCTAGCAATTCTCCGACCCGGGTCAAAGCATACGGAGCATATGCATGAGACGGAAATTTCTGGGCAAACTGTAAACCCGTCTCATGAGCTGCTCGGTACTGTTTTTTCGAAAAATAACTCTCCATTTTATTGAATAAACTGTTTGGAAAAAGATGTGCAACATTCGGATAGGTACTTAATGCTAAATTGTAATAGTCAGTGGCGACATCAAACTTTTTAGCATCGAAATAAAAATCAGCGCGGCGAAAAGCGGCTTCCGCCTGCACCAGTGGATTTTTACTTTCTTTTTCTAAATTATTCATCTCCGTCACTGCATCAGGCAATTTATTAATTTTCGAGTAGCTAAAGCCAAGGCCGAGCCTTGCATACTCATTCGATAGTCGGTTCTTAAAACTTTTATTTTCAATATGATTGTTAAAGCGACGTATCGCGGTCATGTAGTCAGCTTTATCCAGGGCAAGTAATCCCAACATAAGAGATGTTCGCTCGGCCAAAGCAGAATGCGGAAATTTTTCTAAAGCTTGGAGGTAAGCGAACTGAGCCAACTCATAAAATTTGTCATTTTTTTCTTGATGCCAAAGCTCAACTAATGCGTCAGCTTTCATGAAAGCTAACGACTCTAAATATTTTGAGGTCTTGAACTTATCTTCGAACCACTCTGCCGTCTGCTTAAATACTAAATACCGTTTTTTGTTGAATAAAGTCTGCAGCAACAAGATTTGCTTGTTTTCAGCACCTTTTTCTTCAGCAAACTGATAGATAGGTGGATTTTTTTTCATAGCGTTCCAAAATAAAAAATCCATTTCAAGCATGGGAAACTTTAAATAATAATTATTATCACTTCGAAGAATTGATTTTTCGTTGATTTCAACATCTCGTATTATGAACCGGTCAAAAAAACCATCGGCTCCATCCGACAACCCGGATTTTAGCAAGGCTGAGGTTTCTATCCCCCCTGGACTATCGACTGTCAGAAAATCGGCCTGGGCAGGAATTCTTAACACAAGTTCAGAATCTTTTTTGATGGCTTTAGCAACTTTTTTCGATTTAACCTTTTTTGATGTGGGAAGCTCTGCTAAGGTTTTTTTAGAAGAGATTGTGTCAGCTACATTTTCATTGATATAAAAATCAACTATCAATTTAGATGGCTGATCTGTTAGATAGTCAAAAGTTTCAATATTATCGCTTTTCAAAATAAATTCGACAAGCCATTTACCATCCACAGGCTCTTTAACAGATATGGATTGCACAAATGAGTTTTCAATATTTTTAATTTTATTTAATGTTGCTTGATCTGACGTTTTAATAAAAAGCTGAACTTTAGACTGATTTTTTTCTTTTGATCTTTTCAAATCATAGTCCCAGTTTTTTTGTCCAGCCAGTTCGAAATTTAATGTTTCGCCTTGGTTTTTTACTAGACCATTTATTTCTGCCGCGACTAAAGTAGTTGCAGCAGTAATCATCCACATGAATAAAAAAATATTTAGGTTTCTCATCTTTACTTACAAAAAGCATTTCAAGTGCCATGTCTTTAACTGGTGGCTGGCTGTTATTTTCGAGGCTAGGAAATTTTATCCTCATTATTTTGGCGACGACTGACAAAATCATGACGGTGTCTAGTTATAAATGGACTGGACGCATCAACTTTTATTTCTCATACTATTTAGACATCATGAAAAAACAACTTGTTGCTGCAATTCTAATTATTTTATCGCCACTATTTATTATTTCTTGCGTATCGACGCTATTGCAAGAAAAGGCACCGACTTTTTCTTCTGAAGTTCGATTTGTTGCGCCCTCGGGGTCGTTTATTCGAATGAATAAATCCATTTTCCCATCTTGGAAAAGTAAAGATACGGGAAATGTTTTGACGATTCTTTCAGACTGCCAAGCAGGTAATGCCGCATCACTTAGTGAACTGCAGCGTTTAATTGAAGATTCAGTTGAAAATCCCAATCGCTTAACCGAAAGTTATATTCCGTTTCAAGAAAAACCAGCGCTACAACGATTAATACGGGCTGAGGTTGATGGCAGTCCTTTAGAAATTAAATCAATCACTTTTAAAAGACTAAGCTGTGGCTATGTAGTTTCTTTATCTGGAAAGCCTGAAAAAATTAATTTAGACCGCGCTTCATTTGAGTCTTTTTTGAAGAGTCTGACATTCAGATGAATTCTTTAACTGGCTCATCATTTAAAGATTGGGCCCAAGAGCAATTTTACGTTCTGGGTGGTATCGTGGCCTTGATAAAAGATTGTTTTGCCGAAGGCTTCAAGCGCCCCTTTTACTGGTCACTACTTTCAGACCAAATTTATTTAGTGGGAGTTCGATCCCTACCCCTTGTTTTAATTACTGCGGGATCCACGGGAATGGTAATGGCATTGCAGTATGGCCTAGGCTTAGAAAAGTTTGGTGGAAAACCCTATGTTCCACGTTTAGTTGCCTCGACGATTTTACGCGAAATGGGCCCAGTTTTTACTAGCTTGATGTTGGCGGCACGTGTTGGAGCCGGTATCGCCAGTGAAATTGGTTCCATGATGGTCACTCAACAAATTGACGCCATTCGGGCGCTAGGAACTTCGCCAGTGAAAAAAATAGTTATTCCGCGGATACTAGCTTGCTTGATTGTCCTACCGATATTAGTCGCTTGTGCGAACCTAGTCGGGAATTTAGGTGGATTACTGATTGGAAGTTTAGAACTTAATATTGATGCTCAATTTTATTTTCGGCGTGTTATCGAAACTTCAAACATCATGGATTATTTAGCCGGCTTTGGAAAAAGTTTTTTCTTTGCCATTTTTATCGCAGTACCATCCTGCTACTATGGATTACAAGTCAAAAATGGCACTCAAGAAGTTGGAATTGCCACGCGTAAATCCGTTGTTGCTTCATCGCTATTGATCCTGGTTGGAGATTTCTTCTTATCAAAACTATTTTGGATAATTGAAAAATGGGTGTAATTGAAGTTCGAGACTTTAAAAAATCATTCGGGTCTAAAATTATTCATGATGGCATCACATTTTACGTTAAAAAAGGTGAATGCCTGGGACTAGTCGGCGGTTCCGGCACGGGAAAATCTGTTTTACTAAGAAGTCTTATAGGTTTAGAGAAGTCAGATTCAGGATCAATTAAAATAAACGATGTTGACGTTGTCAATTTCACAGAATCCCAATGGCTACCCGTCAGAAAAAAAGTCGGCTATGCATTTCAAGGCGGAGCTTTATTTGATTCGATGACAGTTTTTGAAAATTTATCCTATCCCTTGAAGGAACACACTGCTTTTAGTAGTGGACATATCAAAGAAAAAATAACTTTTCAATTGAATGAGTTCGGACTTTTTGATTGTGATAATTTATATCCGGGCGAGCTATCGGGCGGAATGCAAAAACGTGTTGGTCTTGCTAGGGCTATGATGCTAGATCCGGAAGTCATTTTGTATGATGAGCCCACGGCAGGCCTTGACCCTTACAATACCAAAAAAATTCAAGAATTAATTCTTCGTCTAAAGGCAAAAGGCGTAACGTCAATATTGGTAACTCATGATATGCCCACCGCATTTGCTGTTTGTGATAAATTTGCCTTTCTTAAAGATAAAAAAATTATTGAACAAGGCACCTTAGAGCAATTACGTAGTCAACCCGACGGCATGATTAATCAATTTATCGAGGGAACTATTATATGACACAAACAAAAGTTGGCGCCTTTTTAGCGATCGGTCTTTTCATATTACTGGGTTCGATTTTTATGCTGGGCTCAAACAAATCCTATTTTCAAGAAGTTTTTGTTTTGCGCGCGTACTTCGATTCAGTACAGGGGCTAAATAAGGGAAGTGTTGTTTCACTGGCTGGAGTCAAAGTCGGAAATGTTGATAAAATTAATTTTGATTCAAATCGAAATTTAGTCGAAGTGATAATTCGACTTGATTCTGAGTTTAAAAATAAGATCAGAAAAGACAGTCGACTTGAGCTTCGCACCCAGGGAGCATTAGGTGACAAATTTCTATTTATCACTCCGGGTACGAATATTTCTGAGTTTTTAAAGAATAATGACGAAGTTGCGGCCGACTACGGAAATGACATTCTAGCGATTCTTAATAAGCGCGGGTCTGAGGGCGAAAAAGTATTCGACGTCATCAATGAGATTCATTTGCTTTTAAAGTCGATGAATGCGCAGAACAAAATTCCAAATTTAATTACCAAACTGGATTCGGTGGCTGGCAATCTTTCAGAAGCTTCACAGCGGATTAATTTAACTCTAAAATCCGGCACATTAGATCGATCGATGGCGAAATTTGAAAAAATTATGGATAAAGTCGATAAAGGTGATGGAACTTTAGGAGCCTTAATCAATGACCGTTCAATTCACGAACGCATCAAAAGTATTTTAGGCGCTGGCCAAAAAAATCAACAAGTTAAACAAATTTTAAAATCATCTTTTGAAGAGTAGCTTTTTTATTTTAAAAACTTTTTAACTTGATCACGGAAAACATCATTTTCAGCGGAAGGAACTTGCCGACGATCTAAAGTAAAGCGAATTTCTTTGACGAAATCGGGACGAAATTTTTTATTGATGGCCTCTTTGATAGATTCATTCATAAATCCCATTTGCTGAATCCAAACTGAATTTTCAACCCACAGCCACAGCAAACCATTACGATAAGAAATTGGCTCTGAGTGTTTAGAGACTGTTGGACCCACGATATCTTTCCAGCCTAGCCAAAGCTTCCAACGCAAATACTGGTCAGAAACAGGGCCTACTTGTGACTCAAGTAGCTTCTGTAATACTTCAGCACCTGTTTGAAATTTTGTTTTGAAATCATTTACCGACATGGATTTTTTGTAACACAAAACATTGCTTTTTCCGAATGAAAAGTCTAAATCCTTCCCATGTCATTAAACTTCGAAAAAATTTCTGTTGTTGGAGCGGGATTAGCTGGCAGCGAATGTGCGCTGCAATTGGCAAATATGGGCTTTCAGGTCACTCTTTATGAGATGAGGGCAGTAAAACAAACACCAGCCCATAAAACGACAGATTTTGCCGAGTTGGTTTGCTCAAACTCTTTCGGCACAATGTCGGATGTTTCAGCTCCGGGCCAATTAAAATGGGAGGCCGAAAGTTTTGGCTCATATATATTAAAGACTGCAAAAGAGTGCGCGGTACCTGCTGGCCAGGCGCTGGGAATTGATCGCGAACTTTTTGCTTCACAAATTACTGAGTTAATTAAAGCTCACTCAAAAATTGAAGTGCGCCACGAAATTGTTAATTCCTTAGATGATATTCCAAGGCCCGCCGTCATTGCAACCGGCCCACTAACCGATGAACCCTTTGCGCAAAGTTTGCAAAAACATTTCGGTGATGATTTTCTTTATTTTTTTGATGCCATTGCGCCGATTATCGATGCCGATTCCATAAATACAGATATTGCGTGGAAGGCCGATCGCTACGACAAAGGCACACCCGATTATTACAACTGCCCACTTGATAAAGAACAGTACAATAATTTTATCGAAGAAATAAAAACCGCACGAAAAATTGAACCAAAACATTTTGAAACCACCAAATTTTTTGAAGGCTGCATGCCGATCGAAGTCATGGTCGAGCGCGGACCGCAAACGCTGCGTTTTGGACCCATGAAACCCGTCGGCTTAACAAACCCAAAAACAGGACGCTACCCATTTGCAGTTGTGCAATTAAGACAAGATAACAAAGAGGCTACCGCCTACAATATCGTGGGTTTTCAAACACGAATGGCATACAGCGAACAAACTCGCGTTTTTAAAATGGTTCCAGGTTTAGAAAATGCAGAATTTCTAAAACTAGGAAGTATTCACCGGAATTTATTTATTAATTCTCCTAAGCGCTTAAATAAAGATCTAAGCAGTAAAACCGATCCTTGGCTTTTCTTCGCAGGTCAAATCACTGGCGTTGAGGGCTACTTTGAATCGACGTGTATTGGTTTGTTAGTGGCTCATTTTATTAAACAAAAGATTGCCGGCACATTTAGTCCGCCACCGCGGAATACAGCGCTGGGCTCGTTACTTGAAGCTATTACCGATCCATTTCGGGCCGATCATTTCCAACCGACGAATATTAATTTTGGATTGATTCCACCATGGCCAGAAAATATTCGCGATAAGAAAGAAAAAAAGCAAAAGCAGATCGAAAGAGCTCGATCTACTTTAATGGATTGGAAAACTTCTAGTTTTATCTAGACGTTCTGCACTTACTTTTCCTTTTTTATCAAACTTCACTAGCATGGCGGCCAACAAGCGATAATTTAAAAAATTCTAAGGGAAAAATAGTCGTAGATCTTAAAATCTATACACTATCACATAAGAAACTAAGCATTTTTTGCACTATGCATTAGCTTGAAAAACGACTCAAATGCTTTATTTTACTGTATAAATTTGGCATGATCTGTGGCCGTTGAAATTCATGAAATTCCAGTCTTTTTGGTCTAAATAATGTGACCTTTGTCTAGCTGTTAAGTACAACCATTCTAATGAAGTTGAAGCTTTCTTTGCTAGCAAAATCAGCGTGCGCACTTATTCTATTATTGTCGATTGATGGCTGCCACGGCTTGTTTTCAACTTCGGCTCAGGCGGTATCTTATAGCTTTCATGGTCCACTTAAAGTGGCTTTGCAGGAAGATCTTTTTAATAAAAGTTTGGAAAAAGATTTAGTTACTAGTTTTGCCTTTACCCATTCCATTAAAATTAAATTTGTTTCTTTTAAAGATGTGGCCGAGGCCGAACACTTATTAAATCAGGGAGATGTCGATTCAGTTTTTACCCGTTCTTCATTAAAAGATACGGATTTTAAAAATCACTTCAGCATGATCTACGATGATCTAAAATTAGATGTAATCTGTTCATCAAATCTAGATGCAGCGACTGAGCTGTACGTGCCCGAGCGCTATTTGCATCTGGCCCAAACCGAAAGTTTTATTCAGGTCTTTAAAAAATTGCATTGGACGAATACAAGCTTGGCAAATGCGAAGTTAACCAGGCTGGCCTTAAAAACGCCGGGCATTTGTTATCTGGCTGATTCTAGATTGGCGCTAAAAAATAGAATAGCCAACGCGCAATTGAAAACAGTGTGGACATCGCAAAAATCAGAATCAGTTGCTTGGATTACCCATTATGATTTGAAAGACTTAAATCAACTGATGCACGCTTGGTTTCAGGGTCTAGTGCGACAGAATGAACTTCGAAAATTTTGGGATCAGTATGAGGCTTTTGAATTCAAAATGTCTATTTTAGAACAGCGGCGTTTTCAAAAAGATGTGGTGCAAAAGTTGCCACAATGGCGGCCGTTATTTGAACAAGCTGCTAAGAAAAATAAAGTGCCATGGACTTTATTGGCAGCCGTTTCTTACCAAGAGTCTAAATGGAATCAAGATGCCACAAGTTACACCGGTGTCCGTGGACTTATGCAACTTACCTCGCGTACGGCACGACATTTAGGTATCGAAGACCGGGAAGATCCTGCTCAAAGTATCGACGGTGGCGCTTTTTATTTGAAGTATTTGTATGATAAAACTTCACCTAAAATTTCAAACTACGAACGTTGGGCGCAGGCTTTGGCAGCTTATAACATCGGTTGGGCACATATTCGTGACGCTAGAAATTTATCACATAAGCTAAATAGGGATTCGCAGCGCTGGCTGCAATTTAAAACTATCTTGCCACTACTTAGCGATGAAAAATATGCGGCTTCACTTGCTTTTGGATTAGCTCGTGGTGAAGAAACTGTCGAATTTGTAGATCAAGTTTTTGGTTACAACGAGGTACTAAATAACTCGTTCACTCGACGGTTACTGACTTCGCAAGATTTCTAGGTTGATCAACGTCTAAACCCAAATTATCAGCTAAATGGTAAGCCATAAGTTGAAGCGGAATAGTCGAAATTAATGGATTTATCATCCAATCAGCACTGGGTAACGATAAATAAAACTCACTCATCGATTTCAAAGATTCATTTTCACCAGTGCCGATAGAAATTATTTTACCACCACGAGCTTTTGCTTCCTGCAAATTGCTAACTGTTTTTTCTATCAAATCATCGGTTGGAGCAACGACCACAATTGCCATATTAGAATCTATTAGCGCTAGCGGTCCGTGCTTCATTTCCCCCGCCGCATATCCTTCCGCATGAAGATAAGCCAACTCCTTTAATTTCAAGGCGCCTTCTAGGGCTATCGGATAACTAACTCCACGGCCTAAAAACAAAAATCCCTTAAACTCTTTTAGCTTATCAGCCGCTTCTGAAAAATATTTATCAAAAGCTAAAACTGTTTCCAGCTGGCTGGGAATAGCCAATAAATTTATGACGCTAGTATTTTCTTGCGCTGACGATAATTCATTTCTAGATTTTGCAATTTGTAAGGCCAGAACATTTAACACAGCAAGCGTGCTGGTAAAAGCCTTTGTGCTAGCCACACCGATTTCGACACCTGAATTCATGTACAAATGGCCGTCGGCTTCGCGATCAATTGTTGAATGAGGAACATTGGTTATACTTAATGTTAATGCCCCATGTTCTTTTGCAAGCCGAAGAGCCGCTAGGGTGTCGGCTGTTTCCCCACTTTGCGATATGGTTATGACTAAAGTATTTTTTTGGATAATTGGCTTTCGGTAGCGGAACTCACTGGCGATTTCGACATCGACTGGTACGCGGGCTAATTTTTCAATTAAATATTCACCCACCATGGCCGCATAGAAACTAGTTCCACAGGCCACAAATAGTATGCGGTCAATTCCAACAAAAACTTCGCTGTTGGAATTTTTAAAACCAAGATTTTTAATGTCTACCAAATGAGTGTCCGGATTCAGATGGGGCTGTATTGCGGCAGCAACGGCACGGGGCTGTTCATAAATTTCCTTCAGCATAAAGTGCTTGTAGCCCATTTTTTCAATTTGCTCGGTATTCCAGTTAAGGTGATTAACTTTTTTCTGAATAGGCTTTCCAAGTGCCGAGAAATACCGAACTTCCTTATTTTTGATGTGAACAATTTCGCGGTCTTCAAGATATACAAAATCTTTTGTATATTGCAATGCAGCCTGCACATCGCTTACGATAAAATTTTCTTTTAAACCTAGGCCTACAATTAGCGGTGGACCATCTTTAAAAGCGACCAGTTCATCCGGAGATTTTTCCCATAATACGACAATTGAAAAAGCACCAACAAGCCGGCCCAAAGTTTTTTGAACAGCTTCAAACAGATTATTCGTGCGTCCGATTTCTTCGTTAATTAAATGCGCCACCAATTCTGAATCCGTATCCGATTTAATCACAGCGTTTCTGGCTAAAAGTTCTTTTTTGATTTCGAGATAATTCTCGATAATCCCATTATGCACTAAGCTGATATCACCCACCCTGTGAGGATGCGCATTCCGTTCGACAGGCGCGCCATGAGTTGCCCAACGCGTGTGCCCAATGCCTGTATGTCCATCGAAATTAACATTTACTAATTTATCTTCAAGGGCTTTAATTTTTCCTTCGGCCCGAACTGTTTTTATTTTTCCTTCATTTAAAATAGCTAAGCCAGCGCTATCATAACCGCGGTATTCCAAGCGTTTAAGGCCATCAATAATTATTTTTTTTGGATCCTGATAACCTAAATAGCCGACAATTCCACACATAGTTTTAACTCCGCCATGCTAACGCAAGATTTTTACTTATTTGAGCCCGCTTTAATGAATTTTTTTGCGTAGCCTTCTTTATTTGTTTGGGGAGATCGCGACAAGGCTAATGCTCCATCTGGCACGGCTTTCGTAACTGTTGTTCCTGACGCAATAATCACGTCACTGCCAATTGTTACTGGCGCGATAAACTGCGAATCGCTTCCGACAAAAACGCGGTCGCCAATAATAGTTTTATATTTTTTCTTATCTGCAGCGTAATTACAAGTGATTGTGCCACAACCGATATTAACATCTTCCCCAATGTCTGCGTCCCCAAGATATGTTAAGTGGCCCGCCTTGGATTTCGCGCCAAAATTCACTTTTTTCAGTTCTACAAAATTTCCAACGTGCGCGCTTTTGCCGATCGTCGTGTCAGGTCTTAATCGGGCATAGGGCCCAATACTTGCCTGAGAATGAATAATCGTTTTTTCAATATAGCTTCCTGCCTTAATCTGGACACTATCTTCTATTACTGAATCAGAAATAAAGCAATTTGGCTCAATCACTGAAAAAGCGCCGATGGCAGTTTTTCCCCGAAGAAAAACGCCTGGATAAATCACAGAACCCGCTCCAACAATCACCGTGTCTTCGATGTAAGTTGTTTTTGGATCTAAAAGCACCACGCCTGAATTCATTAAATGATTTGCATAGGCTTGATATATTTTTTCAGTTGCTGCTGCCAATTCTATTTGATTATTTACACCATGGGCGATGTCAGTATTTGCAATTTTAATTGCATCAACTTTTAATGAATGGTCGTTGGCCAGACTAATAATGTCCGTTAAGTAAAATTCTTTTTTCGCATTTTCATTTTTTACTAAAGGAATTAATTTTTGTAAAACTGACGATTTGGCGATATAGATGCCGGTGTTAACCTCAATAATTTTTAAAATATCGGCACTGGCTTCTTTCACTTCGATGATTGAATGTAATTTATCGGACTTTCTTAGAATGCGTCCAAAATCATTTTTTTCGATAAGGTCGACAGTAAATACTGCCAAATCGAGTCCTAACTTCTGGAAACGAATAAAAAAATCTTTGATGTCCTGAGTTTTTATTAATGGATGATCTCCGTTCATTATTAAAACATCACCGCTTAAGGTCTCTAAATTTGCGGCCTTTACCGCGTCTGCGGTACCTAGCTGTTTTTCTTGAGTAAATGTTTTTACAGCAAAGGGCTCAAGCACTGTGCCCACTAGATTTTGCCCGTGCCCAACGATAACCCGTATATTTTCTACGCCTGCCTGCCGGCAGCTTTCCAACGTGCGTACGATCATCGGCTTACCTGCGACCGGATGTAGAACTTTTGGCAACGGACTTTTCATCCGGGTGCCTTGGCCTGCTGCTAGAATTATTGCGGTCATTATCATGCAATTATTTTAGCCAAAGCAATGCTCTCCGTCAGTAGATTTTTTTTTATGTCTAGGCAAATTGTGTCTTAAGCGGCACACTGGAAATATGGTGCAGGCTATAGCGTTTGATCTTGATGATACGTTGATGGATACCTCGGGGATCTTGGTCCCGCGTGCATCGGCAGCCGCGTTTGAAATCTTAATCACAGCTGGACTAAAACTTAGCCAGCATGAGTGCGAAAAAAAAAGAATTGAAATTATAAAAACTCAGTCGCACAAAGATGTTTTTCTACACTTGGCACAAAAGTTTGGAAATGCTGAGACCCTTAAAGCCTTAGATCTTGCCATTCAGGCTTTTTACGAACCTGAGCTTCCTAAAACATTGCCACTACTGCCAGACGCCTTAGCAAATTTAGATTATCTTAAAGATAAATATCCATTGTACTTAGTTACCGCAGGTGTAAGGGGTGCGCAGCTGAGTAAAGCCAAGGCCTTGGGAATTGCGGATTATTTTAAAACAATTTATGTCACCAACAGTCTTCGCAAAGAGCGTAAGGCCGAAGTGTTTTTAGAAATTATTAAAAATTTAAACATTAAGCCTAATGAATTATTGTGTGTTGGCAATTCGCTCTTGTCAGAAATCGCAGACGCGCAAAAGATTGGGGCAACGGCTTGTTATTTTGAATTCGGTGAAAACCGCGGCCTGTTGGCGGAATTTGGCGCGCAAAAGCCACAATTTCACATCCGCCATCATAAAGAGCTAATTCCCGCATGCAAATTATAAAAAATCGTTTAGCTATTTTGACTTTGAATCCAGATGTGCTGGCCCACTTTGCAGCATATGAACCCTTTGTTTTTAAATTTGATTCTGAAAATTTTGAAAATTCTGAAACAGAAATATTAATTTTAGATGCAGCAGCTGTTGTCTACTTGCAGAATTTTTCTGAGCTTGCCAAGGCCCGCGCTGCCAATCGTATCAAAAAAATTGTGCTTTTAGCTTCTGGTCAAACAGCGGCGATACCAATTAAGACTTTTAACGATTTGGCACCCGATCTGACAACAGACTTAGCCGGACTTCAATCGCAAGATCTTTTGCAATTGTTTACAGAAACACAGCAGGCAGCCCAGAACAATGCCTACTTACTTTTAGCCAATGAACTTAATACCGAGTATGAAAAAATTAAACGTGAGCTTGAAGATAAATTGCATGATAAGACAAGAAATTTAATTGAAAGCCGGCAAAAAGTTTATGAGGTTAATTCACGCATAGAATTTTTACGCAAAGTTTTATACACGATTTCTGAAATTAAAACCCTGGATACCGCTGAAGAAAAACTAAATCAATTGCTTGCAACGTACAACAAAGTGACCTGGTTTAAAATTATTTCTGCTAATCTTGCTTTGGCTTTTGATGCCGATTTAGAAAATAATTTTGATTCGGCTGTATTTAAAACATCTATTACTGTTCCTGATCAGTTATTCTTCCTGTATTTTTTTAAGGGCGATAAAAAGCCATTTAAAAAAAGCGATATATTACTTTTTAAAAAATTAACTGAAACCTTACAGATTAATTTAATTCGTATTGCAAATTTGCAAAATCTAAAAAAAGATGAAAACTTTTTTGATTTAGCATTTCATTCGTCAAAAAATCCTATTCTAGTGATCGATCAAAATTATCAGGTGCAGCAAGCTAATAATTCTGCCTTGGACCGAAGTAAATCGGATTCCCGCGTTCACTGTTACGAACTTCTATTTAATCGCTCTAGCAAATGCCAAGGCTGCCAGTTAGGAAAAGATTTTCAAATTCAAGAAAACAATTCTTTTTTTGACGTGCATTCTCAGCCACTAAGCCTTATGGAACATGAAGACAATCAGTACTGGGTGCATGTTTATGAAGACACAACCGAACAAAATCTTTATGAAAAAAAATTAAGCCAATTTGCACGGCTTGAAGAACTTGGTTTAATTTCCAGTTCGATTGCGCACGAGCTGAATAATCCGCTGGGTGGAATATTGTCATTCCTGCAGATTATGAAAATGGAGGCGCCCGCAGGACATGCTATTATTCACGATCTTAATCTTATGCAAGACACGGCATTACGTATGAAAAAAATTATCGAAGATCTTTTAATTTTTTCCCGCCCAAACCAGAATATTGCTTTGGAAAACATTGATATTTATAAAGCTTTGCAAAATTCATTGTCGCTTTTTGAACTGCAATTTAAGGTTGAAAAAATTAAGCTTTCTTTTCTGCCTCCCGCGATTCCGCTTGTGGGCATGCTTTCAAGAACTTTGTTTAATAATTGTCTTAATTTAATTTTCGAATTTTTTCTGACCAAAGCGATAGAAAAAAACTTTCATAAACACAGTTCTATTAGTCTAGTCGAGGTTAAAATTTCCCAGGACCAAATGAATACGTATTTATCTTTTGCTTCTAATTCAGGCCCTTTTGAAGATGAATTCAAAACAAAAAATCTTAACCTTTTAGCTATTGAAAAAGCTTTAACAGACCAAGGGTTTCAATTGTTTATCACCGAACCCGCGAAGAACTGGATTCAACTTTCTATACTTTTTTCAAAAGAAATGGCGCTTTGATCTTAAGTCCGGAAAATCAGTAGCAATGTGATTTTTTTGACACCTCTGTCAAATTTTGAATTACTCTTTAATTATGTTATTCGAGCCCACCACGGAAGGAAGGTTCATGAAGCTACCCCGCATTTTGATTTTGGATGATGAGTCTACACTAAGGACCGCCTTGTTTCGTTTGTTAGACCGCAAAGGTTTCCAAGTCATCACTGCGCAAAGAATCGATGAAGCCCGCAATTTTCTAAGTACTGATAAAACCTTTGATTTAGCTATTATTGACATGAATTTACCTGACGGTAACGGTTTAGATTTCATGGGCGAGCTGAAACAGATTTCTCCTGCAACTGAAGTTATTATTTTAACGGGCTTTGCCACCATTGATTCCGCTGTGCAAGCCACGCAAAAAGGTGCCTATCACTTTTTAACAAAGCCCTTTAATGTCGAAGAATTAATGAGTTTAGTTGATAAAGCTTTAACTCATAAAAGTCTTGAGCAAGAAAATCGCCAATTGCGCACAGAACTGGGCACGCGCTATCAATTCGAACAAATTATCGGCGAAAGCGATGCGATCAAGCACTGCCTTTCTTTAGTTGAACGAGTTGCACATACCGATTCTACCGTCCTTATCACTGGTGAATCAGGTACGGGGAAAGAATTAATTGCCCGTGCGATTCATTACAATTCGCCACGGGCAAAAAATCCATTTATTGCGATCAACTGTGGTGCGATTCCTTCTGAACTTTTGGAAAGTGAATTATTTGGCCATGTGAAAGGATCGTTTACCGGTGCAATAGCAAATCGCCTTGGCCGGTTTGAAATGGCTGACGAAGGCACACTATTTTTAGATGAAATTGGAGATCTTGAACCTAATCTTCAAGTTAAAATCTTACGGGCTCTGCAAGAGCGAAGGTTTGACCCAGTAGGTTCGACCAAATCTGTGCAAGTTAACGTGCGTGTTATTGCTGCCACCAACCTTGATTTAGATAAAGCTGTTAAAGATGGCCGGTTTCGCGAAGATCTTTACTACCGAATAAATGTTATTCCAATTCAATTGCCGGCACTGCGTGAACGGAAAACAGATATACCCATTTTACTAAATCACTTTATGAATCAGTTTAATAAAAATAAAACCCGAATTCTAAATGGGTTCACCGCAGAATCCTTAAATTGTTTAATTCATTATGCATGGCCGGGTAATATCCGCGAACTTGAGAATTTAATTGAACGCCTTAGTATTTTAAAAGGGCAAGGAACAGTCGAAATTTCTGATCTGCCAGCTAAATACAAATCAAATGTTTCTAGCTACACGGAGGCCGGCATTGTAGAAATCCCAGAGGCAGGCCTTGATTTCAATTCTGCGGTAGATCAATTTGAAAATGCACTGATTATGAAGGCGTTAGAAAAAACGGGTTGGAATAAAAATCAGGCTGCCATTCTACTTCGCTTGAATCGAACAACCTTGGTTGAAAAAATGAAGAAAAAAGGCTTAAAATCCAACGACACCGAAGCCGAAATGTAAGTTTCGGCCTTAAAGCTTCCCGATAATATAGAAAATTTAGATTCTATTTAAAACTTCGATAAATTTCTGAATATCATTTTCAGAATTGATGGCATGCGGAGTCACGCGTAACCCGGGGCCTCGAACAGGCAAGTGAATACCGGCTTTGTAAAAATATTCTTGTAATGATTTATTATCTTTCATGGCCGAAAAGTTTATGAATTGAGTGCTATCCACTTTTTCAAATGGCGTATGGATTTTAAATCCCTTTTTTTCAATTGCTGCTCTAATAATTCCGGCAAAACGAAAAGCCTCGGCACGTAATACTGAAGGACCAACTTGCTTTATTAATTCAATAGATTTGCCTAAGGCATTTATTTCAATGGCCTGCATCGAGCCCGCCTCAAATTTTAAAGCATTAAGCTTTGGAATGCATTCGAGCGCACTGGGATCATCACAGTCACCAAAAGTACGAGCGCCCACTCCGATGGGTTGCATTTTAACCGCCAACTCACGTTTGATGGCAAGAAAGCCAACACCGACAGGGGCATTTAACCATTTATGACTACTACTTGCTAAGCCATCTATCCCCAAATTTTTAAATGAGATATCATGCATGCCCAATGCCTGTGCGGCATCGACAAAAAATAAAATATTTTTCTCTTTGCAGATTTTTGCAAGCATTTCGAGATCAAATACAGCTCCAGTTTGAAATTCCACCCACGAGATCGTGATCGCCTTTGTTTTTGCTGTGATATTTTTTAAAATAGTATCATTCGATACACTTAAATCTTGATCTGATTTTAAAATAATTAATTTCGCACCAGCTTTTTTACATGCTGCCTGCCAAGGATAAAGGTTCGAAGAGTATTCTTGTTCAAAAAGTAAAACTTCATCATCTTTTTGTAATTCAATACCGAAAGCAAATTGACTTATACCCCACGCACAACTTTGAAAAAATGCGACTTCATCGGCATCACAGTCGACAAGTTTTGCCACTTGAGACCGTGACCATTCAATCCGCTTTTTATAATCTGCGTCTGAGTGAAAGCCGTCTTCATAGTAGCGCATAGACCAGTGATCAATTTCTTGTCGCACAGGCAACGAAATCGGTGACAGGCCACCATTATTTAAATGGACGTAACGCCCCTGCATGAATAATTTTTTATACTCTATTAATGTCACTAAACCATTTCTTTCAATTCATTTACAAATTTTTGAATGCGGTCGAAATGCAATCGATGCCCTAATAAACAAATGCGAATAATTTTTTGATCATTCACAGTGCAACTGGATAGGAAAAGAGTATCTCCGGCATTTATTTTTTCCAGCAATGCTTGCGTTTTAATATTAGAATCTTCTCTGTTCGTACCTGCAACAAAAAATGATAGAATTGTCAGTTGTGATCGTTTAAAAATCTGCAAACCAGAAATTTTTGAAATTTCATTTTCTAGCCATGTTGTTAACTGCTGTTTTTCTTCTAAATTTAAAATAAACGGACCAATGCCTAAAGTTTTAATGGGTAGCCAAACCCGCAGCCCACGCCAGTCACGCGATAGTTCAATACTTAAATCAGCGTAATCAACTTGAATACCCGTTTCTTCTGTTTCAGGCGCGGGCGGCATGTAACTGGTCGAGCTTAAATAGTCGTACTGAATATTATTTTTTTCACGCACAATTAAAGCACCGGTACCATAGGGTAAACACAAGGCTTTATGGGGGTCAAAAGCTATTGAATCGGCTAACGAAATACCCTCAAGAATTTTTTTCCCACTTTTCGTCAACATGAACAAGGCCCCGTAAGCACCATCTACATGAAACCAAATATTATGTTTCTTCGCAATGGCGGAAATACCTGATAGTGAATCCACCGCACCCGTATTTGTTGAGCCTGCAGTTCCAACGATGGCAAAGGGTTGAAATCCTTTGGCTAAATCATCTTCAATTTTGTTATTCAGGCTTGCCATTTCCATTCGAAGTTCGCTGTCGACATCGACTTTTTGTAAAGTTTCTTTTGGAAAACCCAAAAAATCCAATGCTTTTCCGATGCAGTGATGAGCCTGCGAAGAGACATACACTTTTGCTTTCGATAAATCAGAAGTGCGTAGAATCATTTTTCTAGCGATTGATAACGCTGCTAAGTTAGCTTGGCTGCCACCACTTGTGAAATAACCGATAGAAGTTTTTTCTGGAAACTCAAACAGGTTGATAAACCAGTTAATAGCTTCAGCTTCAAGCGTGACCGCCCCCGGAGCCATCATAAAATGTCCGGTGAAGGGGTTTAAGGTCTGCGAAATTAATTGAGCTAAATTACTAAATATATTTGCAGAGCCAGACACATAAGCGGCGTAGCCCGGATGACCCGGAAGTTGCGACAACGGCGCTAACTCATCAAAAATCAAATGCAGTTGTTCGGAAAAATTTTGCGCATAAGCAGGAAAATTTTTCGCCGTTTGATAGGGAACTTTAAAATCTTCGCGGGTGAAGTTCTTAGCCGGATCGTGAGCTGTCCCCGACGGTTTCATCGACTGGTAATTGGCATAAAACTGTAATATTTTTTCTTGAGTTTGCGAAAATAGTTTTTTCATATCTTCTGGCGAAGGCTCAAGAGGCTGCTGAATTTTTTTGAACCAGTCTTTACTTGTAGAGATCTGGTCAATGACATTGGCCCTTTTTGCGTGGACGTAATCGTTTGAGCTATTAAATTTAAATGAACCATTATCGGCGCTTCCGTCTAAGGTTGCTGCCATTCTAAATCCTGCATGCTGATAAAAGTGAGGTCTAAAATGAAATCGCGCCCACCGACTTGCTTGATGGCCACAACTTATGAATGATCCACCAGCAATCATCAAATGTTTTCCATCAAAGCACGGTGTTGAAAAATCATCATACAACCGATGCGGTTTAAAATCGTTCAATGGATTAAATTGATCATCTAAAAGTTGCCAAACATTGCCTTCCGTTTTTTCATCGGCTGGCGACGCCGAAGACCAGCGCAAATTAAAATTTGCTGAATTTTCAGAAAACAGATCACTGGCTTCAAACGGTTTGCGCTGTAAAACAGAGTCTCCATTGGCATTCTTGCGAACAGCCACAAATTCGGCTTCAGTCATTAAACGATAGTGCAATTTCGGTTTATCTTTAACTTCTTTCCACGCGCAATAAGCTTTGGCTTCGTGATGGTTAACTTCAACTGGCCAGTCCCAGGGCATATCGATGACTGAAAATAAAGTTCTTAGTTTGTATTCATGCAAACCCTCGGGACCAGTAGACATCCAGAAGGTCGGCCGTTTGGTATTACGAAATTTTCTCCACTGCGATCCTTCTGGCCACCAGTACTGATCATCCACATACGCACCGGATTTAACGAACTCTAAAAAATTTTTATTCGTTATAAACTTTTCAGTAATTTGAAAATCCTTAAGTTGCACCTGCCTTGACCCGTATTCGTTGTCCCACCCATAGGACTTTTCTGAAACAGATTTTCCTAGTTGCACAGTTTGTCCTAAGTGCTTTGTCCACTGAATGCTATCAGTCTTGGGCGATACATTTTGGTACGGACAAATGGGCACCCAGGATTTTGGTGTTTCAACAAGTTCGATTGGCAGTTCACGAATCAAGACCGAGGAGGTCTCGAAATGAATTTTTTCGTGCTCGAACCCCATCCATAAAGCCCACAGTGGCGAGCTGGTTTTATCATGGACACGCTTTTCAATATCGGGATGAGTTAAAATAAGATTTTTAATTACCGCGTATATTTTTTTACGATAAGCATGAACGTCGGTGACAGAAGGCCAAATCATTTCGTTTTTGGACATGTCATCCCAACTCATCTCATCGACGCCAGTTTCTAGAACCTTTTCTAAATAATGATCAACAGCGGTCTCAGCTAAACCTGCTAGGCGTAATTTATTTATAAAAAGTACCGCAGGGTGACCGTAATAAAAAATTAGCGGATGACGAAGCTGATGATAAGGACTTCGCATAAAAGCGGATTCAGTTTTCAAACTTTGGAACAACATTTCAGTTAAGGTCCACGTGTTATCAAAGTATTCCAGTACGTCTTGCCGTGTACACAGATCTAAATTAAGTAAGGGTAAGGCATGTAAATGTTTTTTCTGCCGGTCATAGCCATGACAATATTCGGGCGCTAACCCTGTCCACCATCGTTCTTCAAAAAAAGCTTGGACTTCGTTTTTTAAATTTACGGGCGTCAGCGGAACTGTAAGGTTCGGATTTCTAGTCATAATGGTTTGCATCTTGATGAGTATGACAAGAGTTCTTCAATAGAACAAAACAATGTCCTATTGGCTACCAATCACGCCATTGTTGAACTCTATAACTATTCGAAAATCTAGTTTTTTTAAAAACCCCCAAGTGCCACTTGTCTTTCATATATTTACATATTATCTACATATATAGGTAATATGTAAATAACTTGCGGTAAGTTATTTGAAACAACACGAGGGGTTATATGAGTTCACGAGGTTTTGTATATAAAAAAATCAACTATTTCGATAAGTTATCTGTTTTAATATGGTTTACACAATTATTAATTAGTTATGTTATTGCCCTCAGTTAAAGCGTGAAATCACTAGACCATTTGGATCGCACGAACTTTACTAGCACTTAAAACAAACCCATGACATCTTAGGTGCTTCCAACAGATTGGGTTTTCTGGCAAAGTTTTTGGAATTAAAAAAATGAAAGCACTTCTTATTGATCACGATGATTCCTTCACCTTTAATCTGCGTGAGTGGCTTAGGGCCTTAACGACAGAAATCGTGATAATTAATCATCGTGAAATTTCAAATCAGACCTTTGAAGATTTTAATTTTGTCGTGCTTTCAGCGGGGCCTAAAAATCCCCATGATTATCCACACATTCTAAATTGGCTTCGGCATCGCTACTTTGCAAAGCCCATATTCGGTGTTTGTTTAGGTATGCAACTTTTTACAGTTGCCGCAGGCGGCAATGTGGAAAAGTATTCTCCGCCACTACACGGCAAAAAAAGTAAATTACATATTCAATTTAACCCGAGTGATCAGCTGCACCACCTTAGCAATATTGAAGTCGCCCGGTATCACTCTTTAAAATGCATAAATACTGCAGAATTTAATACACTAGCTTTCAGCGAAGAGATAGATGGCCAACAGACACCGATGTGGATCGAACATAAAACTTATTGCTGGATGGGCCTGCAATTTCATCCCGAATCTTTTATGACTGAAAATAAATTTGGCATCCAGCAAGTTATTCAACAGTGGATAGCAAAATGATTCCGGTTATTTCATTTTACCAGCATGAAAATTATATTTTCTCGATGGATTACAAAATTTTATTTTGCCCTACTGAACTGGCGGTTGAAGACTTTCTTTCGCAGATCGAGCTTGAGTTCGCCAATGAAATGAAAATCGTTCAGATCAATTTCGATGCAACAAGCAACAACACTTCTTCGGCGAAAAAGTGCTTTTATAACGGCAGCAAGGCCGCTATTTTTATATTAAAAAAATATGATATCCTAACCATCCGCGAAATAAAGTTAAGATATTCGAATCTGCTAAGGCAAAACAAAGATTTCGTAAACTTGACCAAATTTCAGCTGCAGATGACCAAGTTCGAGTTTTTAGAAAAAATAAATGCTGTAAAAAATATGATAGCTTCGGGCCGCCTTTATCAAATGAATCTAACGGCTGCCTTCGAAGCTAATCTTGATGTATCTGGCTTAGAATTTTTTTTATTAATGTACGAGCAATTCCAAGGTCAGTATAAAAGTTTTCTTCCGCTAAATACCTATTCTATCATTTCATTTTCTCCAGAATTATTTTTAGAAAAGCTAGGCCCTAAGCTAATAACTAGGCCCATTAAGGGAAGCGCTTCGATCTTGGATAATACGACCACAACTTTAATAAATAATGAAAAAGAGCAAGCTGAGCTTTCGATGATCGTTGATTTGTTACGTAATGATTTAAATAGTTTAGAGCCCGAACAGGCCGCCGTGGTTACGACTCATAGACAACTTATGAATTTGAATTACATTCATCATACATATTCCGAGATCGAAATAAAAACGCAGAAATCCTTGCCACATATTTTGCAAAAAATGATGCCCGGTGGATCGATTTCTGGCTGCCCTAAACGGGAAAGCCTGCTGGCTATCGATGAACTAGAAAACAGCCAGCGGCAAGCTTACACGGGTACAATAGGCTGGTGGAAGAATGGCGACTTCACTCTGAATATCACCATTCGAACCTTTGTAAATTCGAATAAGAAGTATTATTATTATGCCGGTTGCGGCATTGTGTATGACTCAGAGCCAGAAAAAGAATTTTCTGAACTTTTAAATAAAGCTGGCAAGTTAAATGTCCAATACAAATAGCAATGATGATTATGTTTTAGATACTTTTAAAATTTCGGCCAATGGTATTTTTTTGAAAGAGTTTCATCTTGAAAGAACGTTAGCGGCAATTCGAATTTATTCTAAAAACTTCACACTCAAGACATTAACTGAAATTTATAATAAAATCGAAAATGATTTTAATCAACCCACCAGCTGCGTGGGCCGATTGGCTTTTGATACGAAAAAGTTAGCCACAACTTTTGAGACGCAAATTTTCACTGAAACTTTAGAACCCGTTATCTTAGAAATTTCGAAGGGATTAACTAGGCCTTCTGGTGTAGGGAAGCAAAATTATAAGTGGCTAGATCGCGCGGATTGGGATCAAGTTTTAAGCTTAAAATCGAAGGAAGTTCATGATGTTTTAACTTTGAATGATTTAAATAATGTGATCGAAACTAGTCGGTTTAATTTATTTTTTTATTCTACAGCTATCAATCAAGTTTTTACTCCGCCATTAACCAGCGGCTGCGTAGCAGGAACCTACCGCGCTTGGGCCTTACAAAATGAAAAGATATCTTTACCACAGTTAGGCGCAAAATCGTTGCATGAACTAGATATTACGATTGATCAAATTAAAAACTATCAGCTTTTTGTTGCCAATTCAGTGCGTGGTGTACTTTCCGCAAAGTTATTCTGTTGAGATAAATTCATCGCGGGCGTAAATGGCACGAACTTGTCAGAAATAATTCTGTGTAAATAAGTTGCCACTTCCGTGCGGTTATCTTCGGGCTTGGTATGGACTAAAGGTAAAAATTCAATTTCACACGTGATCGAATTCAATTGTAACGAACGCCAAATAGCTGGAAAAAAAGTTTCATCCCCGTACCAGCATAAAGAATCACGATGCTTAAATAACACGGGCCCGCCGTCAACTTCGCGAAAATTAAAAATAAAGGGCCGTATCGGGCGCTGGGCATATCCGGCCGACATAAGTAAGGTTTTTTTAAATGGCAAAACTTGTTCGCCGTTAGATGCAACGGATTCAGCATACAAGGCGATACGAAAACCCTCTTTTAAGACTTCAGTAATTCCTTTTAGTTCTTCTTGAATATTCATTCTATTTTTTCGGTTCACGTAGGCACAACCCGCTAAATCACAAATTTTTCCTAAAATAGGTGTATGCTTCATTTCAAGTGAGGTAATAAAAACGCAACCACCCAGCGCCTGCAGACACAGGATATCAATAAATCCCACGTGATTTCCTACCACCAAAGAATTTTCATCGGCAGGGATTTTACTTTTACAAATTACCTTTACATTAAAAGCTGAGGCCATGAATCGTGCGTAAAATTGCGCATTTGCAATAAGCCGTTTTCTTCGCTTAATTGGATCGGCTGTGGAAATATAAAATACTATGGCTGTCATGAAGTACACATACAAAAGCGTTAAGAAGTAAATTAAGCGATAAGTGGCCCGTACAAATTTAAATGAATTAGTTACCAACATACTCTTAGTCTAAAATCAAAGAGGCCGCTTTGTACAGCCTGTCGAAGATAGATTCCCACAATTCTCCTGTTTGACTAGGTAGTTGGATAAAACACAGGACCTCTGGTCCACGGGAACTTGCAGCGCGAAGCTGTGAATAAACATCCCGGGCAGCTACAACTGCATCATTCGACAATTTTAAAAACTCTATTTTTTTTATAGCCGCCTTTGGTTTAACAATTTTAACGCCTTCAACTTCATCAGGAAGCTCAACTAACTTGGTATTTAAAATCGTGGCTAGCTCAGACAGTTTCATGGCGGAATTGCGACAAATGACAAACGGAACACTGGGCATATAATGATGCTTCATATTTCCAGGTGCAGCCCCGCGATCCGCAGAGGCAATAAAAGAAAACGCCAGGCTTGCTTTCAGTAAAACCTGTTCGAGTTGGCTTTTAGTCACGGAACCTTTTCGCAGAATTGAAAGTTCATAACTAGTTTTAATCGAGTCTTTGTTTAACACCTGTTTTACCGCAAGTACCGTTGACTCGATACCGATTGAACTTGTGTCACCATTTACAATAAAAACCTGATCACCGAATTCATGGCGGACGTGTTCGACCGAAGTTGGACTTGTTCGACCAAATTTATTAGCACTAGGAGCCGCGATCGGAACTCCGACCTTAGATATTAATTGTTGAGCCACCGGATGAGATGGCCACCGAATTCCAACGTCTAAAAGCCCGGCAGTAATGGTGTCTGAAATCAGCAGCGATTTTGGAATTACAAATGTTAGTGGACCTGGCCAAAAAGCATTGGCCAGTACATCCAATACAGGATTCCAAGCCGTCGTGCAGGTTTTCGCCTGCTTAATGGAATCGACGTGCACTATAAGTGGATCGAAAAAAGGGCGCTCTTTAACGAAAAATATTTTTCTAATAGCCACTTCAGAATCAATGCGTGCCCCTAAGCCATAAACAGTTTCTGTAGGAAAGG
>JAYUWH010000006.1:0-7936 GCA_043753645.1 Bdellovibrionales bacterium
CGGATTAGTTGAGAACAGCCGTCTTTCATCCAGTAAAGACGAGGTCGCCAGTGGCAAAAGCATATAAAAAACTGTCAGCCAAATATTAAGCCGCCACCAAAACCGCAGCGAAATTGTTTTCGAGTGCTCAAGCGCATCGACTTCACCTATTCCGTATTTTCTTGAGAACATCACGACAAATGGGGCTAACAAATAATACGTGTACTTCACCAGCCCTGGAATAATGAACACGAAACACCAGGCAAATGTTTTACCCCAAGCACGTAATGTTTCGATCAGCCCTAGCTCAAATTTATTTTTTAAAAAATCCGTCACTGAAGCTTGGGGATTGGTCAGTGCGTGACAACAAAGTAGCGAAAGTAGCAGCGGAAAAAATAACGAAGTGGCTAAAGAAAGTGCTCCCCAAAACCAAATCATGTTCGATAATCCGGTGGCGGCGCGAATGACGTCTTCAATTTGCTTATTTAATAATTGATCTATCCAGGTCGAGATAAGAAGCGCTGAAAAAACCAGCATAAAGCCCGATAAAAAGTTACGCTTGAATACGATTTGGATAGGTTCTGACACAGCTGAAAATCATTCAATGAGATGAAAGTAGAGTCAATAAAAAGGCCTAGTCAGGCACGCGTTGATTTCATCGGAAAAAACCGTGACAAGTTTTTACTGAAAGTTTAACTTAATTTTTCTTATCGATCACATCAGTGCCCTGGTGGCGAAATTGGTAGACGCACAGGACTTAAAATCCTGAGCTTCCAGGAATGGGGCGTGCCGGTTCAAGTCCGGCCCAGGGCACCAAATCTTTAGTGAAATTAAGCAGTTACAGTTTTTAAAAATCCTCAAAAAAGAAAAATTTTTGAGGATTTTTTCGTCCGTGGTGACACTATGGTGACACGCAAATTATTTTTCGCATCAAACAAGTTTCAAAGTCCTGAGCCTTTTGTCATCGACAGGCATTTTCTTTTCTTCAAGTCCTTTACTAAAATTCTTTGTCGAAAATGAAACAACCTTCGCTCGTGACTCAAGAAAACCAGGCGACATATGCGCATACTTTAAAGTCATCATGGGACTTGAGTGTCCTAGTAAGCCTTGCAGTTCAGGCAGACTGCCTCCATTCATTATATAATGGCTGGCAAAAGTGTGACGTAAGTCATGGACCCGAATCTCACGAATTTGAGCTTGATGACAAAACTGAATATGAAATTTTCGCAAAGATCTGTGATCGTACCGGCTTCCATCGGGCTTATGAATTAGCGGGGTTTCTAGTTGATTAAATTTGATCTGGCTTTTGTAAAAAACAAAAGCATCAAATAAAGCGTCATTAATTCCAACCCAACGTTCGTTAAAACCTTTTGTTCGCTCTTGTACTTGTCTTGACGCATCTTCTAGAATTCTCCAAATCCGAATACGTCGTTTTACTAAATCTACGTCACTTAAATCTAAAGCTAAAATTTCACCAATGCGGGCTCCAGAGTTTAAAGCAATCGAAGCGAATAAAAAATGACAGGCGTGGCTGCTTTGAGCTGTCGCCAAGTATTTTTCGGTCTCTTCACTTGTGCCCCAATAATCCCACTTTTTAATCGATTCTTTCAACTTAGGAAGTAGGGTGATTGGGTTTTTCGTGACGACATTTTTACGTAAAGCATCGTTGTACATTTTGCTCAGAAGAGCTCGAACTCGGTTTCGGGTGGCATTGGTTAATTGATACTTTGTAATCAACCTATCTAAAAAAGATTCCCATTCATTGGCTAGGATTTCAGAAACTTTTCGATGTCCAAAAGCAGGCAAGATATAATTTCTAAGTCTTGCCTCTTCTTGATTAAACGACGAAAGCGGCTGACCGTTTGCTAATCGCGTTTTGAGCCAAGCCAATGAATAGTCTTTTAAAAGTGGAGATTCAGTTTGAATCTCCACACCACTTTCGTTGAGTTCTTTTTTTCTTTTCATTTCAAGGTACCAGCGATCGGCATCAGTTTTCCTTGAAAAATATTTGCTAATACGTTCGCCACTTATTCTAATTGTTTTTCGGTACAGATTTTTTGTTATCATGGTTTGACTCCTGTGGTTGCAGAAGTTAGCCATATTTCTAAATCACTGCGCCGAATCCTTCTCAATCGACCTCCAACAGTCACGGCTTTTAATTCACCTCGAGCTATCATCTCGTAAATAAATTTACGACTGACGTCTAAGCAAAGGGCTGCATTTTCTGGAGACAAAAAATAATCGTGTCCAAATAGGGCAGTTGGTGATGTTGGATTTTCAGCTATTTTATTTTCAAAGACCTGATCTGGCTTTGACTTTATTTTATCAGCTTTTTGAGTCAATAATTTTTTAGTATCAATTAGTCTTTTGACGTACAGCTCTGAATTTAATCTACCAGCTGCGGCCATTTAACCTCCTTCAAGACTGTAATCAGGCATTGAATCCTAGTCCTTTTCTTCCTCATTTCTTCCCAATTTCCAAACCAACCACCACTCACTACACACACACCACACCCAACCTTCTCCCACACACTCCCCCGTGTTCCGTGTCTCTGACCCCTTTCAATCGGAGAGTGGGAGGGGTCAGAGACCGCAGAGGAATACGGGGGAGTGTGTGGTTCTTCGTAACTACTTGATACTTCGAAATTATTCTCGTAATCGATCTCGTCAAAAAGCACCTGCAGGGTCAAACCTATGATTTGACCTAATGTTTGAGGGCTATTCATTCAGCCGCCCTAAAATTCTTTTAATGATGATGTCACCAAAAGCTGCGCCAATGATCCATAACCAGTAACCAGCTCCGGCTTTGGCCCAGGTTCCATAAAGTAAATCTGTCACAAGCATTTTTTGATGCGGTATTGCCACATCAGCTAATAGCACAGTCTCTTTATAGAAATTGCACAGCATTACGGTTAGTAAAATCACTTTCAGATCTACAAAAATAAAAAACACCTCAAATTTAATCCATAAGCTAGTTTCTTTATTCATATTTCAGGCTCCTCTCTGGCATCCGAAGGATGCGGTGAAATGTTGTTTGCTGCACGAAGTACGTCCGTAAGCTTTAAAAACTGAAACCGATCACCACCGAAGTTTTGACCAAGAACGAATTTAATTTTGTTTTCGATCTGACCTTGGCTTGTCACGTAAATGATTTTGACAAAGTCTTTCGATAATCGATATTTCAGCATCAGGTCGCGGTATCGCTTTTCTGATTTGGCTGTAAGCTCTAGCTCTAAAGCCACACGGCCTTGGTCATTTGGTAAAACGATGACGGCGTCTGGTTTTAACCCCTGGTGACTGACGCCCTCTAAATAAAGTTCACCGTGAATTATTTTACAGCCTGGCTTTTTATTTTTAAATGCCGCTATCACATCAACTAAAAGTAAATCGTGATCGACTGAATAGGGTCGAAGCCTTACGGGCTCTGGCTTTAGTTCAAAACCGGACTCACGCTTTTGCAAAACTAAGATGCCAATCCTTGTGATCTGAAAAACCACCGAGATGACTTTTTTAGCATTTGTGATCTGAAGTCGTGGAACTTTTAGCCTTTGAATAAGTCCTGCCGATTCAAGTTTGGTCAGCCGGTTAATGATCGTTGGCTTTGATCGATCCGTAAAATGCATACGTGCAATTTGTGGAAAGCTCATGACTACGTTTTCATAAAGACTTTTTAATAATGAAAAGTCTCTTTCTGTTGGCATCACGGATATTTTTAAATTTTCAGAATCCATTAAGACCTCCGTTCTTGGTATGGCGACATTAAAAACTGAACTTCTTCTAAAATAGCTTGGCCGTTATGAATAAAACTTAAAACGCCTTCACCTCTGGAAAAGTTTTTAAGTTTATTCGGGTTTATTTTATAGGATTCAGAATTTCTGACGTTAAGTTCGCCGGAGCGCTCGACTTCACCCATCCAGTTATGACTTGCACGCTCTGTGGCTTCTAAAATGTCTTTTGTGCCAAAGTGCTTTGCGAAAAAGTCAGCAGTTTCTGGATCATTTAACCCGAACACACATTTGACATTGGTGTTCGTATGAATGGCCTGAGCAAAGCTAGGACTAATTTCTGTTAAATCACCCATCGACTGATGCGCTATATGAAAGGCTGTGTTTGTGCTTCGGGCTTTATTTAAAATACCAAGAAAACCAAGGTACACAAAACTTGAAAACTCGTCTAAAAAGATGCTTGAAAATTCCTTATCAAGACTTCGCTCTTTCATAGCAATAGCCCAGGCGATTTCTTGTAAAAACATTTTACCTAAAATCGCAGCCGACTTTTGATACAGTAACGTCGGAATCAGTATCACAGCTACTTTTCGTTTTAAAAAGCCATCATTTATTAGCTTTGGATAAAGAATCTCCAGCAGGGAGAAGGACTCCCTGCTGGACACAGTGCCGTTTAATAACTCTGAAAGCTCACCTGTAGCAAAAGGCTCGATTTGCGCAATGAGTCCTGATAACTTTTCTTGCCGGTCATAAAACCTTTGATTTAAAAACTTCGCTAAATCACTTTCAAAGTTTTTTCTCAAAACTTCCGGTACGCCAGCAAATAGATCCGCCAGAGCCCCATCATCCGTTAGGGCTGCGACGACCTTTTTAAAAGTGACTTCGCTATTTTGCGCGACAATCATTTTAACGATCATCAAGCATCCTGAGAATGAAACATTTTTAAAGTAAATGTTTTCAAACTCAAGGCTAGCAAAAAGCCTGTCCACAATTTGCTGCGGGCTTCCAAATTTAAGTGGATTCGTCGTCATCGATTGCTCGATATTGCCGATATCAAAATAAGCGATTTCAGATCTAATACCCTGATCAAGGCTTACTTCTGTGAGCAACTTATAAATTTGCTGATCGCCCTTTCCATCGATCAGCACTGAAGTGCGCGACCAAATTAGATCTTGAATCATCCAAGGGATAATCACGCTTTCTGTTTTACCGCGCCCTGTAGAGCCAATAATCTGCACGTGCCCTGATCTTAATCTATTTGGTAGCGCAATTTTAATACGGTCATGAGTTTTACCAACTAGTATTTCATCCCACATTAAGAATCCCGTCGCTTGTAATAATCCGTATCCTTTTGATGAGTCTGTACTTGCGTAAGTTTTCTTCGACGCTCGAAATACTCGGCCTCTTTTTTCTTAAACCGATGCCATAAATAAAGACCGATCACCGAAAAAAGAATGATTCCGCCAAGAACTAGAAACAAGATATTATTATAAAACCAAACTCTGATTTTATCTTCGTTCTTCCAGATCACGGCACAAAAAGCGAGTAAGCCGATCATTCCTAACTGATGGTTTAAAGTAGAATCATTATTTGGCTGTTGATTTTTATTTTTCTGATCATTCATATTAAAACCTCCTTTGTGAAATTGTTTTTTGTACAACTGGTTCAGCTTGGGGCTGGTCTAATACCTGCATTAGCTTTCCATCATGATAGATAAAGCCCAGCGGACAGGGCCTTGGCTTAAAGCCATCTGAAAAGCCTTCAACATTCATTCTTGATTTAGCTTTTGGAATCCAATCAAGAATGGTTTCAGCTTTTAAAACAGTATCCGTCATTGGAAGGCGTGCGATGACTTCACCCATAAAATCCAAAGCGTGCAGATAAGTAAAATCTAAATCCTCATTGGTAAAATGAAGAAGCACACTTAAGCTTAAATCAATCGGTCCTGTACCTAAAAACCCCCAGCTGTAACTGTGTGAGTAATTAAACCTTTTAGGTAAATTACTGATGTACTCGCTACGGGTATTCTTGGACAAAACGATGTCTTTAAATTCAAGAGGTTTTAAAAGAGGAAAGCAGTTCTTCTTTCCGTTTTCAAAAATACCTTTGAATTTTTCATATGATTCGCGTGAAATTAATTGCGTTGAGTGCATTTAATTTCCTTTCTGTACGTTTAAGTACAATTAAAAATGGCAAGCCGATTGCATATTCTTAAAAAAGAATAAACTCCGGCCTGCGATTTTTGGTTATGAGTTTTTTGCGCTGACCTAGTCTAGAAACAGCTCTAGCTGAGGCGCTTCGGGTCTGATAATATTTTTGATTTTATTTTGATTCGAGACTTGAAAAAATTGCGTGGCTCAAAATTTTGCTTGATATTTTTTATAAAAGAAGTACACTCAAAATAAGTTTCAGCAAAAACGGCTTTTAAGTATTATCTTTTCTTATATCAAATAAAACAAAAATAAATAATGTCACATATCTCGATCCTACATCCTCCTTTATAATTAGATGTAGTTTTTGGGGGTACTTTTGATGCAAAGTTTGTCATAAGTTCCTGAAACCTTTGCAAATTAAAATTTTAGACCCCCTTTGTTCAAAGCTTGTGTTGTAGAATCCTGTTTATTCAAACGAATTAGGGGATACATAGCTTTGGATCAAAATATTTCTGCACAAGAAAAATTAAATCTGATTCAATTGGCGGATCAAATAATTCGGATAGCTAACAGCCATGGTAAATCCTATGTGCTGGCAGCCCGCTGGGATGATGCCTGGGGCTCGTTTAGGCCTGTGTTAACTTCATGGCCTGGCTTTGAGCGCGACGATTCACTTGTTCTATTAAAAGCCAACTACACGCCGATATCATCATTAGCTGAAGTGCACGCTGTTGATGATGAGCCTGAAGAAAAAATTGTATCGGGCTCAATTGATCCGAAATCAGGACGTGTCCGAATTGTCATAGACTGCGATAAGAAGCCTGTTTCAGGCTCGATACCGTCACAAGTTAATTGGAAGCTTCAGCCTAAGTACTCATTTCCCGACAATTTAGATACTGTTGTAGGCTGGTCGAATGAAAAAGAAAAACAATTAACTCAAAGCCTACTAAGCGAAGGTTTATTTAAACCTGAAACCGAGCCAATGAGGCCGAAAGCTGTGGATTTTAAAAATGGGCTTAGAGCTCAGGCTAAAAGCTATTGGTTTGATATTTTAAAAAACTACAATCAAGAACTTAAACTTAGGGTGCCAGATTCGGAAATCGAAGCTGAGCTAAGCCACGCACTAAACCTGCAGCTTCTATTTGATAGACTAACCGGTGATAACTCATTAACTGAACAAATTTGTCTTAGGCCACAGGATATTAAGCAATCCGTAATAAAAGATTTATACCAGACCGGTGCCTTTGATGAATTTCCATTTAAATTCAGAGCCACCGCATTTTTGTTATCAAAAGGATTTAGAAACGCGGAAGATGCTGTCGAAATTTTTAGAAACGAATGTTTAGGCTTAAAAAATTATTTTTTTGAAATAGCCGTCTTATTTTACGGAATTTACACAGTTGGGGATTTTTATACTTACCAGTCAATGATTGAAAGTTTAGTTGCTAAAATATTAAAATACAGTTTTTCTGACAGAATTGATTTACAAAAAATTGCCTTTGAAAATTTAGGTAGACCCTTAATTGCAGACACAAATTTACTAGCAAACGCTTGGAAAAGACTCTCTGAAGTCAGGGAACGTCTAACGTCTAAACAAGAAGGGTTGCTGCAACTCATGTATTTAACTGAGCCAGCAATGACCTATGACGAGGCTAGCATTTATTTAGGAATCTCGTTTGATTCTGTTCGTGATCGTGAAGACGGCTTAGTACTAAAATTTAGAAAAGCTTTCCCAGAACTGAAAACGCTATACCCGTATAAAGATTGGACCAAGAATCAAGAAAGACTTTATATTTACAGAGGACTTGTTTATTTGCCATCTGTGGAATTAAAGCACCCATGCTACCGTATTAGAACGGGCAACGGCCTAGAAATTAAAGAATGTATCACAGGTGAAGATCATATGCAGTTTAGCGATTTCTCGATTAAAGATTTTATTTCCGATTTAAAAAAGCAGAAAACCGACGACACGAATACAAAAGAAACCATATTTGGTCAGGAAAGCACAATCTAACGACCATTAATTTTTTAATGGTCGTTTAAGCTTTATTCTTTTAAATTTTAAGCGCCTTGATATGAA
>JAYUWH010000007.1:0-2561 GCA_043753645.1 Bdellovibrionales bacterium
CTACAAACAAAAATTTTACAACCCTGTCTGTCTAAGCTGTGGCTCTTTTTTCGTCCTAGATCACTTGTTCTGCGAAGCCTGTTTTCAACTTAAAGTGCTTCCATTATTGAGTCTTGATCAAACCCAGATTCAATCAAGCGCGTGCTATCATTTTCTAAATTGGATTCCTGATCAAAGCGATGTGATTTCTGAAATGGTCTACCGATTAAAAAGCGACAAAGCAGCACTTGCGTGGAGGTTCTATGCAAACCTTGCCAGCGATTCTTTGCGGCATGTAGGTGATCAAATTGATTTGATTATTCCCATTCCAGGATCAAAAAAGTCATCAAAACATGCTTACCTTTTTGCAGAGTTTCTTGCTCGACATTTGAAAAAGCCTGTTGTTTTAGTATTGGAAAAATCAAATTCTGCAGAAGACTCCGCAGCTCAGAAGAGCCGTTCTCGCGAAAGCCGCGCCCTGATTCAATTCATGGTCAGTGAACAATTTACAAGCCTTATCAGTGACTTGTCTTTTTGCACTAAGCGAATTTTGTTGGTGGACGATATTCAAACAACTGGCAGCACTTTTAAACAAGCCTTGTTAGCTTTAGGACCAGTCCGAAAAGCCACACTGGTAACGCTATTTCACAGAAGACTCAGCACGAATACGAGACTTGTTTTGTAGCCAGCATTTGCTATATTACCAGACATGAAAATTGTTTTAATTATGTTCGCAGCTCTGGTCTTTTTCTTAGGCTTCGCGGTTGCAAAAGCTCCTGCAGGAACTCAGCTAGAAAATCGTAAAATTGCTGTGGGAATTTTAGATAAGTATTCCAGTGCAAAGTTTATCACTGTCGCTGTTGAAAAAAATGATGAGAAACTTACCTTGGGTTCTAAATCTACAAGCGAAGGCATTATTAAATATGCGTCGGGCAAATTTTATTTGTCATTAAACTCTGACAAAAAAACTGAACTTTATTTTAAAGACCAAAAATTAACTTTAGTTGACTATCCCGATCAAGATTTTGATAAAGACGGAATTCGCAAGGTGACCGTTATTTCTAAAAATACGCCCGCTTTTTTACAAAGCTTGGTCCACCTGTTTTCTGACTCTAAAAAATTTTTTAATGAATTTGAAATTATCAGCGCTGATGTGACTGAAAATATTCTCACTCTGAATTTAAAGCCGAAGATGGCTTCACTGAAAGATTTTAAAATAGATCTGAATATTAAAACTAAAACTATTTTAGCAATAAAGTTCGTTGACGATGTGGAAACTCAAACAACTATCACTTTTAAAAAATTTGATTTAAAAAGAAAAATTTCAAAGTCGACGTTCGAATATAAAATCCAAGCATCAGATCAGGTGGTTACCCAGTGAGTAAGTTAAGCAACCCATTAGAGCCCAAGAAAAAAATTCATTTTATCAGTTTAGGCTGTCCAAAGAATTTGGTCGATAGCGAAATCATGGCTGGAACTTTGATTAAAGATGGCTACGACGTTGTAGCAGATGCAGAAGGGGCCGACACGGTTGTTGTGAATACCTGCGGCTTTGTGGAGGATTCTAAAAAGGAATCTATTCAAAGAATTTTAGATATGGCACAGCTGAAGCAAGATGGTAAAATTCAAAAAATTGTAGTAGCGGGATGCCTAACCCAAAGATATAAAAATGACCTTGTCGAGGGGTTGCCTGAGGCCGACTTATTCGTCGGCTCTGGAGAATTCCAAAACATAGGTAAGATCTTGAAAAATCACGAGCGCGGAGTTGCGGGTAAAACATTTTTTAATCTGCCAACTTATCTGCAGGAAGAATCAACTCCCCGCGTGAATTCACAGCCTAAACATCGTGCCTATTTGAAAATTTCTGAAGGCTGCATGAAACGATGTGCTTTTTGTGCGATTCCGCTGATCCGCGGAAACTTACAATCCAGACACATAACTAATATTGTGAATGAAGCAAAACTATTGGCCGCAGGTGGCGTCGAAGAGCTTATAATAATCAGTCATGATTTTACTGATTACGGTTGGGATATTAAGAAAAAAAATCCTGAAGCAAAAGAAAGCCCAATTGAACTTTTGCGCGAACTAGGTAAAATTGAAGGTATCCGCTGGATTCGACTTCTTTATCTGTATCCAGATGGCATCACGGATGAGATGATTGATTTAATTAAAAATAATCCGAAATTTGTAAAATATTTTGATATGCCATTGCAACACATAAACAATGACGTATTGAAAAGTATGAATCGCAAAATGACCAAAGAAGAAATAGTTTCTGTCTTAGGTAAAATTCGTAAAGAAATTCCAGATGCAGTGATTCGCACGCAGTTTATCGTCGGATTCCCAGGCGAAACTGCTGAGCAGTTTGAAGAGCTACTAAAATTTGTCTCCGAGCAAAAATTTGACCGCGTGGGCTGTTTTAAGTATTCGCCAGAGGAAAATACTCCTGGCGGTAAAATGCTAAATCAAATAGAAGAAAATATTAAAGATTTTCGACACGATGCTTTGATGGAAATTCAACAGAATATTTCGCGCGATAAGCACAAGGCTTTCATTGGCAAAACATTAGAGGTTGTGGTCGA
>JAYUWH010000008.1:0-23509 GCA_043753645.1 Bdellovibrionales bacterium
CTTCAGCTGTCAAAATTTGCATTTTAACTAAATCAATTCCTAAAACTTCTTCTGTCACCGGATGCTCGACCTGAAGACGCGTGTTAACTTCTAACAAATAAAACTTATCGCCTTGAAGTAGAAACTCGACCGTTCCGGCATTTTGGTATTTTCCTAGCGTCGCAATCGTGCACGCGACTTCGGCCATTTGGCGACGTAAGTCGTCTGTCAAAGAGGGCGCTGTTGCTTCTTCTATAATTTTTTGATGACGACGTTGCACCGAACATTCGCGGTCAAACAAATGAACAACCCGACCTGTGCAATCACCAAAAATTTGAAATTCGATATGCTTAGCATTGCCTAAATATTTTTCTAGAAAAACTTGCGAAGAACCAAAAGCTGATAAGGATTCACGCTGCGCAGATTCAATTAATTGCTGAGCTTCGGATAAATCGCGAATAAGTTTCATGCCGCGGCCACCACCTCCCGCAGCAGCTTTAACAATGACCGGCACTTCAATTTTTTCAACTTCCGCAAGCAGTGTTTGCAGAGTTTGATCAGATCCTTGATAGCCAGGAATCAGCGGCAAACCGGCAGCCTTCGCTAAATTTTTAAGACTGATTTTATCACCTAACAACCGAATGGTTTCCGCCGACGGACCGATGAAGACCAAGCTCGCTTTTTCGCAGGCCTCAGCAAAATTTGCATTTTCCGATAGAAAACCAAAACCCGGATGGATGGCATCTGCTCCACCAGCCAACGCACCGTCGATGTTGGCAGTAATATTTAAGTAACTTTCTGCTGTTGCCGCAGGACCTACACAAATTGTTTTGGTCGCTAAACGGTACGCTCTGGAACCCATATCAACGTCAGAATGTAATAACAGGGTTTCAAGTCCAAGCTCTTCGCACGCGCGGATAATTCTGACGGCGACTTCTCCACGATTAGCGATTGCAACTCGGCGAATTGTTTTCATCTTTTTTTTATAAACTTGTTTTAATTCGTTGTCACTTTCTGTAAAATAAACCTATGAAGATAGGGCTTTATCTAGATCCTGTAGCAATGCAGATCTTAAAAAATGGGGTATTTGTCAGCTGCGAACCAAAAGATCGCATTGAAAAGCTATCGCCTGGCCTTATTGACGAACGCCTTGCTGAAGTGGGTCATACGTACCTTGTTTGCAATATGCAAAAAGAGCAAGTCGGAAAAGCTAAGTTAGTTGATGCGTTCAGTACTACTTTTGGTAATCCTGATGAGCGGTTACTTAAATTAATTGGTTTTGAAGGCCAGCTCGAGCGCTTTCATTCTCAATATGCAGGCTTATATAAGCAACAATTCCCAGATGAAGATCTTATCGAAGAGACTGAACTTTTCGTGACTGTCTATGAACCCCAAAGTGACAGTTAATTAAAATTAAGTTTTCGCTAAAAACTTTTTTAATCGGTTTTGACCTTCCGCACTGACTCGACGTTCTGAGATAACTTTCGTTGTTAACATTTTTTGCTGCTGCCAATTTTCATTGGCAATCGAATTTAATAATTTTTTAGTCTCGCGCATCGCTTCCGTTCCATTAGCAGAAAATTGCTTTGCTAACTGCGCACGGTCATATTGGCCTTTGTAAATGGCATGCACTAAACCACTTTGCTGAGCCTTTTCCGCTCCGAACAATTCAGCGGATAACATCAATGGCCGGATGAAAGCATCAGCAAATTTACGTAATATAAAACTAGAAATAATAGCCGGAGCTAATCCTAATTTTACTTCGCTAAAACAGAACTTAGTCTCAGCTTCTGCAAAAACATAATCGCAGCAGGCTACTAGGCCAAGGGCACCACCAAATACCGAACCATGGGCAATTCCGATCACAGGAATTTCACAAAAAGCGATGGCTTCAAACATGTTCCACAATTTTTCTGAATCTTTTACGTTTTCATCCAAAGAAAAATCCACCATCGTTTTCATCCAGTTAAGATCAGCGCCAGCACAGAATGCCGTGCCTTCCCCGCCAATGAAAATAGCACGTACTTTTTTTTCTTTACTGAGCATCAAAAAAGTATCCGTTATTTCTTGAATCATCGCCGGATGAAAAGCGTTTTTCACCTCGGGGCGATTTAACATTATAAATTTGTAATCTAAAAAATCATCGACCTTCAAAAAATTCAAGCTGCCTCCGAAAAAAAATAACAACCCATTACATTCTAAAAACGCCTTGCTGTTTCGGCCCCCAGCCCTTATTTAAACTGGCTGAAATTCCTAAAGCTAAAACCATTCGTGTGTCCTTTGGATCAATGATTCCATCATCCCAAATACGGGCTGTCGAATAATAAGCAGAACTTTCGCTTTCAAATTTTTCTAACGTAGGCCGTTTAAATTCCACTTGTTCGACAGCCGTCATACTTTGACCCTTACCTGCAAGTTGATCTAATTTTACAGTTAATAAAACATTTGCGGCTTGTTCTCCGCCCATGACGCTGATTCTGGCGTTCGGCCACATCCACAGTTGGCGCGGTTGGTAGGCGCGTCCGCACATCCCGTAATTTCCAGCTCCATACGAGCCGCCGATCACGACCGTAAATTTGGGGACGTGCGCATTAGATACGGCCATGACCATTTTTGCACCGTGCTTGGCAATGCCTTCATGTTCGTATTTTTTTCCAACCATAAAACCTGTAATATTTTGCAGGAAAATAAGCGGAATTTCCCGCTGTTCACACAGTTCGATAAAGTGAGCTGCCTTTTGTGCGCTTTCACTAAATAACACACCATTATTGGCAATTATTCCAACGGGCATTCCCCAAATATGGGCAAAACCTGTGACCAGAGTTTTTCCAAACAGAGGTTTAAATTCATGGAATTTTGAACCATCCACAACGCGTGCAATGATTTCACGAATGTCGAATGGAATCCTAGCATCTGCTGGAATTATTCCATAAATTTCGTCAGGCGCACAAACCGGTTCTTCGACAGCTTGCATTTTTAACTGCACAACTTTTTTCTTGTTAAGATATTTTACAATGGATCTGGTGATTTCAATTGCATGTTGATCATCTTCCGCAAAATGATCTGTGACACCGGAAATTTCACAGTGAGTCGCAGCCCCACCTAAATCTTGCGCGTCGACGATTTCTCCGGTTGCTGCGCGCACCAACGGCGGTCCACCTAGAAAAATTGTTCCTGTGTCTTTGACAATAACGTTTTCATCACTCATGGATGGAACATAAGCGCCACCGGCTGTGCAAGATCCCATGACCACAGAAATTTGAGAAATTCCTTCGGCACTCATCCGTGCTTGATTATAAAAGATACGGCCGAAATGATCACGATCTGGAAAAACTTCGGACTGCAATGGCAAATAAGCACCACCGCTGTCGACTAAGTAAATACACGGCAAACCATTCTCCATTGCAATTTCTTGGGCGCGAAGATGTTTTTTTGCAGTCATTGGGAAATATGTTCCACCTTTTACGGTGGCATCATTTGCCACAATAATGCATTCCGTATTTTCGATAACGCCGATTCCAGTAACAACGCCGCCGCCGGGCGCTTGTCCCTCATACATGTCCCATGCGGCTAAGGTCGAAAATTCTAAGAAGGCTGTCCCAGGATCTATCAGCACGTCGATTCTTTCCCGTGCACTTAATTTTCCGCGCGCTTTATGTTTTTTCAAAGCGTCTGCACCACCGCCCTTTTTCGCGATGTCAATTTTTTGCCGCCACTTATTTAATTGTTCTAACAAAGCCGCTTTGTTGGTTTTAAAATCATTTGAATTTGAATCGATTTGAGTTTCTAAAATCATATTTACCTTTACGCCAAAAGATTCGTGGCTTCGCAGGTTAATTTTAACTGAACAAAATCTGTCTTTTTAAAATTTTCAATCGCAATTTCAATTTTAAAATTCATGGTCGTTTTTTTATTCTCTTGCAGATTAGAAAAAAACTCATCAAAAGCACTTTCGGTGGATGACATTTGCAAAGTTAGCTTTTCAACCCACGTAAGTTGTTTGAAAATTCTGCAATCGCTGCTGACTATTTTATAAAAATTTTCGGGCATATGGCGGTTAATAAATGTTCTTGCTAACTCGATAGCGGCGTTCAGCACCAGCCCTTGGTGGACTTCTCCGGTGGAATCGATATTCATGGAATCGTGTGGGATGATTCCTTTGATATTGAAATCAGAAATTTCAACCATACGAAAACCTGTTCCTAGCAGTTCGGGTGACAGCCAGCCCAAGGTATAACTTAATGCTGATTGCAAAGGTTTCGGACTTTTAACTTGAGCCCATATTTTAAGGTCTTTAAGCTTTTGCTTATAGGATTGCATAGTTTTTAAATTTACACTTTTCAAGTTTACATTCTTCAAATTCATCGATTTTTCCAACTTTTTACGTCTATAAACGCTGCAAATTTCTTGTTAATTTTACGCTAGCATGCTGAACTTATGTTGTCACATCCACGAGTTTTGATAGAGCATCAACGTGGCTAGTCAGGGAGATTCTATGATCAAATTACTTAGTCTTTTTATCTTTGTCGGAGCTTTTGTCTGGACATGGTCGCTTTTCAACGCGAAAAACGCGATCGGCATTGATGTTCATGCTGGAATTCAAAGCAAATTAGCTTTGTTAATTCAAGATGCCGTCAAAGCCAAAAAACCTAATTCATCGAATTTTCAGCTGAATCAAATTTACACCGAGAAAATGGACGATAATAAAATAAAAGCTTTTTTCACCTACAAATTCATGGATGTACTTTCAGACGATGAAAAAACCGAGCAAACCATTTCAGGACAGGCCATTTTAAATCGCGCACTTTCCGAAGATCCAAACGTGCAAAAGTGGACCATCCAGTCGGTTAAAACAAATTCCAACGGAGTGGAATTCAAAGAAGGCTTAGTCATCACATCGGAAGGTAAATTACCATCTGAGGCGCCTGTGCCAGTTACTGAAGAAAAACAAACACACTAAATGGAAAAAAGATTTCTTTCGCTTAATGAACATGGGGAAATTTTTTTCGATGTCGAAGATCACCCAGTTCGCAGCCCTTCGGACCTTCACGAAATTCAGCAGAATTTAAAAATAGCAGAAAATTCTATTCTAACAACTGAATTTCAAGATGAAACATACATCGTGGAATCTTTTGATCATCCGCTGCAAGTTATTGCCATCGAACTTAAAGATAAAAAAATATACCTACAAACCAAAGCCAATAATTTGTTTACAGCCAACGCTGCCGATTGGTCCGTCGATGCGTGGGATAGATTCAATGGTCTTACCAACACAGGCGTGCCGTTTGTCTTAACTAAAAAGGCCCAAGAGCAATTGTTCAACGAATGCGATTCGTACGATGACGAAGGTTTTAGTGCGAAGGATACGTACATCGCAACTCCACCGTATTACATCGACGAGCCGAGGATTGAAAAGTCAGACTTTTGGGTGAACGTCTACCACGAAGGTTCTCCGGGGTGGGATTTAAGTGTGGCCTCGCCGGTGTTGGTCGATATGTTGCCACGATTAAAATTACCTAAATCGCGGATCCTAGTTTTAGGCTGCGGAGAAGGCCATGACGCCGCTTTATTTGCTGAAGCTGGACACGTCGTCACAGCTGTTGATTTTTCCAAAGAGGGATTAAAACGCGGCAAAGAAAAATACGGTCACATGCATAACCTAATTTTTCATGAAGCCAATATTTTCGATTTACCACAAGAATGGAATTACAGTTTTGATCTTGTCGTCGAGCACACCTGCTTTTGCGCCATTCCACCTGATCAAAGAAATGAAATGGTTCGTCTATGGCGACGAATGTTGCATGAGCAAGGACAATTGATGGCCGTTTTTTTCGTCATGGAAAAACGAAAAGGCCCGCCCTTCGGTGCCACCGAATGGGAAATCCGCAAACACCTAGAGAAACATTTTCACTTTTTATTCTGGAGTCGCTGGCGTCAGTCCATAGAATCCCGCCAAGGCCGTGAACTTTTTGTGTTAGCGAAGAAAAGCAAATAAAAAACGGAACTTTTAAGGGCTCCGTTTTTCTAGGAAGAACCAAAATTTCTTAACTTAAAACTTAATTAAGGATTAACGAATTGTTCATCCGCTACAGTTGCCGGGCCCGAAAAACCAAGTCCTAACTTTGTTGAAGCATTAGCAAACCAATTTAAATTATTTGGTGGTAATAAGAATGCTTGAAAAGTTGTACCCGTCGGAATATATGGAGCTGGAGCACTACCACAAACTGAAGTTACAGAAGAACCTGCTGACATGATGCAAGTCGTAGTTCCGATTTCAGGACCAGTAAATGAGGCTCCGAGTGTAGTTGCTGCAGTGCTTGGTGCAGCTGATTTACTCCAGTATTTGCCAGTTAATCCAGTTGCAAGATTACCGGTCGCTGTAATTACAATCATGTGATTACTATTTCCAGATCCAGTTACATCACCGCTATCAGTAATTATTCCAGACATATTTGAAACACTGCTAACTTCGCCCGAGGCAAAAGAAATATCTGTGCTTAAACGAGTGTGACGCGAAAATCCGCAAGAGCTTGCCATTGGATCAGAAGGTTGGCAAACAGGATCACTGGTTGAACCCTTTATACGGTTAACGCGTGATTCATACCAAAGATGCTTTGTTGTCGCCGTACCACCAGAGATCTTCCCAGCAGTATATTCGATTCCAGATCCTTGCATCTTAGTTCCAGTTCCATAAGTTGCAAATTCGAAGTTTCCGTTATCAACGGGGTCACCTGCGACCGCCGCATCAAACTTTGCAAGAATAATGTATTTCAATAATCCAGCTGTATTGCTAGCAATTTTAATTCCGTGGGAATAATGAACATTGCCAGGAATTTCTGTAAATGTTGGATTTAAAGCCGACGTCACAGCCGCACCACCTGCGATTGGCAACACAACTGAACTTGATGGAACGCCATTATTAAATCCAGTCAATTGATCTGTAGTCGCACAACGAGTATCAATTGTAATACCAGTAATTGGCACGGGTACGTTATCAAATGCTAAAGTCCCAATTTGTTTTTCTAAAGCACAAACGATGGTCTTCAACATATTGACAGATCCAGCAACTGTTTCTGGTCCTGATGTTTCAGCGGACAACGCACAATAAAAAGATTGAAGCGCAAAATGTACGTCGGTCTGCAAATATTTTTCGTTAGGTCCATCGCCGCCATCTGTTACTTTTCCATCACCATTTCCATCTGTTCCCGGTTCGCCGTGCTTTGTACATTTAGTTAACGCAGCAAAAGTATCCACAGTACTCATTGGGCTCACAGAAAAAGTTCCAGTAGCGCCCATAGCTCCACCAACTTTTTGAATTGTTGTGACTGAGCCACCTAAACCACTCGACATTTTTCCGGCTGCTGTTAATGCTACAGTTCCGCCCCCTGAACTACTTCCACATCGCACAACCGATAATGACAATGCAATCACGGTAGTTATGATTAATAACTTCTTCATTTAAAACCCTCCAATGGTTTTTTTATTATTTATAAGCTTGGTTAGTTTCGAAGAAGATTCGCTGTAGAACAAGTCGCATCTCACGACGCAGGATCAAAGTCCTGATTAAGATTTAGTAAAAAAAGATGGGAGGGTTTTACTGTAAGCCGAGTTCTGTTGCCTGCCATTGTTCCCACATTCCTTTGGCAGGTTGGTAACCATTCCTCTAGACATGCAATTACTTGCACATTCAAGCGATCTTACCCGGATGTCTTAAGCGAGCCACTATTAAGTCTACGAAAAATCTTACGAATTTTCGCCGACTGCGCATCCCTATTTGATCTTGCTTCGCACAGAGTTTGGCTGTTTTCACTCCACCGGCTCCCCTGATTTCTCCCGTTCCCGAAATCAGGCTCAATGCCTTGGATATTCTTTCTGTTCCACTGTTCCTAACCTTACGGCCGAGGGGCGTTACCCCATGTGCTGCTCTTTGAAGCTCGGACTTTCCTCTCCTGATTGCATTTCTACATTCAGCAGCGGTTACCCGTAAAACCCTGCCAAAACATGTAGCAAGGAAATTAGAACTTCACAACAACAGAACACTTCTATCTTGATAATTTAAACGCCTAGATTTAGTTTGAAACCTTATTGATCTAAAAGGAGCTTTCATGAAGCTAATCATCGCCGCATTTGTATTTTTTTTAACTTTAAGCCTGACCTACAAAGTTTCAGCAAACGAGCCTAAGGCCTGTTCGCCCGGTACCAATGAAAATTGCGCGCAAAGTAAAGGCGAAAGCCATGGACCAAATCATGGAGCTGAACAGGGCGCTAAAGACAATACTCATCAGGAAGGTCACAATGATTTATCTAAAAAGATGAATTCATTATTTCCGGAAAAACAAAAAGATCCGCGTGTTTCAACAAGGCCTTTACAAGTTAAATTGGAATCTCCAAAATTTTTGACTGTCGTTAGTGCGCCTTCAGTTAAGTTAGGCTGGAGCGACGGGGCCGGAGCAACATCGTATCATTTGCAAGTCGCGACTGATCCAAATTTTAAATGGCTTTTGGTCAATGAGCATTTTGTGAAGGGTTCATCATACGATTTGGCAAAGCTAGAGGCCGGTAAACGTTATTTTTGGCGTGTGGCTTCGGTAAAAGATGATAATATTTCGATGTTCACAAAATCGCTGTTCGTCAGTTCAGCTTTTGATACGAAATAATAGATTTTTTCTATCGTCACAATGTTTGTTAAAAAAAAGAGATGACAATTCATCTCTTTTTTTTAAATTTGAACAGGATTAGTCTTTACTTAAGGAGTTGTTATGAGTCGTGTTGATAATGAAGTTTTACATACACAAATGAATTGGCGCTATGCCTGCAAAAAGTTTGATTCGACTAAAAAGATTCGCGAAGCTGATTTTAGCATTTTAGCAGAAACTCTTCGCTTGGCAGCTTCATCCTATGGCCTGCAACCGTGGAAATTTATTGTTGTGCAAAATCCGGAAATACGAAAACAATTATTTGATCTGTCATGGAAGCAGTCGCCAGTTGTAGATGCATCTCATTTTATAGTACTAACGTACAAAGAAAAAGTGGATGAAGCCTTCATCGATCGGCATATCGCACACACCGCTAAAACTCATGCTACGGAACCTTCTTCGTTTGCAGGATACAAAACAGCAATGATGAGTGATTTGGTGCTAGGGCCTCGTGCACAAACAATTAATTGGTGGGCTCAGAGGCAAGCATACATTGCTATGGGAAGTTTTTTAACAACAGCTGCAATGATGGAAATTGATACGCTTCCTATGGAAGGCTTAAGCCCCGAGGGCTACGACAAAGTTTTAGGTCTTGAGGGCACAGGTTATAAAACTGTTGCGGCCATCGCTGCGGGATACCGGGCTAGTGACGACAAATATCAAAATATAAAAAAAGTTCGGTTTGATGCTAAAGATGTTATTGAATTTAAGTAGTTTCTTCAATTGGTAGCCAGTTATCCACTGGCTCACCACCTTTTTCCACACCCTACATTTAGAAAATTTTTTATAAAAGTTAATCCTCCTAATGTTTTCCACAGGACTGATGTTAACAACTCTATTGCTATGCGCTTTAAATATTATAAGTTTGTAATATTCATAATAAAACATAATCTATGAAAACAAATGAGTTTACTCAGCCCCACCCTAGAGGCATTTTGGGCCGTTGTTAGTAATGGCACGGTCCAAGATGCTTCAAAAATTTTGGGATTGACTCAAACCGGAGTCACTCAAAGAATCCGATCGCTTGAAAAACAGTTGAAAACAACTCTTTTCATTCGCTCAAGAACGGGAATGAAGTTAACCGCTGAAGGGGAAGCTCTTCTGCAATTTGTGAAAAGTTCTTTAGATATGCAGGGAATGGCCCTTTCAAAGATTCAAAGGGCAGCAAACGATAGCATCATTGAAGTTAACATCTGTGGACCATCAAGTATTTTGCGATCGCGGGTCGTTCCCCTTTTAACTGCCGTTATGAAGCAGTACCCAAAACTAAGACTACATTTCGATTTATGCGATAACCACGACATCGCCCAAAAACTAAAAAATCAGGACTGTGATCTTGCTTTTTTAACTGCAGACCAGATTTCGCGCGAGCTAAGTTCAAAAAAAATAAAGTCCGATAAATTCAGATTTTATGGTCTGATCGCATGGAAGAAACGTAACTTCATTGAAATCGTCGAAAACGAATCGATAATTGATCACAACAGCGGCGCTAGTGTCACCAATTTCATTTTAGAAAAATACAAATTAAATTCGAAATCTTCAAATCTGAAGCATTCGATCAACAACTGGGAATCTATAGCCAGCATGGCCGCGCAGGGCTTGGGTTACGCCGTCTTACCCGACATTGTAGCGGATCAATTTGTAAAAAAAAACCAGCTTGTGCAGCTGGCTCCGAAATATTTTTATGATTTAAAATATTCTTTAGCATGGTTTCCTCGCCATGAAATGCCGAATTATTTCAAAGCCATCATTGAAGCCATAAATTAATTCAGTTCGTAGCTTAAAGAAAGGCTAGTTTGCTTTTCTTTAAGTAATCTAACTACTTCATTTTTACTGGTTTTTGCAGACGTGTAATTTAATCCGTAGCATTCAAGTTTAACGCCTTCTGCAGTACTCATGACAAACATTTGGTAACCTTCGACGCCGTTGGTTGGATATACGCGAGCTTCAGTCACAAGTACTTTTTGACCGCCGTAGGTGACTGTATTTGATTGCGATGTATTACTAATTACACATTGACCAAACGTTTTTTCAGCGCTGTAAAGTGGAGTGATCGCAACGCCCGAAATAATGGACGTATCAAACATCAATTTCGCATTGGGCATTATCAAGCTGGAAGATTTTTGTGCGAATTCATAATTATACTTTCGCGCCACTTGGCACTGCTGACGTAAGCTTGATCCCGAATAAACTTTCAAATCTGTAGTATGGGTTGTGTCGTTTTTAATAAATCGTTTACACGGCGAACTATCATGATAGCTAATGGCTGATTCACACAACTGCGTTGCAGATGTGGCCGCATCAATCGAATTAGGTTCATATTTCCATGACGATTCACCACCAATTTTTGCAATATTCTTGTTGGCTTGATCAAGGACTGCGCGAAGTGATTTTAGTTTAGTAAATTCGTTGTCATTACATTCGTGCATATCCCGGGCTTCAAGCTCTGTTGGAGAATTAGGATTGGCAACAACCACTGGAGTTGCTAGTGGCACCGGCGTCGGTGGATTTACGACCAATGGCGGCTGCACCGAAGCTGGCGCAGGCCTTGGAACCACGGCTGCCAAGGGATCAGGACGCGAATTGAATTTGACTAAGTATTGATGGGGGATTTCACAGCGTTTATTTATTCGTGCTCCATCATAAGCCTTTACCACTCCATTTGGATTCACAATATTTTGACCCGTTAATTTCTTACATGGATTGACCGAATGATATTGTTGCAAACGATCACATTGAACAATCGCAGTTAATGCTAATTGTTTTACATCACTTTTTTCCTTCCAAGGTATTCCCAAGACTTTAATTGCGTCCTCTGCACTAGTTACAGCTGTGGCCCACGATTTTAAGGCTGCGAATTGCTGATCTGTACATTGTGGCATTTTAGCCGGATCAACTAATTTTAGTTCTACGGTAGAACCATCGGTTGGGGGTGTAATCACCGGAGCTGGAGCACCCCGCGATTTATCAGATACCGGAGCACTTGGCCCAACGGTTTTATCTCCCAAGGGAGCGCATCCGATAAGCGATAGCACATAAGCCGTCGCAAAAATGATAAATATAGTCATAAGTGGCTGTCGAAATTCTTTCATTAAATCCCCCACAAAACGCATTTTCCGATAAGGCAAAATCAGATTTATCCAGACTCATAGCATAAGTCTGCCACCGCCGAAGCTGTCATTTTTTGGACAGGTAATAATTACTGGAGGTGACGAATTGAACCCAATTAAAACTCTCCAGAGGAAGGCATACGTTTTAGTGCCAACGGTAAGTCAGAAATTCGCGAAATAGCCGAAAAGAAGGATTAAATTATCTTTTCATCCCAAAGCTGATCCAAAAATTGCAGATATGGAACAATTCGAATCCCATCCACGACTCGAGGGGTTTTGTCCCGTGATACCAGAAAAAAAATTTTAATTTTATTTTCTTTTTTCAGTTCTTTAAGACCAGTAAGCATTTTATCTTGAAAGTTTTCAGTCGCTTTGATTTCAATCGCGGCTTCGTCACCGATGATGCAGTCGACTTCAAATGCGCCGCCGACAGTGCGCCAATAGCTCAGCTTTTCGTCTTTCTGCTTATAGTGCAAGTAAGCTCTAATTTCTTGAATAATAAAGTGCTCGAATGCCTTGCCAAAACCTTGTGAGCGAAACAAAATTTCTTTTCGACCTGCTAAATAATTTGCTACTCCAACATCGAATAGAAAAATTTTACTTTTTGAAACGGCCTTTCTCTTTTTTGTTTTCTGGTACGGCTCAAGTTCAAAAGCAAGAAGAGTATCTTTCAAAACCTCAACAAAATTTGCGACCGTTCTTGGAGGAACTCCCGCATCGCTAGCGACTTTTTGGTAATTTAGTTCCTCGCCAGATATTTGCCCGATAACATCTAGAAAACGAGCGAAATGGTCGACCCTTCGAACTATGGCCTCTGCGGTAATTTCTTCTTTCATATAGAGATGCACGTAGTCCTTTAAATCTTGCCAAGGATCATCGGAAAGGTAGATCAAAGGAAGGCCTCCATAACGGCAATATTTTAGTAAATCAAAATCCGTAAGTTCACGCGAAGTCAGCGGAAATAAATGAAGAGTGCGTGCACGCCCAGCAAGCAAATTCGCGCCTCCATGCTTTAGTTTTCGGGCGCTACTTCCCGTCAACAGAAAACGAATTCCTTTTTCTTCAATCAGACGATGAACTTCGTCCAACAAGCGAGGAATTTTTTGTATTTCATCCACCACCACAAGTTTGCTATTAATTTCTTCGGCGAATGCTGAGGGCCGCCGAATGAATCGATCAAAAATTGCAGAGTCTAACAAATTAAATACTTGAGCATCGCTGAGCTCATAGCGAATCAGCCAAGACTTACCCGTGGCGCGAGGACCCAATAGAAAGGCGCTTTTTTTCTGCAGTGTTTTTTTAAGATTAAGAGTTCTTTTATACACCTTTACATATTCGGCAACATGTTGCCGAAATTCAACATAATTCGGCAACATGTTGCCGAATTATGTAAGTATACGAAATTGCTATACAAAATGTTACCCTTTAAAGTCTACAAAATTTGCCTGATGACCTTATTTACTGTTGAATGCGAGTGACAAAAACAGTGAAATTTAGGATAGTCTGGGGCCCATGATAGAAAACAGAATTCGTAAAAATTTTCAAAAACTGCAGGCGTGGTCCGAAAAAAACCAAATCGAGGCCTACCGACTTTACGACCGGGATATTCCGGAATTTCCGTTTATCGTCGATCGTTACAAAGATTTTTTTGTGGTATCAGACAAGTCAGAACGTATCGATGAAGAAAAAAACCACTTACCGCTGTTGCTTTCTGCGCTGAAAACAATTTTTAACGTTAGCGACGAGAATTTAATCTTCAAACAACGCCGACAACAAAAGGGACTTGATCAATATCAAAAGCTTGGTAGCGAAAATAAAAAAATTATCGTCAGGGAAAATGGTGTCCCTTTATACATTAATCTTTGGGATTATTTGGATACAGGGCTATTTTTAGATCATCGCCCCTTACGTTATCAATTTCTTAAAAAACAAAGTGGAAAGAAATTTCTAAATCTGTTTTGTTACACCGGATCAGTTTCTTTGATGGCCGCCTTGTCCGGTGCCACTACGTATAGCGTTGATCTGTCTAAAACCTATCTGGAGTGGGCGCAAGACAATTTCGTTTTGAATAAAGTAAATATGAAAAACAACTTTTTCTTCGAAGAAGATGTGTTGGAGTTTATAAAAAAATGTAAAGACTGGCCTGATTTTAAAGCCAGTTTCGACACAATTTTTCTGGATCCGCCTACTTTTTCGAATTCTAAAAAAATGGATTCAACTTTTGAAGTCGAACGTGACCAGGATAATTTGGTGCATTCCTTAATGCCGCTGCTAAAATTGAATGGAATTTTGTACTTTTCGACGAATAAGCGTGATTTTAAACTCTCATCTCATTTATCTGTGAAATATCGAGTGAAAAATATCACGGCTCAGACGATACCTATTGATTTCCACGATCAGAAAATTCACCACTGCTACGAAATACAAAATGTTTAATTACCGTGCACCGACTATTTTTATGATTTATTAAAAAAACATTGATCGCTAAGGCCATTGGCCCTATTTTGACCCCCTATGAAAGCCTTAGGAAGACACATATTAGTTGAATTTATGAATTGTAAAGCTGACGTTTTAAATGACGTTGCAGCCATTGAAAATGCGATGGTTGAAGCCGCTCAAATTGCCGGCGCCACCGTTATTAACTCAACATTTCACCATTTCTCTCCATACGGAGTTTCTGGTGTTGTGGTTATCCAAGAAAGTCACTTGGCTATTCACACATGGCCAGAATATCGCTACGCTGCCGTCGATCTTTTTACATGCGGTGATTCCGTTGATCCGTGGGTTTCGTTTGAGCATTTAAAAAAGGCCTTTGAAGCTTCGTATTCAGCCTTAGAAATGAACCGTGGTTCGACATACGTTATTAAAAAGGGTGATGCTTTAAAAGTTAAGCCGAACGATGCGGAAGAATTAGATTACAAAAACGGATATAAAATTAATCGCAATGTTTGGTTTACAGATAAAGATGAAAACCAAGCGTTATCTTTACGTTACACCGGCGAAATTTTATTCGATGAGCGGTCTGAGTTTCAGCGCGTACGAATTCTTGATTCAACTTCGTATGGCAAGATGCTTGCGATTGATGACATGGTTATGTGCACTGAGCGTGATGAAAACCATTATCACGAAATGATTACTCATCCTGCGATGTTGGCTTTTGAATCTGTTTCGGGTCCAGCTAAAAATGTATTAGTTATTGGCGGCGGAGACGGCGGAACAATTCGTGAGGTTTGTAAATATCCGGGCGTGGAAAAAGTAACAATGGTGGAAATTGATGAAGCAGTTGTACGTGCATGTAAGTTGCATTTACCAACGATTGCGCGAGAATTTTCAAATCCAAAAGTGAACTTAATTATTGGTGACGGTATTAAATTTATTTCAGAAGCAAAACCTGAATCCTATGATGTCATCATTGTGGATGGATCTGATCCAGCGGGTCCGGCTGAAGGTCTTTTCACAGCAAGTTTCTATGATTATTGTAAAAAAGCATTAAAAACGAATGGTGTATTGGTAACTCAGGGCGAATCGCCGATGTTTCATTCATCAACTTTTGTCGAATTAAATCAATGTTTGAAGAAAGTGTTTTCCCAGTCACAAGTGCACACTATGCTGTTTCATGCGCCCACATATCCGTCGGGAATGTGGAGTCTACAGATGGCAATCAAAGGTCAGTATCATCCGGTAAAGGATTTTAAAAAGGATATCGCCAAGACTTTTGTGGCAGCCAAAGACTTAAGTTATTACAACGAAGATCTTCACAGTGCCGCGTTTACGTTACCAACTTTTGTTCGAAAAATGTTAAATAATTAAAAGGAGTTTTTATGTTTAAATTACCTGAACTTCCATACGCAAAAACAGCACTTGCACCCTTTTTAAATGAAGAGCAAATGACTTATCACTATGATAAGCATCACAAAGCCTACATTGATAATTTAAATAAATTTGTTGAAGCTGATGTGTCCTTAAAAGGTAAATCTTTAGAAGAAATTATTTTAACATCGACAGCCGGCGTTTTTAATAATGCAGCTCAGATCTGGAATCATACTTTTTATTGGTTTAACATGCAGCCCGCTGATAGAGGCGGAACTTCTTCTAAAGAATTAAATGAAGCTATTACTCGTGATTTCGGTGGTATGAGTGAACTAAAAGCCAAATTTGTTGATGGCGGAGTTAAAACTTTTGGTTCGGGATGGATCTGGTTATGTACCGATGCCACTGGCAAATTATCTTTGGTTTCTACCTCAAATGCGGCAGTACCTTTTACAGGAAATGGACCTATTCCATTGATGGTGGCTGATGTTTGGGAGCACGCTTACTACATCGATTACCGCAATTTACGCCAAAAATATTTAGAAACCTTCTGGAATCACATCAACTGGACATTCGTTTCTGAAAACTATGCCTCTAAAAAAGTGCGGCCTTTAACAAGTTCCATGACTTAGTCGCATAAATTAAGCCGTAAATTATGTTTTAATTGTTATAAAAGGGTCGAATTTCGGCCCTTTTGTTTTGTGACGCCCCACTTAGGCGGCGGACTTAGTGGTCAGTGAATTGCTTCAGTTACGTATTTATGAGATCCAGCCACTTTAGAAAAAAATCTAAATTTTTTCATCTTAATGTTCATTTTAAAACCACTGGATATTTCAAGAATTTAGATTGGATTCATCTGCAGCGTTTGATTTATAATGCCGCTTTAACTTTTCACGTCGAAATTCAAGCACTAGTCATGATGGATACCCATTTTCACATGTTAATTGAATCAACTAACAACCAAGAAAATTTTTTTTCAAATTTATTAGAAAATAGTTTAGTTAATACCAACGAACCTGAAGCTTTCTGCGAGCCCATCAAATCCTTAGCCCAGTACTTGGCTGCATATAAATACATATATAATAATCCCGTCAAAGCAGGAATCTGTAAAAATGCGGAAGACTATCCGTACAGCTCAATTCAAATTCTACTTGGAAAATCAGTTGGACATTGTCTTATAACTGATCGATTGGACCTTATTCAAAACCCGCAGCGTATTTTAGCGTGGCTTGAGGGTGAAAATGAGTTAAAAAAATCTAGATTAAATTTTATCTCAGAGCATACCCGGTAGCTTAGTTTCCATTAATTGTCAGCTAAACTAGAAATTTATTTCTGTAAATTTTCAATCTTCCAATTCATTTCTTTTTTTAAATAGTCGACCAAATTCTGCTTTTGTTTTTCGATTTCTTCATCACTTAATTGCAGCTCTGATTTAAAAACGGTGGCAATTTCGTCAAGGAATGAAATACCATGATCGCTGTAGGCCAACACCAAAGGAACTCGCAAACTATAAAAATCTGTCAAATTTAAACACATGGTTTTACGGATGGCTTGATAGGCCTCTAACTGCCAAATGGATTTATTAGGTCCGTAGTTTTCAATAATTTTAAAAGCTTCTTCGCCGTAGCGTTCAGTCAGCCATAACAAGACAGCGTCACCGGGTTCGACCGACTGCATGGCACGTGCATAAGCCTCGGTGGTCACATAGGGATTTAAAGCTTTCACTGTGTCGCAAGGTTTTAAACTTAATCTTTTTTCAATCGGCCACTGTTTTATAACCAGATCGACAATTTGCTCGGACATTAATCTATAGGTCGTGTACTTTCCGCCCGCCACGAAGGTAAAACCCTTCGGGTCTGAAAGTATGGTGTGTTCACGGCTGGTTTTTCCTTCAGTGCTTGCTTCATCTTGAACAAGAGGACGTACTCCCGCATAGGTCGAAACTATATCTTTTTCGGTTATACCGGCATTTGGGAAATACTCGCTCGTTATTTTTAATAAATACTGAACATCATCCGCTGTGACGCGCACATCGGCCGGATCACCAGAAAAATCGGTATCGGTGGTGCCTATAATTATCATTTCATGTCTTGGAATGGCAAAGACAATGCGTGAGCTTTTTTCAGCAGCCATGACCACAGCGCTTGTAAGTGGCAAGCGGTCTTTTTTAAAAGTAAGATGAATTCCTTTTGTAGGTCGTAATATTTTTTTCCAATCACTGACAAGTTTTTCTCCGATAAGATCTGTCCAGGGGCCAACGGTGCTAACGACATGTTTTGCTTTGATTTCAAATTTTTCTTGGGTCAGTTGATTTTCAACGGTCAATGCTGTCACTTGCTTTTGCCCGTCGCTAATTTCAAATTTTGCATCTTGAACTTTTAGATAGTTTACACAAACCGCATTATCTTCATTAGCAGCTCGTAATGTTTCGTGCACAAGGCGTGCATCGTCCATATAAGCATCTGAATAAATAAATGAGCCCGATAGATTTTCATTATTTACAATCGGCATTCGCAGGGTGGTCTGTTTAGCCGAAAGCCTTTCGTGCATTTCAGGCGCTTGAAACAAAGCTAAAGCGTCATATAAAATCATGCCTAAGCCCATCTTAAACATTCCGACACGACTATTTTTAAATAATGGAATCATAAATCGTAGTGGGTGTACTAAATTAGGTGCGATTTCAAAAAGCTTAGTGCGCTCTGATAAGGCCTCAAAAACTAAATGAAATTCAAGATTTTCTAAATAACGTATTCCGCCGTGAACCAATTTGCTAGAACGTGATGACGTCCCGACTGCGAAATCGTGCGCTTCTACCAACGCTACCTTTAGACCGCGCCCGACAGCATCACGAGCTACGCCAGCACCTGTTATGCCGCCGCCAATGATTAATATATCAAAGTTTTCACTTTTTAATTTTTGAATATTACTTTCACGCGTTTGAAACGAAAAATCTTTCATTAGTCCCTACTTGGTTGTCTTTAAATATTGAATTGAAAGTTCCCATGGTTGAAAGGGAAATTCTTTATTTAATTTCATTTTTAGAATTTGATCCGAACATATAACTCGCTGAAAATGTTTTTCACGGGCCAGTCGGTAGAAAACATCCACAAGTTCAGTCGCCACATCAGAATCGACCGCGGCAATATGCTCGATCCACAAAGTTTGTGTCTGCTGAGCAAAAAAAAGCAACGGCTGCCCTAGAAAAAAACCAACTATTTTTTGATCATTATCAGTGGCAATAAAACTCCACCCTAATTTAAAATAATGTTCTAAAGATTCTTTTCGAAAAGAAGATGACCATACCGACATCATTTGTTCATACTCATCAGCCCCCAGCACTGCCGTTCGAGATAACTCAAAATCGTAAACTAAATCGATATCTTGCAGTTGAGCGATGCGATAAGTAATTCCGTTATTTCCCAGCGTTGTCATAAGCTCACTTCAACTCAATCTTTTGCTGATAACAAGCTAGAGCGCAGCAAGTGGTAATCTTGTAATGACATTAAGTACCTGCTCGACTAGCATTTTGCTATGAACTATAAAGCGTTTCCAGAATCCCATTGGATTAAAATAAAGCAAACTTTGGCAGATCTAAAAAAACAAGGTCATGGGCCTTTGTATGCTGCTTTTGATGCCGATGGAACCCTGTGGGATACCGACCTTGGTGAAAACTTTTTTCAGTATGAAATAGATCAGAAATGTGTGCCGTTGCCCAAGAATGCTTGGGAGCACTATCAGGAACTTAAGAAAAAAGATAATGATCCCAGGGATGCCTATGTCTGGCTAGCTCAAATAAATAAATCCTGCGAATTACCAGTGGTTCGCGGTTGGAGCCAACAGGCCTTCAACAAAATTCAACCTATGCCAATTTTTTCAGAGCAGAAAAAATTGATCGAGTTGCTTTTAGAAAATCATGTTCAGGTTTTTGTAGTGACAGCTTCAATTTCTTGGGCCGTGGAACCCGGCGTTGCTGCCTTAGGGCTAAAACCAGAAAATGTCATCGGTGTCGAGACTGTGGTTTCAGAAAATAAAATTACCGATCTTCCAATTCTTCCCATAACTTATAAGCAAGGAAAAGCAGAAGCCTTGTTAAAAAGAACAAAGGGTATTCGACCATTTCTGGCCTGTGGAAATACAACGGGCGACACGGATCTTTTAATTTCAGCAACTCATATACAGTTGGCCGTCAGCGCAGCCTCACGGGACGATAAATTATTTCAAACAGAAAGCGAATTATTTAAGTTGGCTGAAAAAAATAACTGGCTAACACATCGATTTGTATGACCAGCGCCGTAAATAAAGTTGTTAAACTAGTTATCACTGCTTTAATTATTTTAGGTTTATTCTTAGCACTAAAAAATAATTTAGCTAAACAACGCAAGGCTATACCGATGGAAGAAATTTCATCTAAAGCTTTAAACCTAAAAAATCATTTAGTTAAGTTTCAAAAACCACAGCGCATTGAACTCACTGGCTTGTCCAAACGATTTTCCCGTGAAATTCAAGAAATGAAGCGCTTGAAAATTCCCCAGGACACGAAGGCTGATTTTTATATTACGATTCAGCTATTCTCAGATGAAACAGATGCTGCAGCTCCGCTGATAGCTCAAATCCGCTTTATCGAAATAAAAAGTGGAAACACTATAAAAGAAGAAAGCATTAATTTAGATTAATGCTTTCTTTCAATGGCCTTCAAAATTTTTTAGAAATTAAATTCCTGTACCAACAATTTTTTCAATCTCGCTGATTTCTTTAGGGACACCTGAGGTCATGACATCGCAACCGTTTTGAGTCATCACCACATCATCCTCAATGCGCACGCCAATACCACGCAGCTCGGGTGGAGCCGACATATCATTTTCAGGGATGTACAAACCAGGCTCGATTGTAAAAGTCATGCCTGCTTCGACGGGCCGCGCTTCGCCTTTAATAAAATACAAACCTGAATCATGAACATCCATTCCTAACCAATGGCCGACACCATGTGGATAGTACTTGCGGTGCTGATTAGATTTTATAACATCTTCTTTACGGCCAGAAACTAAACCTAACTCAAGCATTAAATCCGTTAAACGCTGAGTGGCCATTTCGTGCAAATCTTTAAAAAAGATGCCGGGCTTAAGATACGCAATAAGTTCTTTTTGAATATTTAAGATGCCCTGATAGACTTTTGCTTGGGCCGGTGAAAATTGTCCACTGACGGGAAAAGTTCTGGTGATGTCGCCGGAGTAATAATTGTATTCTGCACCCGCATCAATTAATAATAGATCCCCTTTTTTGCAAACTTGGTCATTAAAATTATAATGCAACGTAGTGGCATTGTTTCCAGAGGCGATAATGTACGGATAGCCCACGCGAGCCGCACCCTTCATATAAAAGTTGTACGAAAGAACACCTTGAATATGTCTTTCATTAACTCCAGGTTTCGTAAATTTCATCGCAGCGACATGGGCTTCTGCAGATATTTCGCAGGCTTTTCTTAAATTAGAAATGTCATCTTCGTCTTTTCTTAGACGAAATTCGCCAAGGAAAGTATCGGCATCTTTGATGGTTAATAATCCGTAACCCGTACGACCAAAAACTTTTTTAAGCTCAAGTAAAATATTTTGAACTAAACGGTCAGCATCTTGATTTTTAAATTGGCGGTAATAAACTTCGTCGTAACCCTTTAGCAATTCGACACTTTTTGCCGCAAAATCTTCAATGGGATAAGTCGCATCCAGCAAAAATTCTTTTTGTGCATTTTCAGGACCGTAGCGAAATCCGTCCCAAGTTTCTCGTTCCATATTTTTTTGACGTACGAATAATATTGATTCAGGATTTTTTCCAGGCCGTAACATCAAAATGCTTTCGGGCTCTTCAAACCCTGTTAGGTAATACATATTTGAATCTTGTCGATAAAAATGATGAACATCATCGTTACGAAGTTGCTCAGGATGAGCAGCAACTATCAAAGCGGCTCCGTTTAATCCCGCAATTACTTTTTTTCTTCGTTTTTTAAAAATTTCTGGATTCTCAGTCGGCTTTCTCATGCTAGTTAATCACTTTCACAAAATATTAAAGTCCGTATTTTTCTGCTAACTTCTTTAACTGAGGATAACTTAGTTCGCTGCCTTTGGCTATGATCTCGCGGCGGCGATCGAGATCTTTTATGCCAAAATTATCTAAATTGATCTCGACCACATCATCGACCCCATTCGGCTTCTTACTCATAAGAGCTGCTGATTGAACCCATAAGACATTCTCGCCCGATTCCCAATCTTTGACGAACGATCGCTTGGTCGATTGGGCCATAGCGTTGATTAATATAATACGCGTTGCGCCGGTGGCCCGCAGATGTTGAGCCAGCGAAGATACATCTGTCATCAGTGCCATCGATTGATTTATAGGTCGGAGAATTCCAGGTGAAGCAATGCAAAAAGGAACAAGCTGATCCATCTGGCCACGGTTTAAAAGATAAATACTTTGTTTTGCAACGTTGATCGAAGGGCAGACAAAAGGAATCTTCAAATCAGCGGTCATCTTACGACTAAATACCGCTTTAATGAATGGGTCCCACTTATCAAAATCTTTTAGTTTCGAAAGCTCCCATTCGACCTCATTGGCGGACAAATTCTGGGCATACACTGCGGCAACAGGAGCTCCCCATTCAAAACCGGCAACAGAATTGATCGGCCACTTTAATTTTTGCAATTCCTTTAATACACCGATATGGGCCCACGCCTTTGCACCGCCGCCTGAGAAAATAAAACCAAATTTGGGAATAACGGTTGAAGTGCCACTTGAAGCCGTTGAATTTATGGGACTTGCAGTGATTTCACCTTCGTCGCTTTTGCCGGGGGGCGTGCTTTCGACAGGTTTACTTTCTTCGGGCTTTGTAATTGTGCCGTTTCGAGAAGTCGGCGACAGCGTAGGGCGAATTATTTTAACGGAACAGGCGTTTAGAAATAACATGAGTAAGCCCACAAAAACGTAACTAAATTGCTTTTTTGCCATAAATAAAAAACTCCTGATTACCATCTTTACCTAACTTTTCAGAATTAAAATAGTTTAAAACATCACCGAACTGCTGTTGGGCTTCAAGTATTATTTTTTGTTGCACGAGTTCGTAACTTTTAACATTTTTTACGATACCATTCTTATCAAGATCTGTCGCAGTTAGTTCGAACTGTGGTTTTACTAGAAATAAATAAGACCCGCCCACTTTTAAGAAATCTTTAATATGACACATCACTTTTATTAAAGAAATAAAGGAAACGTCGGCCACTAAAATGTCAAATCCTCCAGCGGGTATTGCCTTTAAGTATTCTGCATTTTTTGAAAGATCTTTAATATGTAGACCTTCGAAACTTTTTACCAATTCATTCGACTTAATTTTTTCATGCAATTGATCGTGGCCAACATCAATGCCAACAATATATTTAACTTTATGGCTTAAGAGACAATCAGTAAAACCACCGGTCGATTGACCAACATCCAGCGCTGTTTGATTATTCAAATTTAAAGATAGTGTTTTGATCGCCTGTTCTAGCTTAAGTCCCCCGCGTGAAACGTATTTTTGAATTTCATTGTGCTGGACAAATATTAAATCTGAATCGTGGTCTGTAACCTGGTAACTTGATTTTACAAGTTTTATATTCTGCGCTTCATTTTTTAAATAAACGTGCCCAGCAACAATCAACTCTTGCGCCTGGGTTCTGGAAGCTGCAAATTTTTTCTCGACTAAAAAGACATCTAGGCGCACTAATTGCCCCGACTTAAATTGAAATCGACCAAAGAAATTAACTGTTCTATCGATGAGTTGCCAAAGTGCTGCAGCGCCTGCAGCGCCTCATTAGAATGTTGTTCAAGCTCGAATTTTGTCCGTTCAGGTCCAAGAATATGCGCATAATTTTTATAATCCTGGTCGTCTGT
>JAYUWH010000009.1:0-7817 GCA_043753645.1 Bdellovibrionales bacterium
TAAGCCACGTGGTAACGGAAAACGTCTTCAGCTTTAGGCTTCCACTCAATAGCCGCGCCGTAGTCCATGTACTTGTTAGTCGCAGTAAGACCCGTTGAAGTTGTTGCATCAAACATTTCTGTTGATGAAACAACTTTTAGCTGAGCAGACAACGTAGGATCAATTGCATAAACAGCTTTAACAACAACTGAAGTTAAAACATCTTTCGGAGTAACTGTTGCAGCTGCAAATGAAGACGTATTCATTAAATAGTCAGCTTGTAAAAGTACTGGTCCAATTGTGTAACCAAGTCCCAAAGCAGCAAAAGTAGCTGTAGTATCTTGAGCTAAGGTTTCAGTGTGGTAAGAAGCCATAACAGCCAAAGTCTTATCCATGAAATTTCCGTTGTAAGCTAAACCGAACATGCTTTTATTTTGAGTTGCAGGAACATCAGAGGTCGCAGCTGCGCTACGTCCAACTTTTCCGTCTAAATCGCCAGCCATTACACTTACAGTATTTGTTGGATCGATAATGAAAGATAATTTAGCACCGCTGAAGTAAATCATATTTGTAAAACCATTAAGTTTCAGTCCGTTGGCAGGATTTAATAGCTGAGAAGTTCCTAAATATCCGCCACCACCAAAAGCTTCAGATAAAAAATAGATATCTGTACCCGTAGTGTTACCTTCGAAACCACCTATTTCGCTACCCATTTTCCCTAATGTAAATTTAATCATGTCTGAAATGTTATAAGCAACATAAGCAAAGTCTAAAGTTGAGTTTGTATTGTCCCGTTTCTCCATTGCGCCTTGGTCTCTACTTGCAAAACGAACGCGGGCTGCAAAATTTGTCTTTTCATTTAATGAACCTTTGTAAGTGATTCGTCCTGTTTGCATGTTAAAGCGGTAGTTGCTTACGCCCGTACCAGGACCACCAAGAAGAGCGGCGTCGTTGTACGTCTGGCTTAACAGGTCTTCGCGCATATCTAAGTTGATGCTACCTGCATAAGCCTGTGCTGTTGTTAGAGCTAGTGCTAATAATAAAATACTCTTCATTGTTGATCCTTTTGATTGTTGGTTAGGTTGCTTTTAATTAATTGTGTGTTTAAACGTTAAAATAAGTCAACAGCATCTAGAACACTGCGAAATTTTAGGCATTTAATGAATTTCCAAAAGGTTTTTGCTTTCAAACCTTGCCTAAATTTACGCCCAAAATCTGCAACCAATGTGTCGTCATCACATCAATAGTAATTTCGTCTGAAGAATCCACTTTTTCATTCAGCAGCATCAGTCGCACGCCTGTTAGATAGGCCGTAAATTGCCGGGATGTTTGATCAATGTTTTTCACTTTGAATTCTTTCTGACGAACTCCCGCTTCCAGGATGTTCGAGATTTGCTTGATGACGATTTCCTTAATTAGGCCACTTTGCTGTTGATAGTTTTCGTCAAACGCCGCCAAAAAATTTAAAGTTAAAAATGCTTTGGCTGCTGGGGTGTCTTTGCGAACTGCTAAAATTGAAAGGCGAATGAAACGTTTCAGTTGCACCGCTGGCGAATCTTCATGATCCACTTCAACACTCAGATGTTTTAGGGTGCGCTCGATAAGGTGGTCGATGACGGCGGGAAAAACATTTTCCTTTTTTTTAAAATAATGCACGACCAAGGTTTGACTTATTTTGCAGTGATCGGCGATGGCCTGAAATGTAGTACTGGCCGGGCCTAATTTCGCCAAACACTGAATGGCTGAGTCTAAAATTTTTTGCTTCGTATGAAAACCTTTGCTATTTTTTCTAGGCTTTAACTTTTTAACATCTGGCATAAAATTCTCCAAACACTTGATATTTAAGGATATATTTACATTATTTAAGTAAGTACTCAAATATAATTTGACGTTTTTACTTCGTCACGCCATTCTGCCGGAAACTTTATACAAAAGAATTCAAGAAATTGTTCATAACCAAAGGATAATAAATGCTAAAAATAATTATTATGGTAGCTGCAACTGCTTTTTCAACGTTGGCGCTAGCAAAAAAAACTCCAGCAAAGCCCCATGACATATTAGCTGTGTGCTCGAGTGAAACTGGTCACACGCCGCTGTTTGAAGTGACCGGAGATCTTTCGCAATTTACTGGCCCGCGCATCACTTATCAATTTGGCGAAGTGACATTAGTTAATGTTCGGACTAAAGCCGTTTTCAATGGCCATGTAACCTTAACAAAAAATACTCCGCACCAGTTTATTTTGAATGGTTATTCGACGCCTTCTTTGGAATCGGCATTAACGCACGTTGAAGAAAATAGCGCTTTGTATGGTATATCGTCTGGTACTCACATGACACTGGTAAAAAATCGCGATGGCGTGACCTATACGAAGTACTCTTGCGAATTGAATTCGGCCTTATTAGTAAATCCCTAACCTGTTTTAGACCTTTAAGTGCAGAAACAAAAACGTCTGCACTTATCGCCTTTGCTACCCACGCTGCTAGAGCTTTCTTAATTTTTCGCAGTATTCAAAAACGACCGAATTGAAATCGTCAATATCTTTGACCAGCACATGAGCGTGTTTTTTTGAAGGCTCAACAAACTCATCATGCATGGGCTTCACTTGACGCAAAAATTGGCTGCGAACGCCCTCGGGGTCACGGCCGCGCTCTTTCACATCACGCTCGAGACGACGCTGATAACGTAATTCTTCCGGTGTATCAAAAAATAAAACTTCATCAAACAAATGCCGAACTTCGACTGCGTGAGAGATTAAAATACCGTCGACCAGAATAATCTTTTTAGGTTTCACGGGCAAAGTCCGCGGTTGCCGCGTGTGAGTAACGAAGTCATAAATTGGAATTTGCGTTTCTTCCCCCCGTTTTAGAATTTGCATATGGCTTGCCAGCAGCGAAAACTCAATACTGCTTGGGTGATCAAAATTAACTGAACCCCCGTCGAAATCAAAGTTCTTAGACTGATCAATATAAAAATTATCTTGATAAATAATTTCGCAAAGTTCAAAGCCTAATTGTTCGTGCACAGCTTTGGCAAAAAAAGTTTTTCCCGAGCCACTGCCGCCCGCAACACCTACAAAATAAGGCTTAACGAGTTTGGAAAAGTCGGTCACCCGCGTCTCCTAAACCTGGAACTAAATAACCAAGTTCGTTAATTTCTTTTTCAATATTTAAAGTGTATATTTCAACGTCCGGATGGAAATGATGAATTTTCTGATGGCCAAATTCACTGATTAAAATTGTTAATATTTTTATGGTTTTTACTTCGTAGCTTTTTAGGCGATCAATCGAGGCAATCATGGTATCTGCTGTTGAAATTAAGGGATCACAGATGATCGCTAGCCTTCCTTTGATATCCTCGGGCATTTTAAAATAATACTCGACGGTGTTGTGTATGAACTTGTCGCGATAAATTCCAATGAACCCGGCCGATGCAAAGGGAATCACCGATAGAATGGGATCAAGCATACCGTTTCCGGCCCGAAGAATAGAAACTACGACCGGAGCATTTGTGATTCTTTGAATTTTTGTCGATGCAATTGGCGTTTCGATATCAACTTCGACGAATTCTTTCCAGTCGCGCATCGCTTCATAAGCTAGCAACGTACTGATTTCGGCAACCAGACGGCGAAATTCGGCCGAGTTGGTATTTTTATCGCGAAGGTACCCTAGCTTATGCTTGAATAACGGATGATCAATGACATGTACTTTTCCACTCATAACAACCTCAAATTTCTAAATTTTATAAATGATTTTCACTAAAATACTGTCCCATCGCTTTTAATCAAAACTGGTGGGTCGCCGCTGCTGCGTTTTTCTTTGGCTAAATTTCTTCCAGCCCACCAGGTGCCGCCTTCAAGCACTTTGGCTAAGGGAAATTCAGCTGCAGTTTTTCCTAATGCTTTTTGGACTTCGGCTCCGATGATGTCTAAGAAATAAATTGTTAGCGCCCGCCATTCGATTATAAAATCAGAATCGGCAGGCCATTCTTTTTGTGTGTCTAAAGGATTTTTTACTTCAAGTAAACCCGAATCAATCAGTAAGCCACCATTTCGGTATTCAGCAAGACCCGTTAAATGTTCAACGCCTGTGACTTCAAGTCCGGCTTCCAGCAAGGGTTCAATTAATGAGTACGTCATCCACTGCGATAATTTATGCAACGGAATCAGTGAATCTAATTCGCCAGAGGCCACATTTGAATGGTACCACACATCACCAAGGTTTATGCCGCTGGCGCTAAGCCGGCTTGGCCAGATAGGACCAAAACCATCAAGTACCGCGCGCAAAATAGCCGTTGCCGGTACTACTGTTCCAAATTTTTCTATTAAATAATCTAAGATATTTCCTGGGCGCCCGTGGCTAAATATTTTTTTATTTTTTACCGCTTCGCCAAGATTATTTAGTAAGTGCACGCGGCCTTCTACACCTAACAGTGGGTTTTTCTGAGAAACTTGAAAGTACTTACGAATATCATCTGCTGATAATGCCTTAAGGCCCGCAGCATCGGCTTGCAAAGTTTTACGATCTGAAGATAATTGGCCATCTAGAAATAAATAAAAACTGGCGACGCCAAGGCCCTCAGAGCGGTTAAAACTTTTATCAAGGGATTTTTCAAAATAGTTCCACGCGCTACCAGCACCCGCATCAAGTAGTACGGAAGTGATCACCAAGTCTAACTTGATCCGTGCTTTTTCCAACTTATCTAAATGGGTAATTTTTTTATCTAAAATGGCAGCCCGGTCTATGTTACCAGCGCGAAAATGGCCCCAGCGCGAGTGAAACGGAATGTTTAAGTCCGGATATTTATTTTTGATCACTGCTAAAACGTAATTAATTGTCGGCTGAAGCTTCTCAGGATTAATTTGAAAATAAGAATGTCCATCTTTTGTATACTTATAAATTCGTGCTGCAGCATCTCGAATGGCTTTTGGACTTAGGATATAGTCTATTTGTTCGCTGTTCAAATTTAATTTATTCATCTATTTTTCGACCTATAACTTTTTTTAGTTCAGATTCTTTTTTTGGAGTCTCGGGTGTAAAATAGCCGGCTGCTTTTTTTGCTTCGATTTCAACTTGCGCATCTTGTGGAATCAAATCAGCTGGGATAGAAATGCGGTTTATAACTTCAATCCCTGATTTTGCGATCGCATCGTATTTCATATTGCTCATGGAATGAAGATTGTGAATTTTTTGAATTCCAAAGAAATGCAGACAGTCTGGCATAAGTTCCTGAAAACGCGCGTCTTCAACGCCGGCGACGCATTCGGTGCGGTGAAAATAAGTGGCCGCACTATCGCCGCCAACTTGCCGTTTTCGCGCATTATAAACTAAGAATTTTGTAACTTCTCCAAGTGCTCGGCCCTCTTTGCGGTAATAGACGATGATACCAACGCCGCCTCGCTGGGCTGTTCGCGCCGCGTCTTCAATGCCGTACATTAAGTACGGCCTGCACGTGCAAATATCCGAGCCAAACACGTCCGATCCATTGCACTCATCGTGCACGCGGCAGGTAAGTTCGATATTTGGATTGGCTAAATCTTCTGGATTTCCAAATATATACGCCGTGGTACTGCCAATCGGTGGCAAGCAAACTTTTAAATCCCTGCGGGTAATAAGCTCTGGAAACATTCCTGTTTCTTGAAATAAAACTCGGCGTAATTCACCTTCTTCAATATTTAATCGTTTGGCGATTCCGGGCAAATGCCAAACGGGATCAATCGCCACTTTAGTCACTTTGATATCGCGGTTTTCTTTGATAATTTTACCATCGGGTTTTAAGCGACCTTTGGCAATGGCTTCGTGAATTTCTGGTAGCTGCAAATGCGCCTGAGTCACGGCGATCGTCGGGCGTATGTCATAACCCTTGGCAAACAACTCAGGAAAGTTTTTCTTCGGATCTAAGCCCCATGGATCAAGCGCAACTAACTTGTCAGCATCAAACCACGACGGGTACGGGCCGATTTTAGCAGGGCTTTCCGTGTTGTGCAGATCAGGAATGTGCTGCTGAGAAAATTTTCCGCTAGCAATGGATAAGGCGCGGTAAACGGTATAACTTCCACTGTGCGTGCCAATGGCATTACGCGCTTTTGCGTTGGTGCTAGACGCCACCACAGGCCCACGCTCCATCGCGTTTTTGGCTCCCCAGTGAATCGGTAAAGTTTCTTTGTATTTTAAATTGGTGTGTGATGCCAAAATAATATGATTCGAACGTTTTTCTTTATTTAACATGCAGTCCGCCTTTAAAATATATTATTTTACCGTCTTACTTACGACATCCAGTTTGAATCGCTTTGCGATTCCCACTTCACCGTGATTTTTTTCAGATTCGACCAAAAATCTAAACTATGTTGCCCCGTAATATCACCGTGTCCAAATTTTGAAGCATTGATACCACCAAAAGAAAATGGTTCACGCGGGACTGGGACTCCGATGTTAACTCCAACCATGCCGGTGCTGGCTTCACGCACCACCCTATCCGCCATGCCACCACTGCTGGTAAAAACGCTGCAAGCATTGCCGTAGTCGACGCTGTTTTCTATTTGCAAAGCTTCTGATAAATCTTGGCAGCGAATAATACTTAAGATCGGACCGAATAATTCGTTGGTTGCAGCTTCGCTGCCGCTTTTGGCATGATCTAAGATTGTAGCACCAAGCCAATTGCCAGCTTCCATTCCTTGCGGCGCTTTGGCTTTACGCCCATCAAGTAAAATTTTAGCTCCGGCCTTTTCAGCACGCGCAATAGCCGCGTGTAAAAATTCAACTTGGGATTTAGTAATAATCGCACCCATGGTTTTACCAAGCTCTAACGAAGCCGCACGTGCTTTTATTTTTTCAATGTGCGCATCTACATTTCCAACAGCCAACAAAACCGAGGCTGCCATGCATCTCTGACCGGCACAGCCCGTAAAGGAATCGGAAATACCGATTCCGCTAAGCTCCACGTTGGCATCGGGTAGTAAAATGATATGGTTTTTTGCTCCGCCTAATGCCAGTACGCGTTTTCCCAAGTGGGTTCCGCGCTGATAAACAAGTTTTGCAACTTTGGTCGAGCCCACAAATCCAATCGCCTTAACGGCTGGATGATCAATGATGGCATTTACCGTTTTTTCAGTTCCGTGCAGCACTGTGAAAACTCCGTCAGGAAGTCCCGCTTCTTTTAAAGCGCCAGCAATTTTAAAAGCTGTCAGTGGCGTCTTATCTGAAGGTTTCCACACGTATGAATTTCCAAGCGCCAGCGCAATTGGAATTGTCCAAAGCGGCACCATTGCCGGAAAATTAAAAGGTGTGATGTTGGCGACAACGCCTAAAGGTTCTCGTTTGAATTCTCCGGTAACTCCTCGAGATACTTCAACTTTTCCGCCTAAATCAAGGTTTTGGATGGCGATCGCGAATTCCAAAACTTCGATGCCCTTCATTAAGCCGGCTTTAGCTTCACCAAAGGTTTTTCCGCACTCGGAACTTTTCAGTTCAGCAATCTGGTCTTGGTCTCGTAGTAAAATTGTTCGCAAGTTAAAAAGTACTTTGCTGCGTTCTTTAATGGGCAGCTTCGTCCAATTTTTTTGTGCTTGATCTGCGCATTGCAATGCCTTTCCAATTTGGGCATCTGAGGGTATGGAATAGTCGCCAACTTTTTTCCCGGTGCTTGGAGAAAGAACATCGAACTGACCTTGTTCACCAGCCACCCACTGACCAGCAATAAAATTTGGACATGATAGCATGAAAGAACCTCTTTTTAATAAGCTCTGAACGATAGCTACCAACATCCGACATGGCTACAAAAGGCTCACCGTTTGACACACCACGGTTGATCTTTTTTAATAAAACTTTTTCGCTGTTGCTAA
>JAYUWH010000010.1:0-2522 GCA_043753645.1 Bdellovibrionales bacterium
TCACGCCAAATTATATATTTAAAATTTTGGTGCAATCTAAGCGTTTCTGAAATTGCTCGCCAATGCTCTGTGGGACTGAACACTGTCGAACAAATATTAGATGCGACTGTGTTTAAAATCAAGTCACGACTTATCCAAAACATCAACGAAGACAAACAAATCGCTTATTAAAGCGAAGGGGAAAACTATGTTTTTAAATCAACAATTACTACAGGCTTGCGAAGAACTTTTTGATGAAATTTCAAATGAAAATGGATGCGAGAAATTAAACAAATATCTTACATCGCTTCGAAATTTTTTAGAAAAAGATGTCGATGGTTTTACTCAATACGCTGATGGAAAACTTGCTTACGCAGTCCAATCAAGACTTGAAGAAATTTGGAAGCTAATAAGTAAAAAAGAGAAAAATGAAAACTCAGATATGGTTGCTGCGTATGAAGATATTTTAGCTTTAACCGAAGATGCTTCTGGTTATGAAGCTGATTATCCCGATGACGAGGAAGACTACGAAGAGACTTGCGAAGACGATTCAGAAGTGGATGAAGACTATGAATAAGTTCATCCAAATATATAAATCGCTTAAGTCCTATCTGAAAAAAATCACATCACTTAACAACGGCGAAATGTCTTATGAAGATTTTGAAAAACTCGAATCCAAAAAATACCCATTCAACCCACCTAGGTGTGATCAGGCATTTAAGCCACATCACCCCTATAGATGCACGAGCGAATGTATTCGTAGACGCAGGTAAACCAAATCATGAAACGGAGAACTTATGAAAAAACTATTCCTGATCCTAACCACCTTAACAGCTTTTAACTTTGTACTTGCTGATGAAAACACACAAGTCAACTTTCACGCAGATCAGCGCAAGGGCCAGGTTAATGTCAGCATCAAAATGGTTTCAGGTGGCAGCGTTACTCAATTTGGTCAAAAGATATGTTTTATTCAAGGCGGAATTCGCGATAACCCCGATTCTGAAAAATTCGAACCAGGATGTAGTGCTAAAAAAATAAAGGACAGCACTTCTGATCTTGAATACTTGGTCACATACAGCGGAAGGCCTGACAACACTATGCGTTGGATACGAATTTCAGAGAACGAATTCTCGTTTCTATCAAAAAGTAGCCAGTCAGAAATTACATCAACTTACAAATACGTCGGAATTAATTGTGATTCTGACGCCGTTCGAAAATAACCCAAGGAGAAAACTCATATGAAAAACTTTAAAAAATACTTCACCAGAAAAAATGTTTCAAAAATTCTAAGCCTGATCGTTTTAATCATGCTACCAGCACTTGCCTTTGCAAGTGTCGAAAGCTCACTCTCTGCCGTTCAAGAAAAACTAGTCGGAACAATTCTTCCGCTGGGTGCCATGTGCGGTCTTGTGATTGCGGGACTTAGTTTTGTTGCCGGACACGCCAATGCAAAAGCCCATCTCATGTATGCGATCATGGGCGCCATTGTTGGTTTCGGTGCTGAGTCCATTGTGTCACTTATCCGAAGCTTGGTTCATTAGGTGATGCATGGGGCTTAAAACGTCAACCGTTTACCGCTGCTTAGATAAAAAGACATTAATTTTTGGTTTTGAACTAGTCGATCTGTTTCTGGTGTTCACGTTGCTGGCTTTTTTAAATCTAGTGATGGGGCATATGCCATACAAATTTTTATTCACCTGGGTTCCAAGTTTAAGCTTGGCCGTGTTTATAAAATTAATAAAGCGCGGAAAGCCCGACAACTTTCTGCTGCATTATTTAAGATTCTACTTTCAACCCAAAGTTCTAACGGCTTTTAGCTTAGCAAAAACACGATCTAAATTTATTAAACCAAAAAAAGGAATAACTGATGAACGCAAATCTAGTGGATCGTCTTCAAGTCTGGGGATTTGAGGACGGAAAATTGATTTTTAAGGATCTGTCTTTGGGCTCAATACTTGAACTTACGCCGAAAGACATTTCTTGTAGCACGGATGAGTACTTAAATTCGCTTAAAAGTATATCGTGCGATTTTTTAAATGGTCTACCTGAAGGGTTATCGATTCAGTTTGTGCAAATGACCAGTGGCGGAGCCAGTGATCTTGCGGATCAGCATAAATCACTGATGCAAAGCTCGTCGAGTGCTCTTTCAAAGTCGCTCTTAGCTGAAAGAGTTAAAAAAATATCTGCACTCAATGCCGATAACGAAATCATTCAGCAAAAGCTTTATGTTGTTTTAAGACGAAATTTTGTCAAAAAACTACAAAAGCCAAAAAGACGGTTTAAATTATTTAAATCAAACGCTGATTCTGAAGATCATTTTTCGGTATCGATCTTAGAGCCCGAGCTAAAACTATTTAATCAGATGGAACAAAACATTCAAAAAAGTTTTGAAACTGTCGGCATTAAATCAAAGATTTTAGGTGAAACTGAGATCTACTCTCTATTGTACAAGCAGTGGAATCCGAATGGGCTGATTTTAGAGAACGCATTTAATTCAGAAGATATCAGAGACGGTCTTTTGTTAAATGATTTTATCGTTACAC
>JAYUWH010000011.1:0-7772 GCA_043753645.1 Bdellovibrionales bacterium
CTGTCGAAATTTTATTGGCCGAATCAACTAAGCCACTGATTCCTTCAATGGCGGAACTAACATCCTCTGATGTTTGTTCATCCGAAATCAGTTTTCCAATAGTTCCTTCGCCCCTATTTATTTTTGAAGTGATATCGTCGATATTCTTTAATGAACTATCGATGCGAACCATTGCATTTTTCCACGTTTTCTTAAAGCCCTTATCACTTTCGTCATTCACCAATTCATCTAGTGTCGAAGTTATATCGTGAACTTGAGCTACTATTTCTCCGACTTGTTGTTTGTTATCCGTAGTCATCTCAGCCAAATCGCCTGTTAAAATTTCAATGTTTTGCACAATTCGGCCAAGTATGTGCTTATCGGATCCATCTTGACTGACAGCCTCTTGCAAAGTTTTTGCGACTTCTTTTAAAGAGCCCGCTAATTCTCCAACTTGTGTCATGACGTCATCCATCGAACCGCCATCTTTGACATTTAGGATCTGTCCGCCGTCTTCAAGCGCAGGATCTCCGGCTGTACCTGGAAAAACTTCAACGTGCTTATCGCCTAAAATTCCATTTGATTTCATTTCGACAGTCGCCGACCTAGTTAACGCCACTTCAGATTTTACCGTAATGTCGATGCGTGCTTTGCCATCTTGTAAAACAATATCATGAATTGCGCCGATAGGAATTCCGGCCGAGCGAATTGCAGATCCCTTAATTAGCCCGCTGGCATTGGGTAGCAAAAACCACGCTTTTTTCGAACGGCCCATATAGCTAGGATCATCACTAACTTGCATCGACATAAACGCAATGAGTCCGCCGATTCCGACAATTAAGGCACCCACTTTAAATTCTGCTAAACTAAATAAGCCCACTTAGAATCCTTACATGATGAAAAATCATTTATTGCTGCTTGATTCCCTTATCCACAAATTTTCTCACAAGTTCGATATCAGTTTTATAAAAATCATCAGCAGTGCCCGAGAGTAGGACTCGACCTGCATCGAGCATCACCACAAAATCCGCGATTCGAAAAGCCGCGTGCAAGTCATGCGAAACCATGATGGATGTTGTGCCAGGTCTAGCTTTATGAGTGGAAACAATTAAATCATCCACCATCTCTGTTAAAATCGGATCTAAGCCCGTGGTTGGCTCATCATATATGAGAATTTCTGGATCTAAGGCTAGCGCACGAGCTAATCCAGTTCGCTTTTGCATACCGCCGGAAATTTGGCTTGGTAATTTCATAAAATGTTTTTCTTCAAGATTCACGACTCGCAATTTTTCTTTCGCGACTTCTAAAACTTCAGCTTTCGAAAGGTCACGGCGATGCTCTTCCAGTGGAAAACAAACATTTTCCAACACATTCATATCATCAAATAAAGCCGCACTTTGAAATAAGACTCCGTAATTACAGCGAAATAAAGTTAATGCATTTGGCTTCAAAGTTTTTAAATCTGTACCTAAAACCTTCACTGTACCTGACGTCGGCTGGAACAAACCCAGCATATGTTTTAGCACAACACTTTTTCCAGTACCGGAAAATCCAATAATTGCCGTTAAACTGCCATGCGGAATTTTAAGATCAATTCCTTTTAAGACAAATTCTTTGCCATCAAATGTCTTTTTAACATCGATTAATTCAACAGCATATTTTTCCTTCGACAAAGAAGTCGCACTCATACTGCAGATCCCGAAACTAAATAATAAAGCCGTATCAAGTTCGTTAAAAAATAATCTAAAATAATAATTGTAACCATACTAATCACAACGCCCTTATTGGTAGCCTCTCCAACGCCTTTGGCTCCACCCGTTGTATTGAAGCCTTTGTAAGTGCAAATGATTCCGAACATAAGTCCGAAAAATCCAGCCTTCATTAACCCTTCGAAAATATGGCGTACTTCAACAGTGTCTCGAACCTTCTGCATGAATACAGCATGATCCAAACCAACAAGTCTTGTGCACAAAAACCAAGACCCAAGCATCGCCATAAAATCAAAAAGCGCTGTCAGCAATGGCATGCAAATCACGGCAGCCAAAATTCGTGGAGCAATCAAGTACTGTTTGGTATTTACACCCATCACATCCAGCGCATCCAGCTGCTCATTGACCCGCATCGTCCCCAGTCGAGCAGCCATGGCTCCACCGGCTCGTGCTGCAACAATTAATCCAGTTAGCACAGGCCCTAATTCCCGCGAAATCCCAAGGGCCACGGTGGGTCCAACTAAGTTGACCGCATTAACTAGTTTGAAACCCAAATAAATTTGAAAAGATAAAGCCAGGCCGGTAAAGACGCTAGTTAAAGTAATAATTCCGACAGACTGATTACCAATAAATTCAAGATGCTTGATAATTTCTTGGTAGCGAAAGGGCTTTGCAAATAATAGAATTATACTTTCATATCCAAAAATACAAATTTGCCCGACTTCTTTAATAAAAGCTAAAAATGTACCAAAAAAATATTGAAAGACGTGATCGATTCCATCAGAAGTTTTCTGAACAAATTCACTTTTTTTCATAACTTCTTAAGTCCTTTAAAATGACGTGGTACGCGCTCGCTAACAGAGGTTAAAATTTCCCACACGATAGTACTGGCAGCTTCCGCCACTTTGGTCGCAGGTAACAAAGTTCTTTTTTCGTTATAGCCAAAAAGTATAACTTCTTCTTCATTCCATTTTCCTAATTCATCACCGCTGACCACATCGGTCACATCTAGCATTAAAAAATCCATGCAAATACGTCCTACCACCGGCACCAATTGATTTGCAAAAAGCGCGACTCCGCGATTTGAAATAAGGCGCTGAAAGCCATCGGCATAACCAATCGGAACCACGGCAATTTTAGAATCGCGTTGGGCCCTCCAGCTGCAACCATACGAGACACTTTCATTTTTCTTTACTGCGCGAATATTATTTACAACCGATTTTAACGTCATTACTGGAGCTAAATCCATCTGCATCCACTGCGGGTTTGCTTGATAACCATAAAGCGCAAGTCCGGGACGGAATCCCCAACGTTGCTGCACAAGTAATGGATTAGATAAGTTATCATTCGATTTTCCTGATTGAATTTCTTTTTGCATTTCAGCTAAGGCTGCAATGCCCCCGGAATTTAAGATATGATAATAAATATTTAAGGGTTTAAAAAAATCGACGACCATCATAAAACTAGCTAATTGCTTCGCCGAAAATCCATCAGCATGAATCGCATCTTCAGCCTGTGCTAAATGAGTTAAGGCAGCTTTTAGTTTTAATTTTTTAGATTTTTTAAAATAAGAAAAAAGTTTTTCGCACTGATCAATTTCAAATCCTAGGCGATTCATACCCGTATTAAATTTTAAATGCACCTTGATCGGTTCATCGGCGGCAGACTCAAGCGCAAGGATTTGCTCCCAGGTACTTACGACGGGAGTCATCTGGTATTCTATTATTTTCTGCGCGCCGTATTTATCGAAACCACGAAAAACTAGAATCTGCGACTTGATTCCGGCAGCCCTAAGCAGCAAGCCCTCTTCAATCAGGCAAACGCCAAGCGTATCAGCGCCTTCATTTTCTAAGGCTAACGAGATTTGAACATCACCATGACCGTAGGCATTTGCTTTCACCATCGGACAAACAAAGCGGTCACTGCCGGCAATTTTTAAAACTTCATACCAGTTGTGGATCAGATTTTCGACTGAAATTTCAGCGTAAGTTCGTCGATACATTTCCATTTACAAACTCACGTGTCCACCTGAAAATCAGGTCGGTGACCTTGCGGAGCTTTGAAAATGCATATTTTGTCTCCGCCTTTTGATGAAATAAAATATAGCGCCTTCCGCGCCGACTCATCCAGAACTGTCGCATCTCGGGTCAGACTTGGGTATTCGCTGATTCCCTGACTGACAGTAATAACAAAACCCGAGCGTGAAAAACTTTCTGCTTTTAGAAATTGTCGTAACCGTTCGGCCCTTAGGGCTGCACCTTTACGATTACAATTTGTTAGCACAAGTGAAAATTCATTTTCATCTGTGCGGCAGGCGTAATCCGGTAAGCGTGAAGATTTGGTAATAACTTCGGCAATTTTTTTTATGACTTCATCACAAAATGCGCGCCCTTGACTAACTTCAATTTCCTTGAAGGCATCAATGGATATTTTCACAACCGAAATGGGTGCCAGTGTCCGTTTCGAACGATCAATTTCTTTAGCCAAAATGCGCTTGTAAAACAATTGGTTGTAAAATCCTGTTAGCGAATCTTCGACATCAAGGTGCAATGGCTGAGATTCAATCGACATTAATTGATAGACTAAGCTTAGCAGTGAAAAATCTTCGGCAACCGCCGCCGAGATATCTTGGGTCGTTATCAAAATCCCTTCGACCTGATCTTTTAAAGTTAAAGGTATTATTTTCAATGCGTCCACGTTCCATCGATCTTTCAGATAACCAACTAAACTTTGCGGGAATTCACCCACAAAAACTTTTTCGTTAAATTGCTGCTCGTTGGACGGAATTTTAAAAGATAAGCCTTCGACCCAATTCTCTTCCATGTTCTGATGAGCCACCGAAATATAAGTTTGAATAGACTTAATATATTTTAAAAATACCCATGACTGATGCGGAGTTTGCTTGAAAAATAACTGCAATAATTGCTCTTTAGATTCAGCCATTTTATATTCAGAAATCCGCATTTGGAATGGCCGTACTTGCGGGCCCTGGCGCTCTTGAAAAACAGCGGTTTTTAATTCGTCACATTCTTTTGATATGCTTTGATAACGAGTAAATATTTGTTCATTTTGATAAAGTCGGTACAAATTTTCGCAAGTTTGTTCGACGGTTAATAATACTTGCAAGGCTACACCAACCATCGCACGGTCAAAAAAAGCAATAAGATTGTAGTCGCGAAATTGTAGCAAATCTGAAAATTTTTGTGTTTCTGATAAGACTAAAACTTTTATTTCTGCCGAAATAGCTAAGACTTTCTGAAAAAAATCGGACAGTTCGATGACTAAAGCCTGATGATCGACCACGATGATATGCGGTGGATTTAAAGAAATTCGCTCGGCCATTTCATCGGCATCTGCAAAAAAATAAGTTTCATACTTCGCCTGCGACAGTACCAGTTTCACACGCGAACCTAGATCGGCATCCTGTGATAGTACATACACTGTGAATTCGGAGGCCTGGGAAAATGATGTCATGATTTTTCTGGCCGCCGTATTGTGACTGGAAGCTTATCCACTAAATAGGTCTTTTTACTTAAAGCAAAATGCGGTGCAGTTACTGGCTTTGACTCTGCCACTTCCGATTTAACTAACTTAATTTTTTGTGGCAAAAATATATTTTCAGTTTCGACCTCATCTAAAGACAGAACTTCATCGAGATCAAGCTCACAGGATTCGGCGGCCGGCACTGAAGCAAAATTTAAATCCGCTTGAAATTGAGTTTCAGCAGAAGCCTTTTCATTTTCGAAAAGTGAGACGGTTTTTTCTAAGGCCTCCGTGGCTTCAATGTGTTCTTTTTTAATAATCATTTTCACTACCACTCCTTGCGCCAGAGGCTCAATCGACAGATCTCCACCGCACCGACGAAAAGTTGATAAGGCTTCGGTTAGGCCCAAGCCCATATGCTGCGTTTTAGACTTAGTGGTAAAAAATGGCTGCCAAACGTTTTCAATATTTTTTTGCAAATGCTTCAAGCCGATGCCGCTATCTTGAATTTCAATCACTGTTGTGTTTTCAATATCATAAGCTCTGATAACAATTTTTTTTGTGGTCTGTTCAGATACGGCCTCAATGGCATTACGCAAAATATTCTCGAAACTTTTAATAAACGCCCCATAAAAAAATGAATGCGTTAAGCGCGTTGTAATATCTCGCGTGACTTCAATTTGCGATTGCCTGAATACGCTGTCTAAATTAAATAGCGCCTGCTGCAAAGGGGCGTTTATAGTTGATTCAGCAAGCTCGCCTGCGGGCTCGGCAAAAGACTTTTGTACTTCTTCAATAGAAGCTTGGCGCGTATTTTCAATAAGCTTCGTTTGGGCGGCAGCGGCAGCCGCAATGACTTCGGGCTTCTGCTGGTTATTACTTTGTACTTCTTGCTGAACCATATCTTTAAACAAAGTTTCTCGCTCTTGTTTTTTATAGCGCTCAATCTTTTTATCAAGCGGATCAAGACCAACATACAATAACGCAATCAATACGAAACCAAAACCTAAGATCAAACCTACCACCGACCAAGGCACCATCCATGCAGCTGCCACGGTCTTTTTAAGGGCGTAAGAAATCGCAATTAAATTGGTCCCTGCGATTTCTTCTTTTTCAAAAATATATTTAGCTTCAGGCAACTGATCTTCTTCGCTAATAGTGGCGATGTAATCCGATTCAGAGTGACCTGCTAACATATGGTCTGCAGTCATCAACGCCGAGGTCATTCGTCCGCCGCGATCCATATCAAAATATTTTTGAAAATAATCAGCCTGACCTACCACGGCCGTCTGCACCTGGCCAGACGCAGGAAAAATTAAAGTTAAATATTTACCACCCGCACGATCTTTAAAAATGCGAGCTTGAATGGACTTATCTGATTTTGATTTCCGCACGGCTAAAGCTTTTTCTAAATACGCTTTATTCCACTTTTCTCCCATGGTACCTGACCGGCCGACGTAATTGATAACGCTTAATGATCCATCGTTTTTTTTCTGCACATGAGCAATTGCAAAAAATGGATCTAATTGGACCCAATTGATCGCGCTTTCTTTGATTTCGGTATTGTAACTTGAGACCACATTTTTCACGGTAGAAATTTGACTTGAAACAGAGGTCTTTACAGCAACGATTTGCTTTCGAACTTGGGCTTCAGCCTGAGATAGTTTTTCCTGTTTGTAGAAGTCGTTCATTTTATACAGAACGACAACTAGTAACAAAACTAAAACAGCAATTAATTTGACGACAAGCCTTGTCTTCATGTTTTCAGCATCCGTGCGTTATTCACTCTATTATTGTATGTATGGTTTAAGACAGGAATCAACTGATCTTGCTTCTTTTATTTTGGACAAATCTAAATTTTAGCTTTATTTTCCCTTGTATGATTGAAACAGATGTCGTGATCGTTGGTTCCGGAGTCGCTGCCCTTGCTGCTGCTTTGAAAATCGCAGAGCAAACTCAGCCCGTAAAAAAAATTCTTATTCTTACAAAAGAAAAAGGTCCCTCAACCAACAGTGCCATGGCTCAGGGTGGAATTGCTTCGGTTATGGCCACCGAAGATAGCTTCGAAAGCCACGTCGAAGATACACTGGTCGCCGGAGCCGGGTTATGCAATTTAAACGCGGTGCGAAATATAATCGAGCAAGCGCCTGAAAGAATTAAGGATTTAGTAAATTGGGGAGTCAAATTTGACGCCGATTTAAGCCGCGAAGGTGGCCATACGTTTCGACGGATTTTACACCACGAAGACCAAACCGGAGCCGAAATCCATCAGAAGTTATGGCAGCAAGTTTTAAAAAATCCGAACATTTCTATTTTAGAAGACCATTTTGCCATTGATTTGATTGTTAATAAGCAGGTCGATCCATCCATCACTGAACCAACTAGCGTAGTAGGCCTTTACGTTTTAGATAAAGTGGCCGAAGTCGTAAAAACAGTACGCGCAAAAATTTGCATCCTTGCCACTGGCGGAGCCGGCAAAGTCTATCTTTACACTTCGAATTGGAGTGGTGCCACTGGCGATGGCATTGCGATGGCGTACCGCGCAGGGGCTCGTATTGCAAATTTAGAATTTATGCAATTTCATCCGACGTGCTTATACCA
>JAYUWH010000012.1:0-23014 GCA_043753645.1 Bdellovibrionales bacterium
TTAAATTTTTCAATCGCTTTAACTAATTCGGGTATCTTAAATTCAACTTTTATGATGCTCATTTGCAATGTCATAGCCTGTCTTTTTCCTTTTGTCCCAAAAGTAATGCTTATGGATCGTTTAGGCGCACACAGAATCTTTTACGCTACCACAAAGAAGATTGAGAATTTGCAAAAGCACTTGGAGCTCTATCAAATCTATAATAACGATTATGTTTTAGGTTAGTTACCGACAGCATCTAGCGAACAAAATAATTCGATTTGTTATAAACTAAGATTTAATAGTGAGAGTGAGATTGGTTTTAAGAAGACTCTGAGGGCTTTGGGTGCATTTGTGTGGTGGAGTTTCTGTATCTCTTATTGCGATTTAGTGGCACGAAAACTAAAAATAAGAGCCGCTAAAAAAAAGAAAAAACCAACCCCAAAACCAAAAAAATTAGCTAGGGTTTGTGGCTGACCCTTGGAAATTTCTATGATAGGCCCAGCCAACGATATTGCAATAGCCCGGGCTATTTTTGATGCCATTTTCCAAAAACCTAAGAACTGACCCGAAATACTTTGCTGAAGCAAATATTCTTTCTCGTGCAAATAATCAGATAAATAGATTTCCATAACGACGGCCACGCCGACTAGAAGACCGCCAAGCCCACTTGCAATTGCCAAAACTTTTGAAAAAGAATTCGGATGAAAATTAGGAAAAGCTGACATGGTCAAAACACCCAAAGCAATCGCACCGGCTATTATCAATTTCTTTTTATCAACTAATTTGGTCAACGACACCCAAATAGGTACGGAGATGGTAAAGCAACCTAAAAAAGATAACAAAATAATTTGAGTTTCCTTTTCTGTAAAATTCAGAAAATCTTTGTAATAGTAAATAGCCAAAGTTGAATTTAATCCCAGTCCGCAGTTTACAACTAGAAAAGCGGCCAGCACTTGCAAAAATATTTTGTCTTTACTGATGGCTTTAAGATTTATATTTTTATTTTGTTTACTGAAACGAATAGGCTCTGCTTTGTAATAAATAAGCTTTGTTGCTAGCATTGATAATACTAACGTCATTCCCGATAGCAAAGTGATTGCAGATAAGTAAGCCGATTTTTGTTCGTTAACCTGGATGCTAGTTAGGTAATAGGCCGGAATTCCTAACCCAATTATAGAGCCAATATTGAAGAAAATCAGTCTCCACCCGATCCATTTACGTCGATTTTGATCATCTTTTTCTAAATCATTGGCGATAGCATAATAAGAAACAGAAAAAAACGAGATCGAACTATTTAGTAAGGCACAGGCAACAAATAAAAGCAGACATGTAATGAAATTTTCTTGATGGGGAATATGCCATAAAATAAAAAATGCAAAGGCCATAGCAAACCCAGCGATATACATAATTAATTTGCGATCACCGCGTTTTTCTCGATATCGATCGGTGAAGCCACCAATCCATGGATCAATTGCCGCATCCCAAAGAACGCTTAGGCCGATTACAATACTTGTTGAAGTTGGTGATAATCCAATAATTTGATTAAAATAAATAAGTAAATAAACTTTTAGAAAAATATCGATCGCTGTGGGACTCAATTCGCCGATACCATAGAAAAAAGGTCGAAACTTATTTAGCTTACTCATATTTCTGATTCTGAAATTCCGCTATCCTTTAGCAGAGTCGTTGCAGACAGCCTTGGCAGCTCAGCAGCAACCTTTTTTAACATTTTTTCGAATTCAAGAATTCCACTTTGTAAACGCGGACCCTTACCCCCAAGCCCATCTGCTAAACCGCGCCATTCGGGAAGAGTCAGTAAATGTTGTTGAAAAGTTTTTGTAAAAATATCGGCCCACGTCGGTTGGCTAAAAGTGAAATTTAATGATATTGAATCTTCGTCGGTTGTTGTTTCATGCCAGTAACCTCGTGGTACAAATAGTGCGCAACCCGGCTTCATTAAATATTCTAAACTGTCTGACGGCAACTGGTCCAAAAGCGGTGCGTGGCATTGTTTTTCCAAAGACGCCGACATCTCGAAGGCCCCTGCGGTAAATCGTTCCGTGGGATTTACGACAGATTTGTTTTCAGATAAGGTCCACCGTTTCGAACCTTGTAACTGCAGAATAAAATTTATGTTAGCATCAAAATGAAGTCGAGTGCCACATCCCGCCGGAGTTGCATAAACTATCGAGCGCGCTTTACACAAATTATTTTCAGTGCCGCCTGTTACCAATCCAAGATCAGATCGAATTTGTGCTAGCGAGCCAGCAATCGTTTCGTCTTCATTTTCCATAGAATCAAAAACTAAAGTCATATTATTATTAAATGCTTTGATCGCATCCGATGGATCAACATGAATTGAACTGTATTCGTCATCAAAGTCAGGAAGACAAGCTCTAACTTTTTTGTGACGATGCTTTACGAGCGCTTCTAAGTTTTCTAAAACTTTCACATTAGACCAAAACTTTAATTTATTTTTGTCAGCTGGTAGAAAAAGGGAATTTTTTGGCCAAGTCTGACTTAAAAAACTATTTTTAACGACGGGGGTTAAGAATTCGTCTAACCCAAAAAATTTTTTCATATCACGATTTAACTAGAAATGAATTCATACTTCAACCGTTATTAATAGCTTAAATTTAGTCTCAAATAGTTAACCTAATTTTCAATCGGTTTTGCGGTTTGAGGCCGTGGAATTATTTTAGGATTCATGGTAGCCCCCGGTGGGTACTTGATACCAAGTCTTGCTTCCTTTTGGAAGTATTGTTGCCAAACACTTAGATCTGCGAATGCACGCCCTTCCACACCAGTCGCCGGTTGAGCCATCTTACTTTGAAAGCGTAGCAAAAATTTAGCCCACTCAGAATTTTCTTTCAAAGAATTCAGAATCGGCGATCCAAATGTAAGGCCCGCCGCAATTGCACCCGCTTGCAGGCAACTTGTCATTTGCTCATTTTCTTTAAAACTTTCTAAACTGACTTTACACGATGCCTTCGACAATTTGATATCGTGAGTGCATTTTTTAACAATGTATTGTACGGACTGTGCAGCGCCAAGTGAATTTGCTACGTAAGTTAATGATCTAGCCCAACTGGCCGCTGTCAAAGTGCGCTCAACATCCGATGCCAGCACCGCCAAGCGCGCAGCTTTTGCTAAAGCAAATGCTGTTCCGCCAATGGCAAAAGTAACGGCCGAAGCTCCGGTCTCTATAGCTATTTTTCCTTTTGCACGATTTTCAATATTACATTGTAATTTGAAAAGTGTTGGTGCGATGTCAGGCGTTTCTTTTAATAGCGAAAAAATATGCTCAGAATTATCAATTAACTTTTCTTCAAGACTTGAAGAAAAGTTATTCTCGTAAGCGCTTTTTTTGATTTCAGCTTTATCCTCTTTTAATCTTGCATTGACATCAGCTATAACTTTTTTAATCTCTGATACTTTAGCTAATTCAAGTTTGTCGAACGTCGCGCTGAATTTAGACTCGATATACTTTTTCATTATCGGATTATTAGATAGCGGAATTTTCGCCAACTGCAGCTCGTAGGCTTCTTGTAGTTTTATCAATTCGCCATCGAAAGCCTGCTTCACGGCAATTATTTTTTTGGTCTTTTCTGCACCCGTCAAAGTATTATCATTTTTAATGGCTAAGGTTGGGTTTAAATTTGCAGTTGAAAATTGAGCAATCGATGCTTGCAATGCTTTAAGCTCAGGAATGCCAGCATCTATGCGTTGCTTTATGTTTTCAATGACAGGATCTGATACAGCTTTTGAACCTAAATCGTTCCATCGTTCGCTAGAACATTCCAAAGCCTTCATCTCTTCAGCTGCTAGCCTTTGATAAATAATTTGCGAGTTAATCTTAAATAAACCTGGCGAAAACTTTTGTTGCAGGACTGCGGAACAAGTTACCGGATTTTGATCGGAAACTGCGCGGGATGATCCAATTTTCTGACAGTCCGTCTGGGAAACAAAAGATCCAATTTTTGCGGCTAAATCATCATAACTTCCACTGGCCAAAGCTGAGGATGAAATAAAGATTAAACTGCAATACTTTAAAGTGGTTAACATCGCGTCACTTCCCATTTATAAATCGGCATATGGACCTTAAATCTTTATACTTTAGCCCTAGACTCGACGAAATGGCCCATCGGCCAATATAAGATTACGGAATTTCGACCCACTTTGATCTGTAACCGCGACAGTTCGAATTGGAAAAGGCCCCTTCATTGCAAAATCAACTTTGTTACAAAGGAAGTCTTGGCTGAAAGTGATGTGCATTTTCAATCACTGAACTTTACGAAAGGATATATGAAAAAGTTTTTGAGTTTCATAATTTTAGTTTGTGCTTCGACAGTGTTTGCCGCGAAAATGGACTCTGATATGACAAAAGTCATCGATCAATTGGTTGGAAAAAAAGGAAAGCCAATTGAAAGTTTATCCGCCGTTGAAGCGCGGCAACAACCAACACCAGCCGATGCTGTCAAAGATTTGTTAGCTAGAAAGAAACACATCAAAGAACCCAAGCTTGCTGATGTTCATGAAATGCAAATTGCCGGGGCCGCAGGTATGATTCCAGCAAGAATGTATGTACCAAAAGGGAAAGGTCCTTTTCCGGTTGTTGTTTATTATCACGGCGGTGGTTTTGTGATTGCCACGAATGACACTTACGACGCAACTCCGCGTTCGCTAGCTGAACAGCTCAATGCTATTTTTATTTCTGTCGAGTACCGCAAGGCCCCAGAAGCCAAATTTCCAGCGGCTCATGAAGATGCTTTTGCTGCCTACAAATGGGTGGTTGCCAATGCGGCTTCTTTTGGCGGAGATCCCAAACATATCGCTGTTGCAGGCGAAAGTGCTGGGGGAAACTTAGCACTTAATGTGGCAATAAAAGCGCGCGATGAAAAAGTGCAAATGCCTGTTCATGAACTGTTAGTTTACCCCGTTGCAGGTAATGACATGAATACAGAATCTTATAAAGAATTTGCGGATGCAAAACCACTGAATAAGCCAATGATGGCCTGGTTCATCAAGCGATACACAAATTCTGCTGCAGATGCGAACGATCCCCGCTTGAATTTGCTAGCGGCAAATCTTAAGGGCTTAAATTCAGCAACGGTAATTACCGCCGAGATCGACCCACTACAAAGTGAAGGCAAGGCACTTTCACAAAAATTAAAGGATGCCGGAGTTAAAGTCGAATATAAAAATTATAAAGGTGTCACCCACGAATTTTTTGGAATGGCGGTTGTCGTTGAAGATGCCGAAGACGCGCAACATTTCGCAGTTAAAGAAATGAAACATTCGCTACGCTAAATTAATAATTATTATTTTTTCGTCAAACAATTAGTCAGGATTTTACCAATTCAACTTTTTTCATAGCTAAGCCGAAGGTCTAGCTATGAAAACAATCTCTTTTTCGTTCTTAATTCTTGCAGCACTGTTAATAACCGCATGCAAACCTACTTACCGAGATTACAATATCGGTAGCATGATTCCAGGTGGACCGAACTCAAGTTTAAATGCTCCGCCGGTACCAACTGCTGACCCCGCTGTGCCTAACCTACCTACCAATCAGCCTGCGACTTCTACTATTGACACAAACAATAAAGCCGCTGTTATCGAAGCCATGAATTCAATTTACAATGCTCCACAACCGGCGATGAATTTCACGGGTGATGTTGCCACTTGCAAAGCAGGAACAACATCGATCGAATATCAGCAGGCTGTCATCAACAGAATAAATTTTTTCCGCGCCATGATCGGCGTGCCCGCGGTAACTTTAAATACTGATAATTCAAGCTACCAAAATGCTGCGCTGATGATGAGCGCCAACGGACAACTTAGCCATCAACCACCAAGCACGTGGAAATGTTATTCGGCCGAAGGGTCGCAAGGCGCTTCATCGTCAAATCTTGCCATCGGTGTTGATGGGGCTTACGCCATCGATGTCTACATGGATGATTGGGGATCAAACAATTACATGGTCGGACATCGCCGCTGGATTATATCACCGATGCAGTCTTCAATCGCCACAGGAGATGTCCCCGGCGCTAATTCTTTAGGAGTTAATTTCGGTGGTGCCGCACCTTTCCCACAAGGTCGCCGATTTACCTCATGGCCGTCTGCAGGATATTTTCCCACGCAATTATTGCCCAGATCACAACGCTGGTCTTTATCCACATATGGTTTAGGGCTTGGCCAAGCTGAAGTAGCAATGAAAAACATTACGACCGGAGAAATTTATACAGTCACAAAAGAGAAATATGTGTCGGGCTATGGGAACGACACCCTTGTTTGGGTTCCGCAACAAGTTGTAAACCCAGCTCAAGGAGAAAATATTATTTTAGTTACAATTTCGAACTTAATGAATTATCAACAATCTGTGGAATCAATAAGCTACACTGTGACAGTTTTTAATATGTAATTTAGAAGAAATTTTTTATTGAAAAACTAGCAACCTACATTTTTAAAAATGCTAAAGCTAAATCAATAGTGCGTTTACCTTCGTTCCCTTTAAGTATGAATTCATGACATTGAGCAGTACGATAAACAGGTTTGCTAATTCCACTTATATAAAAACTGACTTCATATTCCGGCGCATCGGCACAAAAAGGACCTTCTGGTCGCTGATCAACCAGCGAAGGCTTCGCTGCACCAGCAACGTCTGATTTTATTTTTTGCATTTCAACTAAAAAAAGTAATCCAAGTCGTTCTAAACGAACAGCTCCAGTGCGCAATTCTTTAATCGTTAAAGTCATACGACCCGATGAATCCAAAATAAATGTCCGGGCCTCAGGATTCACAGCGTAACCTGGTGAACTTTCTGCTTTTACAATGGCGTATCCCCATGCGATTGAATTGATTAAAAAAATTAATAAAATAGTGCTGAAATTTTTCATAAGCTCTCCTAAGAAATTCCCGTTATTTCATGCTAAGTACTGAAATATTTCAATAAGCTTTGTATAAAATTAACAAACTTCAATATATGTGGAGTCAAGATTCAGTAAATGCCTGTTGGTTTTTGTAGAAAATGACATAAAAAATTTTAATTTGACTTTTAAGGTAGGCGGTAAGAGCAAATAAAAGTTTAAAAAAATCTTCGCGAGCCACACACGCAACAACTACAATGCAAAAAATTTGATGCCGTGGATCGTTGCATTTAAAGTATTTAGCTTCGCAAATTCTGAATTTTTCTGCACTCGGATTTTTCTTCGAAAGTAAGCTTTACCTTATATTTCAGCGAATATACTGCACACAACAATTAAAATAATCGGCTTAGACGCCGGCCAGGTACGAAAAAAACAATCCGCTATCGACCGCAGTGTTATTGAAAACGCGAAACTTTCTAAGTTAAGTGGAGTAACAGTAGCAAACAATAATTGCCTCAAGATTTTACGAGATGATAATTCTACCGATTCGTGGAATCGGTAGCTGAATTTATGCGAAATTAAAACGTGTAAGAAACTTGAGTAATGAAACCACTAACAAGGATTTCACCAGTTGAGCTGTAAGAGTAGTTAGTACCCTTGTATTCGCCTTTTATTCTTAGTCCCAATGCTTGGTAGCCAACAAGTATTCCCACGCCTCTCACATCAGCCTGAAGTCCAACTTCGCCACCCGGGCCAGCTTCGTATTTCAATTCGTTTGAATTAAGTCCATCAAAATAGCTAAGGTTTAAACCGCCCGATAAACTCAAAATGTCGGTAAAAGGGTACACGACATCGCCCTGTGCTTTGTAGATGGTAATTTTACTTGGAATTTCAGACACGTTGACACCCTTAAAAACTGTTCCGCTGGCATTAAACCCAAGATATTTCCATGCATAATTATTTTTATAACCAAAATTTAATCCGTAGATACCTACGTGTGTGCCGTTCCTAGTATCTTGTGTATCGTAGGTAGTGATACCATTCCTTGCCTCAGTAGTTGATGATTTCCCTTGAACATCAGTCAAATTTGAATAGACCAAACCAACTACTATACCGCGCGTCTTGGTGTCGCTTGGTTGCATGTATGTTGTGGTATTTGATTGGCCGACGTCTGATTGGGCAAATGCCGATGCCGCTAGTAAAGTGATGCAAAGATATGAGGTAATTGATTTCATTTTATGTCTCCTTTGGTGTTGCTTTTATAATTTAAGAAAATATAGCTTAACAGGATCATTACTGAAATATAAAAACCGTTTAATGTATTTACTGCATTTACTGTAAAATAATTCGACGCTTCACCTACTGCTTTTTATCCCCTATACCCACCTCGTCTTCGCTCAGTGAATTCGCATTCATGTAATCAAATAGTTCGGTGTATTTAGTCGTCAAACTATCGACCGCAGACAAATAAAAATTTTCATAGTTATTTGTCATGCCTGCTTTGGTAAAATGACCCGCGCCTGAAAAAACGCGGGCTACTTTTTTATCACCAACGCTAAGTCCTTTGAAAACTAAAAATTTATTGTGCATCATTTGGTGATCACCGGCATTGGTTTGCATAAACCGTATTTTTATTTCTGTTGGTTTTAATACACGTCTATAGAAAACTCCACTGCCCGGAACTTCGGAATCGCCGTTAACCACATCATCATCCATCAATAAACGCACTTGCACTCCACGCTTAGCTGCGGCAGTTAAGGCAACTGCAATTTCTTGATGTAGGAAATGTTGCATGCATCCAAAGATTTGCCCATCGTTTGCAACGCTTTCAATTTGCTCGATCAAGGCTGTGGCAATTTCATCTTTTGGGTTAGGTGAAAAAAATGGAGCTATTTTTTCTTTATTTATGGCTTGCTGAATCCATTTATTATTTTCTTCTGAATATAACGATTTTGATTTCGTTAAACAGGTTATCAAAGTTTTTCTATAAACATCAGGTTTATCTTTTGTTTCATCTTTGCCATCACCATCGGGATCGATGGCTGCACGCAAAGCTTCAATAACACATTGATGTTGTGTCACCATATTTGAAGAACGATCAGCCATCATCATGACCCAGTGATCAAAATGTACAGAAAGTCCGAAACTAGATAAGTTTCCACTAGAAAAATTAAGACTAACTTGATTTGAAGTTCCCGAATCTACTACTAAAAATTTATTATGGTGAAGGCGCCAAGGAGATTTCGAACCTAGAAAATGGATGCGTACATTAGATGAGTCAGGTCCGCTCTGACAATTTTTCAATAATTGATTAGCCAGGCTATCAGCCGTATTTAAGCTTGAATCGAAAAATCCTTCAACTTTGAAGCCTGCTTTTCCTTTTTCACAAAGAGCATCAAAAATGACATGGTTCGAAAAGCTAAAATAAGCGATGGTAATCGACGCCTTTTCTTTATCCTGCGCCAAATCTATAAGTGTCTTAGCTTTTGCTTCAATCCCCGACACTTCGGCTAAATGCATCGTATCTGCCCGGCCACAAAACGTTTTCTTTTTACCTTCAACGGCACATTCTGGCTTGTTGTACATCATTTCAAAAGTGATAGCCGTATCAGTTTGCAGTTCCGAGAAACAGATCGAAGAAAAGACAAAAATGGACAAGATTAGAAAATAATTTTTGTGCTTGTATGATTTCATGTGTTCAATCGAATGCACTGTTTAGGCCTATTCAAATGCCCAATAAGGTCTTACCAGGCCTTTGCGCTGTTAAAGTTATCGACAGTCGGGTAATTATGAAAATAGACACTTTGTTTCCCTGAAATTTTTTGAGCAACAAAAGCAACAAGTGCGAAAATAAGTCCGACTTGCCAACCAAAATGTAAAGTGCAGGCTAAGATTGAAATCCAAAATAAATTTGTGATACAGCTAAAAAACATAAAAAAACCAAGTGCCGAGGCAAACACTACATAACTTGGATTGGACCACGCGGCCACTTGGCCAAGCTTTGATCCGACGATAACTGCCGGTACAAATTCTCCGCCCAAAAATCCTAAGGATAGACTTAAAACTGTGACCAATAATTTTCCAAAAGCAATAAAGGCCGAAGTGCCACTTGAGCTAAAGGAATCGTTAACTAATTTAAGGCCAAGTCCCTGAAAAATTTGGAATTTAGGAACTATAAGTATCCCGCCCAAACAAGCTGCAAGAAAAAGTTTAAAACGAAACGGTTGATGGTGAATCCATTCAGAAATGCTAAATAACATTTTTTTAAAAACCATGGCCGAAAAGCCGATAAAAAATACTAAGCTGAGTATCGTAATGTAAAAATTTTTATCATTAAGCCATAAAGGTTCAAAATTGGCTGCAAAATGAAAATAAATAACTTGATATTTTTCCATCAGCCAGCAAACTCCGGCAGAGCCAAGGAAAATAAAAAACAGATCTTCAAGCGCTATTCTATTTTTAAAGTTAAGAACATAGACTTCTAGATAAAATAAGGGCCCCAGCCACACTGATCCCAAAGCGCCAGCAAAACCCATCGAAGCTAGAATAAATTTCCAATTTAATTTTGATAATCTATGCTTGGGTTTAAACCCCTCGGCAATTATGACACAAGCGCCTTCTCGGCCCACGGAAGTTCCGCAGATATATCCTAGTAATGTAAATAAGTAGGCATATAAGGAAGAAACTTTAGTTGATGAGTTAGGTATAAGGGCGGCGTTGACTGACTTAGCAACAGTTCTAAAATGGTTTTTAGTGTAAGTCTGAGCCCATAACAACAAGGGAAATAGTAGCGGCAAAAAATAAAAAGGACCCCGTTGGGAATCAATAAAGATAGATAGTTTAAAAAAGCTGCTAAGCACAAGGCCAACTAATGCGGTTAGAATAACTAATCGTATTAATTCTTTAAGATAATTTTTTGTCAGATATTTAGATCTTTGCGTTTTCATCCGTAGTCACATCGTACTCTTTTAAAGCCATGTAGCCAAAGACAATCCAATAAATTCGGTCAGCAATTCCACCAATAGAAACATGAATATGATAAATAACTAAAATCGGAATTTGAGATAAAACGTAAATGGCAAGAATCCGTAACGCATAACTTTTTGAACGCAAAGATTTTAAACATCCAACTAATAACACCAACATTAAAACCGTGGTCATGACAATCAAACCCCAACCGCCCACAACCCCAGCGGACAGCAAAATATTGTGCGGGTCTTTGTTGGCATTGTAGTTATTCACTTCGGCATCGTTTCCCGATGAAAATTTTGATAGCAAGCCTTGCCCTAGCCACTGATCTTTTTTAAAAATTTCGTAACCTCGCTCAATTTCCTCTAGTCTTGAGGCAACGCCATCTTGGGCCGCGCGGCCCGCTAAACTCTTTTCACCACGCGCAATATCCAAGGCATATTTGCTAATACTATCACCGAAAAATAATGCGACTAATAGCCCCGTCATAATAAACGTCAGTTTTAAAAACTTATTGGCAGCACTTTTAGTTGGAAAAACAATGACCATGAGCAAAAGTCCAAAAAAGATAGAGGCTAGCGCCGAGCGAGTTCCAGTTAAAATTAACAACAAAAATGGCAATAAGAAATTAACTAAATTAATTAAGACTTGGCCCCACGTTTTTCTGACTTTAGCGAAATCATACATGACGCAAAATACGGCCAAGGTTGCGCAACTAACCATATGGGGAATATGTTTAAAAATTCCGATGAATCGCGCGCCCTTAAAACTAGTTCCCGGGAATATAAATAGCGTTGCAAAACTGAACCAGCAAAGCGCTAATGTTATAAATTTTAAAATTTTTATAAACTTCTCTGGTTTCATCGAAGTCGGTAAAACGCGTCCAAACAGCACAATGGTAAAACAAGCAAGAAAAGCTGCGCCCATTTGTAAAATTAGAGATTCATCTGAATTCACAAACAGGCATTGCAGAAAAGTAATTAGCAGTAGGTAAAAGCACAAAACAACAAGTGAAAAGCGAAAAAATCGGCTCTGATTAAAAAAGTGATTCGGCTTAAGCAGCCAATTTAAAATGACCAAGCAACCTACAGATAAACTTAGTAAAATATTGATATATGGGTGCATGCCATGTTGAAAGATGACCGGTGATAACTCTTGGGGAACAAAAGGTAAAAAACCCAGCGATACCTTCGAAATAAATATCAGAAAAATAAGAAAAACTATCACGTTACTTCGAATTTTTTTCGATCAAGATAGCCGTTAAAACAATGCTTGTTACCAAAGATACTAAGGTTATGGTGCGGGACACATCATTCGAAATCCAAGGCTCTTTTTTAGGAATAAAAACCAGATCATCTTGAGTCAGTTTAAAGGGTTTTGAATCCGTCGATGATTTCATAAACTTATTCATATCCAGCTCAAAAACTCCGGCTTGAGTTGGGTCAGTTTTTCGCACAATGACTTCAGATAAATTGGCATCATCTATGCCGCCTGCCAAAGTAATCAGTTTTAAAATATCTGTGTTTGATGGAACATAATAAAGTCCTGGTTTATGCACAGCCCCTAAAAGCTGAACACCTATTAAGCTTTCTTTCTGGGACGATCTATAAATAAATTCTGCGGCCCGTGGTGGTTCTTTGATCTCGAAAAAATTTCCTTCACCATAAGCAAGTGTCGAACTGAAAAATAAACTCACACTTGTAACAATACTCATCATCTTTTTTAGTGATCGGAAGGGTTTGGACATTATCATGAAGGCCACCTCAGGTTCTATTATGACAAGTTCGCTTTGCCGGTCAATCTAGACCAAAAGCGAGTTTTAAAAAACCATTTCAGTTGTCGTAGTCAGTGAACAGATCCTCACCTAGACTAAAGAAATGGAAATAAACATCATGCCTGAGCACGAAAAAATATTTAATGAGATTTGTACAAAATTAAATGAATTGTCACAGGTCGAGGATCACAAATCGTCCAAAGATAAGGTCGCCCAATTGGAAAAAATGCAGAACCAAATTAAGAATTTTCAATATGATTTACTTGCTACCCATGAAGATATGCAGCTAAAAATTCATACCCTTGAACAGATGACCACATCGAACTCGGATTTATCCGAGCGCATGCAGGAATTAACCGCGCTATTGAATCAAGAGCGCACTCTGAATTCAAAATTGTCGACGGATCTTGCTAAATCACTAGATTTATCGTTGAAATTGCAATTAGAAATTCAGGAAATTAAATCACGGTCGCTGCAGGCTCAACTTGAAGACCGCAAACAATATCTTGATAATTTTGAAGCTATGAAATTGAAAATGACCAAAGAACAACAAGTTCTTTGCAAAGCCAATGAAGATTTACTTAGTGAGCTCAACGAAAAAGAAGCTCACATTGCCGATTTAACAACTAAAATTAATGACCTCGAGGCCGGCATGCAGGAACTTGATGCTTCTAAGCTGGAACAGGAAGAAGCCATTAAGCATTTAGTTTCTGTGGCTGAAAATAAAATAGTGGAACTTAAATTGGGCTTAGACCGCAAAGCTGCAGATCTTGAAAATTCTCTAGGTCAGCTAAAACAATACAAAGTCCAAGTCGATCTATTTAAAAGCGAAAATATATCATTAAAAGATTACATAAATAAAATGACTGTCTACCAGCAGCAGATTTTAGCACAACAAGCTCAGGCTTACGGCCTTAACTCAACTGGTGCATAACCATTTTTAAGTAAAATCCTTCGGGAAACGACATCAGGGTTGGGTGATCCCAGCCCTGCCCTCCGGATAAAATACATTGGGCTAATTTTCCTGATCTAATAATTGCTTTTCGCAAAGAATCTTTAAAATCTTCAAGCTGCACTTGGCCTGAACATGTGCATGAAACAACAATTCCATTTTTTTGACTGATTCGAAAAGCTTGGGCATTTAACTTAAAATAAGCATGTAAGCCCGGATGCAAATCTTTTTTATTTTTAACAAAAGCTGGTGGATCAGAAATGACAACATCGAATTCATTGGCAGCAAAAGTACCTAAACCTTCAAGCACATCCATTTTATAGGTTTTCACTTCAATTTTATATGCAGCCAAATTTTCAACAGCCTTCTGTAAAGCCATTTCAGAGACGTCAACTAAGTGAACTTCGCATTCAATGCCCCATTTTTTCAAATTATGCACTAGCTGCACAGACCATTGACCCATGTAACAACATAAATCCAATATCTTAATCTTTCGACCCACTAAAGATTGTTTTTTTTGAAAAAGATAATCAATTACCAATTTCATATTGAACGTCTGATCAAGAAAAAACCCAGTTTTTTGACCTTCAATCAAATTAACTTTAAAAAAAATAAATTCATTGGCATCAACTACATTTTGTATTTCGATTCTTACATTTTCCAAAGAAACTTTATGTCCATTTCGTACTACAAACGGTGGTTCAATTTGCAAACCCTCTAACTTGCGAATATTAACGTCATTTCGCTGAAGTAAAATAGTTTCTCCCCAGCCAATAGTAGATATTCCAGCTGAAATTGCTTGCTCAACCAAAGATTTAAAAATCATCAAACCTTGCTCATTCGACTTAAACGCTAAATCCATCCCCGCGGTTAACAGTTGGTACGAAAAAACCTGATAATTTTTACCATTATCAGTAAACACATAGCGATCACAGATCAAGCCAGGCAACTCATCTGCTTCGGAAAAGCAAACACGAAAACTTAATTTGAAGTTCATTTGATCACGCAGCTTCCATGCTTTGAACAAAGATGAAGTTAAAGCGGCAGTGCTTAAAGGATTTTTGTTATCTGCCAAAAAAGTTAATGCACGAAATGCAATCAGCGAATGCGGGTTTCCATAGCCGCGTGCCAAAAATTCGCCTTTTGTGTCTTGAACTTCAACGGGTTCACCGGCTGAAACGGTTTTAGGACTGTCTGCTAATTCGTTTGAAAAAACCCACGGATGCTTTGACCGTAAACGTATATCGTGGCCTTTTTTTAATTTCCATACCTTCATTTATAATCCTAGTTAAGTTGGTAAAGCACAAAAACAGTTTTTTCGTTTTTTGAAAAATTATTATCATTTACTGTCAGAAAAACTTTCTTTTTTTTATCCACCCAACACAGACCTTCAAAGTTGGCACCATTCGGCACCACGGCCGTTATTTTGGAGTCCTCGTTCATGCTGTAAAAACATTTTCGCGAAAGACTTAAGGTATTTTGTTTAACGGCCTCACAAAGCTGAGTTCGAAATCCAATTCCACCGGCTGACAGTGAAACGCCGCGCTCTAAAACTAAAAAGGAATCTTTTGTTAAATACAACATATCAGTCACACCGAAGTAAGCCGTCATGGGCTGCTCTAGCGCATCTGAGAATAGGGGTTTGGGCAAAGGGTAAGAATAAATCTGATCAAACTTCAAAGAATCCAGCGCACTTTCCACTAATTTTAGTTCTTTCGGCCCCTGCATCAATGGCGCCTCGGTCATAGCCGCCCATTTTTGATATTCTAAATCAACAACAAGCCCCTCAAAAGCTAAATTATTTTGAAGTCCTTTGGTCTGCCTGCCAGTGCGTTCTGCTAAATATTCTTCCGGAAATGAAATAGTTTGCTGCCGTTGGCCCTTGGCATTCACCCAGAAGATTGAAGGCATTAATCTTGGTTTTTGATTCAGATCCCCTTCACTTGATAATAGTATTCGATCAGGGGATGCCAAACTGATGCCCTCAAGATCTAAAACCTTTTCACCTTTTTCAAGTGTTACAAAAATAATTTCAGCACTTTTAAAATTAAGTTCGGTCGCTGCCGCATCAAAAGGAACTTTGTAAAAGCGTGGTCCACCTTCTTGCCCGCGATCATCGCTGACAAAATAAAATTGATTATCGTGAAAGGCGCACCCAGAAAGTCCCCCTACTTTTTTTTTATTTATTTTATGATCCCAAGGCAACGTCCATATTTTTTTGACCTCAGCTTTTAGCTCGGCTGATTTGGCTTCAAATATAAGAACAAACACAGTAAAAAAAATGAACGTTTTAAAAATTAACTTTTCCAAGAAAGAGTCGTCTCAGGGACAGGGTTTGTAAATGAACGTTTCTCGGTAATATGATTCATCCATTCCTTTTTTAAAGCGAAATACCATTTTGCTTGCGTATCCGCATCATTGATCAGCATTAAGGTTGGATCGTATTTTAATCCCTGCTGTTGCTTAGATACAGCTGTTAAATCTTGACCTAAAAAAGTGCGGCCAAAACTTTTTACTAACGGCTTTGCCAAACTTAACCAAGGAATATTCCAAAATGCCATTTGTATAACTTGGGTGCGAAGATCAGAAATTGGCATCAAGGCTGTCAATGAATAAAAACTACGAGTTCCAACTTGCACATGTTCAAGCCGAGTCCCCGGCAATCTAAAAGTTATCTCGGTGGTTGGCTCGCCGCCTAATAATCTATACGCTTTAGAATTTTTTGAAGGCTCATGACGTTTCATCCGAAACCCATAATCGACGGGACCAAATTTTTTGCTTTTTTCGTAAGCTGATTTAGAACTTCGCCAGTACCAACTTTGATGAACATAAGGCCCATGAGCAGGATCCATTAAACCAATCACCGCATGATCAATATGGCAGGGAAATTCTACAACTTCGCACAACTGCGGTTTTGCCATGATTAAAAAATCAGTCAATACCGGCGGCTGAGGAGCGTTCTTCCTATCGAAATCATTATCGCCAAGAAATATCCAGATACCACTGTAAGTTTCTTTTATAGGATAAGATCTAATACGAATTTTGGTGCAATCTAATTTTTGGTCTGAAGTTAGTGAAGGAATTTCTTGGCAGACACCTTCGCCATCAAATTTCCAACCGTGATAATGGCATTCAACCATATCCTTGGTAATTCGGCCAAATCGTAATGGTATTCCTCGGTGCGGGCAAATATCTCGAATAGCTTTTACTTGTCCGTCTGAGGTTCTGAAAAATAAAATAGGCTCACCCAGAATTTCAACGGATTGCATTTTATTAATCTTTAAATGGGATGATGGCAAAGCCATGTACCAATGATTTTTTAAGATATCATTCATGATTTCCCTCACGATTCTGTAATGCAAGGGTCAACGTGTTTTTCATCAGCATGGCGATGGTCATTGGACCAACTCCGCCCGGAACTGGAGACCTTGCACACAGATGTTCGTCGGCATCGGATGCCACATCGCCACATAGACCTAGTTCGGTACGATGAATTCCAACATCAATAACTACCGCCCCTTTTTTAAAGTCACTTGGTTTAAAAAACTGGGGCTTTCCGATTGCTACACAAACGACGTCGGCATCTGCCAGAATATTTTCTAAATTCGCTGTTTTTGAATGGCACACAGTAACGGTCGCGTTTTCTTGTATTAGCAAATGAAAAAGTGGCAAGCCTACGATAAGGCTACGACCAACCACCACAACTTTTTTATTAACGATATCGATTTTGTAAAAACGTAATATTTCTAAAATACCGGCGGGCGTACAACTAGCTACTTTTTGCTTGCCTGCCATCAGAGCGCCTAATGAGGCTTGAGTTAAACCGTCTGCATCTTTATTAACTGAAATCATTTCGGTTAATAGTGTCGAATTTAAGTGAGCTGGTAATGGCAACTGAAGTAAAATGGCATCAACGAAGTTGTCGTTATTTAATTTTTTTAAAGTTTCAGCCACTTGAGCATGAGTTGCATCTTGCGCTAAGCGAATCATCGTCGAGCGAATTTTTAAATTTTCGCAGGCCTTTTGCTTGTGCGAAACATAGACTTGGCTTGCCGGATCTTCTCCAACTAAAACAACAGCTAAATGCGGAGTCGGCCACTTTTTTTCAGTCCATGCCTGAAGCTTTTTTGTAATATCGGCATACACAAAATCTGCAACAGGTTTTCCCTTTAACTCAATCATTGCCACCGCCAGTTTTAGAATTTGACTTAAATTCTAAAGAAAATCAATAAGTTACCTCTATTTTCACGTCTTGACCCCTTGCCAAGTGTGGATTAGATTAGCCACTGATTTCACCCTATTCGGAGGCCCTGTGGCAGATAAAGTTAAATTGTCAAAAGATGGAAATTCTATCGATTTCGTTCAGTCTGAGAATATTCCTACCTCTGTCAAAAAATTTCGCCAAAGCCCTGAAATTGAAGGCTTTTATAGATTCGTTTTTGAAAATGATTTGCAAAAAGAAGCCTTCGAAATTTTAGATCGTATTTCAGCTGCCCGAAAAGCAAAAAAACAAAAAGAAAAGCAAGATGCGCAGCCAGCTAAAAAGGCTGAAACTTTAAAAACTGAAACTAAAACAGCAAAAGATATTAAACAAAGTGATATTTCTCAGCCAAAAGCAGTTAAAGTCGCTGCAAAACCAGCTGTTGCTTCAGGTAAAACTTATCCGATTAAAACTGCAGGGCATGCAGCTAAAGTTGTTATCAAGCCTGCTGCAAAAAAACCTGAAATGAAAAAACCGGCTGGAAAAAAGAAATAATCCGTAAAACGACTTTTTCTACATATCCTTTTACATTGAAGTGACTTCCAATTTGCATGACCTCGGAGTTCGGAGGTCATTATGCAATTTCGTTTCAAAAAAAATCTTATTAAATCAAACAAGGGTCAGGGACTTATCGAGTACCTAATTCTGGTCGCCCTGATTGCGGTCGGAACCATTGCCGTGATAAAAGTCGTCGGCCAAAACGTCACTAAGCAATATGAAAAAATAAACAGAGCCATGGGCGCTAATGGCTCGAGCCAAATCACTCTGGACAGCGTTGCCGATTCCCAGCTTAAGCGAAAAGATCTTTCGAACTTTATGGAGGGTTCGAAATAATGAATACCAAGGGGCAAGCCTTAATTGAATCGATGATTATTTTGTCAATTGTGACGGTTTCATCTATTTTCTTAATCCGCGCCGGACTGCAAATGCAGAATGCCTTAGTGCTAGATGAATTACTTGAAGACGCCTTGGTGTGTAAATTACAAAAAAAAACCACGTGCGTCCAAGCGCTTAAATCCAAATTGCTAGCACTGAACTTTAAGACGGTGGTCGTACAGGATCGTACTCAAGGAAGTTCGGCCCGTTTGGCTATCGAGGCTTTATCAAATTTTGCATCAATAACAAAATTGGAAAGCGAGCTAACTCTTGAACTTGCTGTCGACTAAAAATAAACAAGGCTTCTGCAGCGTGCAGATAATTTTACTTTTAAGTGCATTTGGAACTGTGATGATGACATTTGCTTTTATTAGTTTTTTAGCGGAAGCAAAAACGCAATTTAGAAAAAGCTGTTTGACAGAATCTATTCAGTTGCAAAAAGAAATAATAATTGCTGAAAAAACTTTGTTTGCATTAAATCCCCTTTCGACGGCTTTGCAATTACAATTTGATTTAAAACTAGCAGAGCTACCTTTTTCATTCGGTCCGGCGTATATAAAAGTCGCAGCAGAATTAGCCAAAATTGAAGCCGACCAAATGAAATTAGATCGCTCTCAGCGCAGCCTGATTTCTTCGACAAATTTTCTTATAAATCTAAAATTAGCCGCTATAACAACGCAGATGCTGCAAAATTCCATTGTTCAATCCAAGCGTTGGCAGTCATTTTTAATGACGTTTTTTACTATTTATCCGGAACGCATGGCAAGAATGTCCGTCCGGGCTATAAGTTACGGAATCGCTCCTAACTACGAATTGCAAGATGACTACAAACGGCTACAAATGGTGGCTTTTACTTGGCAGATGAAATATCAGACACGACGTGATGCACAGACATTGGTTGATGCGCAACCTAGTTTCGTAATGCACTGCCAAGCCGTTCCCGAAGAAAGAGATGAAAAATGGTCCATCGAAATATAAAGGGTCAAGTTCTTATCGAAGCTGTATTTGTTATGACTGTTCTTTGCAGCTTGTTTTTAGTCTTTCAAGGACTGATGGATCGCCACCGTTTAGAAATCAAAAAACATAAAATATCGCATGAACTAAAAAGGAGTTTTACTAATGAAAATGTTAAAAATCAGCCAGCAGAATAAAATGTTATTAATTTCGTTTGTAGTTCTGATTATTTGTTATTTTGCTTTTTCTCCAAAAAAAGACGGACCAGCAAATTCGAAAAAAGAACCTATTTACGCAGACACAATGATACCTAAAGGATATGTTTTAATTCCAGTTGAGCTTGCCAATGCTGATTCGATGGCGGCCCTTATGGATCAGTATGGTGTTGTTGATTTATATTCAGGATCTGCAACCGCACGTGGCAGCCGAAAAATTGCCACAAAAGTTAAAATCTTACGAGCTCCATTGAATCCGAATCAGTATGCTGTGTTAGTGCCTGACCAGCTGTCGAACCTGATCATGAGCACGCCTGGGCCGTTTTGGGCCGTCGTGCAAAACCGTGAAACCAAACAGGATGAAAACGCCGAAAAGAAAATTCATCCGGTCCGAATAGAATACCAAAATTAAGGAGACTTTTATGAAAGCATTCACAATTTTTTTGCTGAATTTGATTATGTTTACTGTGGCTAAGGCCGACACTTTACTTATTCCTGATAATACCGTTTCTTTCGAAGTGTATAACAATAAATGCCATGCCGATGGATATCAATGCACGCCAAAATATTTTGTAGATCAAGTCATGGCTAAACCAACCCCGTTGTTTGATTCATTTATGGAGACCTTAGACCTTTCAAACAAAGAATTTATAAATGGTGCCGTAAAGAATATTCAAAACTTATTGCAACAAGAAATGATAACAGTATTACAGCTTGAAATGCTAGAGCGCTTACTTTCTCAACTACAAGCAGCCAACCTTAGCCGCGCCGACCAGCTTTTAAAAGAAGTTAAATTTATTCAACTGGAATTACAAAAAGAAAAGCAAAACGGATCAACTGACGAAAAATTTATTGTTTATTTTAAAACTTCGCTTCCAATTTCTAAATTTATTAAAATGAAGAAAAGTTATCTTAATATTCCGTATGTTGAAATTAACTACAACCTGACTCCAAGATACAGCAGTTTAAAAGGTCTTCAGTCTGAAACAGTTGAATTAGTGGCCGGTGTTTGCGAAAGTGCCAGACTTACAATCGATACCGACTATCCCTCGTGGAAAATCTTTTCAAATGCCAGTTGTGGATGGACTAAATCCATTAGTCAAAACGCGACTTCATTTGCAACAGCAGTAAACAACAATAAGGGCTGGTTGTTAGTTGGTGCACTGACTTTAGGTGCTGTTATGCTGGCTAATCATTACGAAGTGCAATTTCAGTTTTAAAACAGTGGTTCACTATTAAAAAAAACCTGATGAATTTGTTCATCTTTAATTTCGGTAAAACTTGAAGTCCATTTTTTATCCGGATGCGAATGAAGCGCAGTCCAATCCGTGTTAAGTTTGGGCCAGCCCTGTTCGCTACTTTGCTGTAAGGCTTTGAAATTTTGAATTAAGGATGGCGTTTCAATGGGCGAATCACTGCCAAACTGAATTTGAATTTTATTTTTTCGAAGTGCTTCCCATGAAAAAGTATTGCTCAGAAGATCAGCTGGTAAAATATTCTTTAGCCAAGCCTTATCACTAAGCCAGTGGCAAGGTTGCATATGGCAGGTCACATGCAACGGTTTTAGCAATTGAATTGTTTCTGGCCTTATAAGCTGCACATGTTCCAGATGCAATCGACCCGAAATCGCTTCGCCAGATATTGAACGCGCAGTTAATGCAATTTGATGAACAGCCTCATCACCAATGGTGTGCACAGCAAAATCAAAACCTGCCAGCCATGTTGCCTTCATAACTGTTCGCACCTCTTCTAAATCCCAACACAGCATTCCCTGTGAAGATTCGTTAAGATAATTTTTTGAAAGATAAGCCGTCTTCGATCCAAGTGAACCATCTAAAAAAAGTTTCACTCCTTGAATTCGTAGTTGGGAATTCGGCATAGCTTTCATCCGCCGAACTTCATCTAGGACCAGCGATAATTCGGAAAGTTTTTCTATTGTGACAAAAGCTTCTATGCAGATTGTTAAATCTTTTTTCTCTGCCATTTCGGCTAATTGGCTCCAGGTTGTGAAATTCATTGAAAGATCACGCACATGAGTGAAACCACCTTGATTAAACAAGGACTGCGAAGTCTGTAAGAAATTTCGATTTTGCGCACTGGTGAATTGAGGTAGCAATTGCAAAGCCTGGATATGAGCTTGATCAAATAATACTCCAGTAGGCTCGCCAGCTGAATCCCTAGCGATTTTTCCACCGCTAAAAAGGCGTGTAAAATCAAAACCACGGTGACGAAGTAAATTCATTCCCATGGTGTTAATCCATGAAGCATGGCCATCATTACGTGAAAAGAAAACGGGATGATTTGGAAAAATAACGTCCAGTATTTTACGATCGGGAAATTCTTTTGAGGGCCAATTGTTTTGATCCCAGCCAAAACCAATAAGCCAATCACCTTGAAAATGGTGGGGTTTAATTTCCAAAAGTGAAACATGATTTGCAGAAATCAGGTTTTTTAAATTCAAACCCGATGCAACTTGGCCCGTTGCTAAATAATGGCAGTGACTGTCAAAAGCATTTGGTACTTTAAAAAACATAACCCTCATTAGTGATGAGGGTTAACGTTAATTTAGTCAAATTTTAAGATATGTTTTTAGCGGCCTGTTCGCGGAGCCGTGCCGGGACCCGGAACAGTTGCTTGAGCTGCGCCAGTTGGCATTGCTCCGCCGGTGTTATAACCCGGCGTGTATCCAGGTGTTGGAGCCGCTGCGCCGATAGTCACTCCACCATAAATTCCGCCACCGATGCTGCCGCCACCGCTAGAACCTTGGTAGGCTCCGGAGTAAAGCATTTGTAACCGCATCTGTAATGAGGCAATTTCCTGCTGAACCTGCACAGCTTGCTGCTGAACTTGCATTCGACGTTGATACTCTTGCATCTGCGCTTGTTGCTGAGCTTGATAGTATTGCATTTGCTGCTGCAACATTTGCTGTTGTTGCTGCATCATCTGAATTTGAATTTGAGGATTATTCATGTAGCTGCCCATGCCGGGGTATCCTCCGCCCGCAGCACCGCCACCGGCGAAACTGCCATTTGCCGCAAAGCCGCCGCCTGCTGCCATTCCAGGGTATCCGCCGCCTGCGCCGGGGTATCCGCCCATTCCTGGGTATCCTCCGCCTGCTGCTCCGCCACCAGCAAAGCCTCCGTTTGCCGCAAAGCCGCCGCCACC
>JAYUWH010000013.1:0-7655 GCA_043753645.1 Bdellovibrionales bacterium
TGAACGAAAGTGAATAAGTCTCGCATAAGATAAGACGAGCAGAAGTAGTTGATGGCCACGATCACGGACATTTGCAATCAGGCAACTTTTCATTTTCTTAATTTTTTAATTTTTCAATCTTGCAACAAGTAGATTCACAAAAAGGTCCATGTTTTTATCGATTCATTTTTATAAGAGTTTATAAACCCTTATCTTGCTAGTGTCTGGACATGTAAATGTCAGAGTTTTTGCGAAAGTATTTAGACTTAGCTCGCAGCCTACTTTGAAGATGAAACGGGTTTCCCCTTCAACCATTTTACAGTTTAGACCATCTGCTGTGCATAAGAATTTCATGGAGTCACTTTTGGCCCCGTCATCATAACGTGCAAAAATATTCTGTCCTTCTGTTTCCATAGTGAAAACCAGATCGCAGCCTTCACGGTCTGCTTGGCAACCACTACTATCTTGGCTTTTATACCTGATGGTATTAAACATCCAATGGCCATCAAACCAACTGTACAAAATATCTTCATACAAATATATTGGCTTTCTTCTGTCATCTGGATTTTTAAAACGCTTAAGCGAGTATTCGATCTGAGATTTAGGGGTGTCAAGGATCAAAAGCTTTCTCATCAAGTCGCGGACATCGTCCGCGCTGAACGACCTGTGATGGTTTTCATTGTAGGCCTGATACAGTGCCTCGTGAACTCTTAATAGTCCCAGCTGAAATCTAGAAAGTGTAGATGTGTATGCTGGATCAATGTAGGTCACATTTGAAATCCGCCTTGTCGCTTTGATTCTAAAACATTGAGAAGGGATTGTATATGGATCGTTGTTGAAGTCTTTATTAATAAAATCTGCAATTAGCCAATTGTCTATCGTTCCCATAGCGGCCAACGCCCGATCAAAATCTTGCAATAAAAATGTATCTTTCAGGCGATCTCGAAAAAAATTAACTGCATCGGTATCGGTCCAATTTGCGAAATCTGGCATAGCCTGTTTGGTCGGACCAAGAACTGGTCTTACTGTGTGAAAAAATGCAAGCGTAACTGTTTCTTGGCCAGGGCATGATACTAAGTCGCCACCAATGGACTGCTCGCTTTCAGCTTTGGAATTTGCACTTAATAGCCCTATTAATAAAATTGTTAAAATTAATTTTTGCATTTGAAATCCCCTTTTTATCTAATTTTTCGGAAATAGGTTTGTGTTTCACCGTTGGGACATGCTAAGTCCAACTTTACAAGTGTTTCGCCGAATGTAATTTTGCAGCCAGCAGCCCAGCCATCTTTGACTGATGTCGACTGCACCTCACAAAAAGTTCCTTCCTTATTACAGATAAAGTTAGTTCTACCTGCCTGGCATGAATAGTCGTAGTGATATTCATCACTACTGTAGCAAGCATCTATGCGCGGTTTTTCATCCTGTTTGTTAGCCGGTAAGCTTTCGATTTTGAAAAATAAGATTTGACCTTTAAGGCCATCAATTTTTTTCTCAGGAAGATAGAACCCCGTCAACTTTTCAAGATTTTGCTCATAGGGATAGACTACTCGATTTATTAAATGAAGACTGTCAGAAATTTCCGTTTCGCTGCTATTTAAAAGCATCAGCGTACGAATTAAATTTCTAACTTTTTCAGAACTGTTTAAATTAGAGATATAATACAGCGCCTCGTGAACTTGAAGCATTCCTTTTTGGCTTGCGGTTAGAACTGCGCCATATTTTGGTTCAATGTACATGGTGTCTGCCGACCGCATAGCTCCTTGAACGCGTTGACAAGTGGAGGGCAGTTGATACGGCTCATTCGAATCGTTTATGTCTTCAAGGCTTTTCAAAATCCAACGATCTAAAGGGCCTAAAAATTCAATAGCTTCATTAAATTTTTTTTGAAGAACTGTGCCTTTCAGTCGAGAGCTGAAAAATTCCACCACCTGTTCGCTAGTCATATTGGAAATATTTATTATGTTTGGTGTCGGGTTTGAAAACGTTGGCAACGAGGCATGATAATAGTCCAACGTGACGACGGGCTTGTTCGCACAAATGACCAGATCACCACCGTGACTTTCCTGTCCGGCGTACACAACAACTGGTGCCCACAGGGCCAACATCAATACTAACGAAAAAATTTTGTTTCTATTCATATTTTTATACCTTTACTTTAATTTTTTTACTAACTGGATAAAGAGAAAGTGACAAGTGATACACTCGATCTGTCTTTCTGCCTGTCTGCAAAAAATCGCAGAGCTCTCTGCGGAATTTTTTTATTTTCTGTTTGGCTTCGGGTAAAAGATCAGAATCAATTGCCATGGTCATAGCACTTTGATCCCTTTCTTCGATTGGAGTTTCTTGCAAAGCGCCAATTGCCATTGAAAGAACTTGCTCCTGCATCTTTTTTAATGCGGTTGTCGTGTATTGATTGCCGATTGTACTGTGGTTTTTAGGCACTACAATGTAGCTTCCGCGTTCACTTTTCTTTAGCATACCCAATCGAAATAGGCGCTGTAAGGCATCATTCACTTCAGCAACTTTAATTCCTAGCATAGTTGAAATCCATTTGGGCTCGGACTTAAATTTTTCGATAGTTACAAGTTCAAGAATGGCATAGTGATACCAATCAGAAATAAGCTGAAAAATATCTTCGGTCAATTGGGTGTAGTTGGCCTGTAAGGCACTTGCCACAACCAATTGTTCGCTTTTTTTTAGGTCTTTCTTAGAATTAGAAATTTTTCTAATTTGTTCAGGGCTTAGACCTAATTTTGGAGCTAGTCGTTGCACGACCTTTGGTGAAATGTCCCGCTTTCCATTAAGAAGTTTTGATATGTAGGACGGATCAACGCAAAGGGCCCTTGCGTACGCGCGCAAGGAATAACTTGGGTTCGTTTTACATCTCTGCACCAATGTTCGTTGCAGAAAATTTCGAAAATCTATTTGATCCAAATAAGGTTCAACTGGTGTTTGTGTTCCCATGGAATGTATTTTTATGGTCAGCCAGAACAGAAGTCAATAATTCTGGCCACAAAGTGCGGCCAAATTTAGGCCACAGCTGGGTTCTTTAACCCACTGCTATTGGCGGTGGGTTAAAGAATTATTGATCAAAATCTAGATTCAAAACGCTTTGGTTTCTTTACAAAATAAAAACTCAGTGGAATACTTTCTAAAAATAACTCATCGGAGGATTAATGAGTATTACAGTTTTATCTTTTGCACTTTGTCTTGCAGCTATTGGGGTATGGGCCTAAAATGCCTATGTTCCGTCAGCACTTATTAAGAAATACATGAATAGGCAAATATGATTTATTTTTTTCCAAATTTAATTATTTTTATAACTGCCGTTGGAATTGTCGCTGGTGGTTGGGCGATTTGGATAGGCTTTGTTTTCTTTTTTGGAATTTATCCACTGCTAGAGCTTCTGTTTCAGAAAATTCGCTTCGAGCCAAAAAATTTTGATTCTGAAGTTTCTGAGTGGTCGCTTTATTTAATGCCATTCGTGCTGACTGTATTTCTTTTTGTGTCGTTGACAGCGGCGGCACAGCAAACCCAGTTTTTGGATTTATTTGGAATCGTTTTGTCAGCGGGTTGTGTGCTGGGGGGCTTTGGGATCACAAGCTCTCATGAACTTGTCCATCGCCGTGAGCGCTGGCAACGAGGTCTTGGCGTTTACAATTTAATGTTAACGAATTTTGCGCACTACGGAATCGAGCATGTGGTGGGCCATCATAAATATGTCGCTACCCCAGAGGATCCGGCCACCGCAAGAAAAAATGAATCGGTTTATTTTTTTTGGATGCGATGTTTTTTTGGAGCGCTACACGGAGCTTATAAAATTGATTCAAAGAAAATTTTATTCTACAGTTTTGTCTCGGCAGCCCTGTCCACAGCAATTTACATGATATGGGGAATGCAAACAGTACTTACTTGGTGGGCTATCTCGGCCGTTGCTATCTTGTTGTTGCAAACCGTCGATTACATTGAGCATTATGGCCTGGTTCGTGGTAAAAATCAGGACGGATTTTATTTGGCTTTTAAGCCGCAACACGCGTGGGATTCGGCATCTGTACTGACTAATATTATGCTTTATAATTTAGGATTTCATTCCCATCATCACGCAAAGGCCACGGTCAAATTCCAGCAACTAGATAAAAATGAAGCCGCTATGAAAATGCCTTTCGGTTATTCCGTGATGGTCATTCTTGCTTTAGTGCCGATGATTTATATTCCGATGATGAATCGCAAGTTACAGCACGTTACTGGTCAGAAATAAACTGAACTGTTTTTCGAATGACCGCTGAAGCTTGAACGCTGACTTCCCTGACCATCAAATGGTGAGGCACATAACCATCAGTAAAATGGTCGACAGTTAGATTTGGAAAATCTCGAGCCATAATTCTGAGCGCAGTTTCAGTACTGTTAAGCATATCGGTATCCGAAGCGAAAACAAGCGCGGGAGTATTCAGTGGCGTAAGCTGTGATTGACTGACGCTTTCCCCTAATCGAATCACCGCATCGGAGGCATCAAGTGGTAAGAGCTGAAGATAATTTCGAGGTTTTAAAATAGCCACCTTAATATCTGGAAAATGAGTTAGAAAATAAAGCCGTGAGGTTGAAACCACAGGTGTGAAAAAACGAGCTGCAGCCTTTAAAAATCCAGAATACTGATTTCGTGGTTGATAAAATGGAGAATAAAACGAGACCGAGGCCGCATTAAATTTTTGGTTTCTGATTAAAAAGTCATGAATCAACAGGGCACCCGTTGAAAAGCCAACAAAATGAATTTTACTAAAACATGTCGCTACATTTCGAATGTTTTTATTCACATGCATCCGCCAAAAGTTTTCATCAAATTTGTTGGCGACGTAGCCGTCTAACCCATGACCAGGAATGATATCATTTATGACGGTGTAACCTTTGGCCTCTAACGCCTTTGCCGTTGACGCCATTTCTTCGGGCGTACCAATGAAGCCATGGGATAAATAAACAGCCTCTGGGAGATGTCCCCAATGCCACGTCGGTTTATTCTCATCCAGCATTTCAATATTTGAATAGTTTCGGTACTGAGCTTGCAGTTTGCGAAATGCTTTTAAGAAACTAGTTTCAGCAGCAAGACACTTCTCTGAGGGCTGCCAGCTATTTGCTTCCGTTTCAGCCGCATAAAAGTAGGCTACGAGCACAAAAACGATCATCGTTAACTTATTCACCTGGTTTTTATCCTCAGTCTCAATAGAGCTGTCAATCTTAATCGTAAGTTTAGAGAATTCATTTAGTTTAGCCTAATTTTTACTAAAATCCCAATCTCACAAGCAGCCGGAACAATTTGTATTTTAACGGATTGTAGGGAGGATAAAAGTACGTGATGGCGCGGGCGAAGACACCTTGTTTTAAGACCGCTCGTTGATGAGAAAAAGTTTTGAAGCCGTGAAGCCCATGATAGTTTCCGGTTCCACTTTCACCCACTCCGCCAAACGGCAGGTTGTGATTGCCTAAATGCAAAAGCGTGTCGTTCATGCAAACTCCACCAGACGACGTTTGCTGCAAAACGCTTTCAGTCCATTCCGTGTTCCTAGAAAAAATATAAAGAGCCAATGGCTTAGGTCGACTTTGAATGAACTGAATGGCCTGGTCCATATCGCGACAAGAATAAATGGGAAGAATTGGGCCAAAAATTTCTTCTTGCATTAGTTTGGAATTATCTTTCGGATTCAGAACAAGAAACGGTGGAAAGTGCAAACTGCTTTTTGAAAATAAGGATAAAAGGTCTTCTTCATCTGATATTTTTTTCGCCATGGAATAAACCTGCGTGCCATTCCTAAATGCTTCAATAAGCAAATTTTTTAATCTTAAAAAATGCTTTTCTGAAATAATGGAAGCACTTGAGGTAGTTTGGCCATAGTGCTGTTGAATTTTGTGCTGCATTTTTGAAATTAAGACTTCACAAATGCTTTCATCAACAAAAGCATAATCTGGTGCTACGCAGGTTTGTCCGCCATTTATAAATTTTCCCCAAAGTATTTTTGAAGCCGTTAAATCCAGATCACACGAGGAATGAATCAGTGCCGGGGATTTTCCGCCAAGTTCTAGTGTAACAGATGATAAATTTTTTGCCCCTTTTTCCATTACAATTTTTCCTACAGCGGTGCTGCCAGTAAAAAAGATGTGATCAAACGGCAGGTCTAAAAGTTTTTGAGATACTTCGGCACCACCTAGAATAACTTCAACCAGTTTTTTAGGAAAAACTTCATTGATTATTTTTTCAATCAATGAGCTTACATGGATAGTCAACTCGGAGGGCTTTAAGATAACAGTGTTGCCAGCAGCAATAGCAGAAACCAACGGAACCAAGGACAAAGAAAAAGGATAATTCCATGGGGCTATAATTAAAACGGTGCCCTTGGGTTCTTGGCGAATTTCGCAGCGACTTCCAAAAAGCAGGGCTCCGCTAGCAACAGATTCTGGCCTTGACCACTGCGAAAGCTGCCGCAAAATCAGACGAAGCTCTTTAACGACTGGATAAATTTCAGTCAGCAGTGTTTCAAAAGCCGGTTTGTTGAAATCTTTTTGATGAGCCGCACAGATCTGCTGTTCGGCCTTCAGCACAACTTGCAATAAGTGTCTTAGAATCTTCTTTCTAGAAGAAATAGACTCCTGTCTTAAAATCCACGAATATTTTTTTTGTGTTTCGAAAATTTCTTGAAAGCTCACTGTATAACCTTTCGGCGAGGCCAAAAGAGGATAGGAAGAATTAAGCCGGAATTGTTCAATTCTAACATTTAGTTTGGCCGTCGTTGTTGTTAAAATTGTGTAATTGGAATGGGTCTTTTGCAACGAATTTCACTGAGTTTTGAAATTTGCAGTGTGTCTTTGATTTACTGAGGATATTTTTCAAGATTTTGAATAAACGAATCCATTGCAGCTAAATTTCTTAGTCTGCGGATTGATTAAAATTGTCGAAGTTCCCCGCCAAGCTAGTTCGCACGTTGTGCTCCTGTCTTAACTTCGAATGATTTTGTCATTAAATCTGTTTGCATCAAGTATTACACTACAAGCTCAAAGCCATGTGCCGGCAAACCTAGTAGCCGAAAGCGCAGAACTTTTAATCACTGTATGCAACACTAAACACTGTGTTTTATAGTACGAACTTAGAAACCCATCGATTGTCGGGCCGAGTATCTAGCACCGCCAAGTTGGGTTTATTTCGATCGCGTAACCTACAGTGGTTCTATAGATAAAAATAGAGCAATCATCGAACTTGAAAATGAAATTGCTAAAAATAAATTAATCTACAATCTTTATATTTGCGGCGGAGCGCAGCTTATATTTTTAAGCTCAACATCATGCCGCACAGAAGATGTTGATTTAATTCATGACAACATTAATAAAATTTAGAACCAGCTGCGCCCACTGCCGCATAAAAGGTGTCACGTTGGCCCCTTTTATGGTTTTCACAGCGGGCATGGGGTTTGCTTTCCTAGTCAATGTCTCAATAATTCCAAACAAAAGGAAGAATATGTTACGCGTTCATTTTACTAAGGCAGTTTTAATTGTCTTATCCATCAACTGTATCGTTCATGCTGAAGAAGATGGCCAAAAGCCACTTCGGTTGCCAACAGAAAACGTGCCGGGGGCAAGCCCACGTGAACCTGAAGCTCCGCCGATTCCACAACGAGAACCCGATGCAGGACTTC
>JAYUWH010000014.1:0-22759 GCA_043753645.1 Bdellovibrionales bacterium
CGTACCCCTAGTGCTCCTTTTTTTTAACCCCACATCAAGGAAAAGTGCCTCGCTACAAACGTGAGAAAATCATCTAGAGCTTTCTGTCCTTTCTAAAACATGGTTTAAGTCTTGCATTTGAATCCCCACAATTAGCTTTGCAATTATGAAATTGTATTTAATGGCTAAAATAAAAACGACACACAAAGGAGATATAATGAACGCACCAACAGACACAAAATCAGGAATGGGAACTTCTTCAAGCGGTTCTGGAATGAACACTTCATCAAACTCAGGCTCTAGCTTTTCATCTAAGCAGCCTTACAGGGATACCAAAAACTCTGCTGCAGAAACTTTTGGATCACCAGAAGAAATCACAGAGCAAATCCGTTTAGGCGCTGAACAAGCTCAGAAAAAAGTTAAAGAATATGCTGATGTAGCAATGACTTTTGCGCAAGAAAATCCAGTTTATATTGCTTTAGGTGCTGCTGGTATAGGTTTACTAGCGGGTGCTTTTTTAGCACGTCGTCGCGTTTAATAAGTTAATAACTAATAACGAGGTAAAATATGCTTTGGTCATTAATAATTGGTTTAATTATCGGTGCTGTTGCAAAACTTTTAATGCCAGGGAAAGATCCGGGCGGTTGGGTTTTTACAATGATTATCGGTGTTATTGGCTCTGGATTAGCTCACTTTATTGGTGTGCAAGCTGGATGGTATGCGCCAGATCATCCAGCTGGCTTTATCGCTGCCGTTTTTGGAGCTGTGTTATTGCTTGTTGCTTATCGATTTTTCCAGCACAAGTCTTTGCGCGCATAAATTAAGAACATTTTCGTACTCAGATATAGCCAAGGCCAGGATGTAAACATCTTGGCCTTGCGCTGCTAGCTCAAGTTTTTTTGCCACCATTTCAAATTCTTCAAATCCAAAACTTTTTGCATTACCCTTCAATTGATGACCCACTTTTTTCGCCAACAGAAGTGCTGAAGCTTTTGTTTCATTTTTAATTAAAGCTAATTCTTGTCGGCGACGCTCTAGATAAGCCTCACGCATTTCTAAGGGCAAAATCATGAGACCTTTCTAGCAGAATGAGACAATTAAACTCAAGTTATTTTGATTTTTTTCAATAATGCCCCAACCCAACGTAATTTCTTTATTAATTCCATCTATTTTCGAACTGATAAGTGGCGTAGCCGTTGCTATCTAATGATCAGAATAGAACCAACAATCAACAAAGGAGACCTCAATGAATTTCAAAATTATAAGTCCCATCATTCTTGGAGCTTTACTAAGTGTTACAGCATTTGCTGATGATACTATGACGAATAATAATCACGGTTCAGGATTATTTATTGAACCGGCAATCACCTACGAATCTGGCACTTTAAAATTAGATTATCCAGGTTTCGGCAGCTCCAATGAAAATGTAAAGGGTTTTGGATTAGGCGCACGCATTGGTTTTCACTGTTACGACGTATTGTTTGTTGCCGCCGATCTTCGCTACTCAAAGCCTCGTTATGAATCAAGCGCATTAAATGATTCTGCCGACTCTCAGGCTTACAATGGAGGCGTTACTTTAGGCGTGCAAACTCCATTAGCAGGACTTCGAATCTGGGGAACTTATATCGCCGATGGAATGCTAGACCCAGATAAAATGGGTGCCTTAGATATTAAGTACACTGGCTTCAATGGTTACCGCGTGGGCGGTGGTTTTTATATAGCTACTGTCAGCTTAAATTTGGAATACCAAGTGGCAAAATATAAAAGTAACAGCGTAAGCTTTACTCCGATTAGTGGAGCTAGCTCATTTGACAATGTTTACGGAACTCAAACTGGTTATATTGCAAGCGTTTCATTCCCAATTGCTATGTAGTTAACGATATTCCTTACACTGTTCTAAATTGAACAGCGTAAGGAATCGCTCATGGACTTCAGAAAAAAATCATTGTAACAAGCTATCATGCCTTATCCGATGACAACTCCGTTTAAAATCCGATTTCGTAATGCTTTTCACCAAAGAAAAGAAATCAATGTCATTTTAGAAAACACCCCTTTAGCGACAAACTCGCTAAAACAACGTATGCATTGGCTTTTCGATTTGATCGAATGGATTCGCCGAGAAGGCATGGTCAAGCACGATTTTGATTTTTCTACAGGTGCCCCACAGGCGGCGCGGGTACGTTATCTACTACAAGTTCTAGATCGCAATTTATTCTGGAAAGAAAATACTGCAAAGACACTGAGATCAATTATTAAGGATACAAAAGGTTTAGAACTTTTTATTCAAACAGGCTTATTTACGGAAGATCATTTTACGGGCGAGTTGATTAGTCGTATAAATGGAAAAATACTTCCGCAGGTGCCCCGCGAAAATGAATTATCTTTTATCTTTAGCGAAAATTTTCATAGTGCCCAGGACGTCGAATGGTTTCATCTTTTAGACCAGCTGACATTCTCAAGAATTTTGGACTTATTTCATTTCTCGCTGACCGTTGAAGAAGAAAATTGGAATAGTCTAAAATTGGACTGTGAACAAGCCTTATTTTTATTGGGTTTACAAGTTCAAGGGTTAGGCCTTTCAGCCGACCTACGAAAGCGCTTAGCTGTATCTCACTTCGAAAAACTGCCATTTCATCAATTGCCAGAATCGATCGAACAGTTTATCACCGAGCCTGATTTGCAAAAAAGAATGTCTGTGGCAAAGCAAATTGAAGATAAAATCACAGCCTGTTATCAGGCGCTAACAGAAGTCCAAGCCCACTTAAATAATAACGGTGTTAGCGTCCAAATCGTGTATAAAATCGATCGCTTAGAGCACTTACTTCACCGAATTAAAGATATTTTATATTTGCTACAAACTAATCCTGTTGATCCTAACCGCCTTGCACTATTTATCAAAAGCCTGGTCGCAGATAATATCGAAAGCCGAAGCATCACTTCTTTTATAAATAAAAGCTTTTCATTGTTATCCAAAAAAATAGTCGAACGAAACGCAATCAGTGGCGAGCACTACATAACCAGGGATCCAAAAGAATATCTCCTGCTATTTAAAAGCTCGTTGGGTGGCGGAGTGGTAACTTGTTTTACGGTCTTGATGAAAATTCTTCTGCATTTTGTTCACTTCGAAAGTTTTTATTACGGACTGACCGCAAGCTTAAATTATTCGTTTAGTTTCTTACTTATTCACTTTAACCACTTTACCTTAGGAACAAAACAGCCAGCATCGACTGCGCCGGCGCTTGCAGCCCAGATGCATCATATTGAAAATCCAGCCGAACTTGCTGGCTTGGTCGATGAAATCATTCATCTTGTACGATCACAGTTTGCAGCTATTGTGGGTAACGTCATCGGGGTCATACCGGTAACTTATTTTATTTGTTGGGGGTATGCAGCTCTTTTTAAGACTCCACTTTTAAGCCCGGATGAAGCTGTTCACAACATCAAAAGTTTTTCGATTCTGGGCCTGACGCCATTCTATGCGGCTTTCACAGGAATCTTGCTTTGGGCATCAAGTGTATTTTCAGGATGGTTCGAAAACTGGTACACGTTTCATCAGATATCCCCTGCCTTGGCTGCTAATCGTCGCATGATATTTATTTTTGGTTCTTTGCGGGCTCGTGCCATAGGTATGTTTCTAAAACGAAATATTTTAGGCATTTCAAGTAATATTTCTTTAGGATTTCTGCTAGGAATGACCCCGGTTATTTTACAGTTTCTGGGCCTTGCTATAGAAGTTCGCCACGTGACTTTATCTAGCGGTGCGATGGCGGCATCGATGGCATCACTTCCCATTGATTATGCTTCAACTCCGCAGTTCTGGCTTTCGGCCTGTGGTATTTTGATTATGGCTATTTTAAATGTCGGTGTTTCTTTCTCGCTAGCATTATTTTTAGCTATCAAGGCAAGACAAGTAAAAGCTCCTAAACGTCGACTTTTATATCATGCTGTTTTTAAAAGACTTCTTGAAAAACCGGCCTCCATAGTTTGGCCATTAAAGCAGGCTTAGTTTTTTACGATTCTTTTTGCCGAAAAAGTGCGGGTGCTTTTCAAGATCAGCAATCGTGGTGATGAGTTCTTCTAAAACAGGATCTAACTTTTCTAAGCGACGGCTTAAAACATAGAACCGATGACTCCAGAATTTTTCCTGTGGAACAAGGGCCACCAGTAGTTTCAATTTAATTTCTTCGGCAACGTACGGGATCGGTAAAAATCCGATCCCTAGACCATCCACCAAGGCCCGCGCAACAACGGATAAAATATCACTTTCTAAGATGATCGAATTATTTATCTTATAGCGCTGCAAAAAAATATCTATTTCATGTCGAAGTTTTTGCCGCGCCGAGGGCAGAACTAAATCTAAACTACGATCCGCTAGTAGTTGCTTAAAAGTGCTTGGCAAATCTTGTCCGCGAAACATTTCTTGATATTTATTTTTAGCAATAAACAGCCCGACCTGCATATCGACCTCAGCACGTATTTGAAATTCAGCATGATAGGCCGGAGAATTCGTTAGCAACATATCAATTTGCTGTAGCCGAAGTTGCTCAAGCAGCTGATTTTGCGAACCAGAAGCAATAAGTACAGAAGCTTTTAATTTTTCATTTTTTTTGTAAATCGTTGAAAAAAGATCTGCAACGAATGGACTTTCGACTTGGTTACTAATCCCAATTCTAATTTTTGAAGCTTCAGAATCACTGCCCTTGAGATAACTTTTAAAGTCATCAACGGCTTCAAATATTTTTTGACTGTAACGATACGCTTTTTCGCCGTCTAGTGTTAACTGGACTCCTCGACCCATTTTTTGAAACAGTTTTTTTCCTAAACTTGTTTCAAACGTTTTAATTTGCATACTGAGCGAAGGCTGACTGATGTTTAACACTTTTGCGGCTTTGCTAACGCCGCCGAGCCTAGCTGTGACATAAAAATAGTAAAGGTGATTGTAATTCATATATCAATTTTTCCTATGTATTAGTTCGATATTATATATTTAACAAATGTATTGGCAAGTTGAATAATCATAAGTAACCGCAAAACTTAACTTGCGGTCATCTAAGGGGAGGATAAATGCAGACAAAAATTGTGATCCGCGACTTTAAACGAACCGAGAACCTTGAAAGTTACTTACAAACCAAAATCGAGGAGTCCATTGCACCATTTCTAAAAAATTATGATAATTCAACAATCTTCGTGAAAGTTCAGGAAGACCGTCACCGGACTGAAGAACGTAAGCCTCATTTTCAATGCGAAGTAAGGCTGAAAATTCCGGGACTAAGGGGGCAGCTGAGAGTGCATAAGGATGGCGACCATTTTTACGACTGCGTGCAGAAAGTGACCGACACTTTAAGAGAAGTGATGGGACGTAAGCATCGTCAAATGGCATCACTGCAATCACGTAGAAAAAAAACAATTACGTCAATACCCTACGACTACAGTCATTATGTAGCGTAATCAGTTTACTATATAAGTAAAAATGTACCCCGCAATTATTTTGCGGGGTTTTTTATTAAGCGAATGCCATCTTCATCGATACTGATAAGGCGCTGGCGGTAAAGTCCGCCTAAAATTATTTTGTATTTCTTCTTACTTACTCCAAACATTTGATATATTTTCTCAGGTTCTGTTTTTTCGTTAATCCCTAGAAACCCGCTATTTTCATTAAGCAGTGCTAGAATTTTTGGCCCAATTTCTTCGGCAGCTAGATGCCCGGCCCTTAACAGGGCCAAATCCAACTTGCCGTCTAAACGGATTTTTTTTACAAACCCCTTGGTTTTTTCACCGTAATATAAAGACCGAAAGACTTCGTCTTCAAATAAAATACCTAGATGAGTTCCATTGACGATGGCTTTGTATCCTAATTCAGTTCGTCCAGAAATTAGAAGTTCGACATTTTGGCCTTCGCTGAATTCACCAGGGTTTGCGATCTTTTTTAAAAATTTATCTAAACGCATCGATGCCGAAATACGCTGTGACTTATCTAAATAAATATACACGATTATTTCTTCGTTCACTTTAAGCTCGTGGGGTTGCTCAGAAAATGGCAGGAACAAATCCTTTGGCAATCCCCAGTCTAGAAAGGTTCCCATGCGCTCTGTTGCAATAACTTTTAGAACTGCGAAATCGCTAACTTCAGCCACGGGAAACTGGGTCATAGCTATCAGCCTATCCTCAGAGTCATAACCAATAAAAACTTGTATTTTTTCACTATTTACTACGGCTTTGTTGGCAGCAACCTTTGGCAGATAAATCTCACCCAAATTTTGGCCGTCAAGCCACAGGCCTTCATGGGTTTCACGAAGGATCGTTAATTCTTGAGTACGACCAATTTCAACAAATGCTGAAGTCATAAAGAGACTTCATTTTTATTTCTAAATTTTTGCCACTCGCTGGAAGTTAGAAATGTTATACTTTCCGTATCCGGGTCAAAGACCAAAAATATTTCCTTTTTTTCCATTCTTCTGCGAATATTTAAAATTTTTTGCTCTAGAGAGATTTCGGTCGGACCATAATCCGTTCCTTCCCGCTGCACAAAAGACTCAATCACTGCCGTTAAAGACGGCGGTGACAAATATGCCGGAGATATAAGTATGGGATCTGCGACTTTATCAACGTTTGTGGACATTAGTCCTTCGTCTTTAAAGTACTTTCATTGGCCTTAATGAAAGATTTGATTTCTTCTGCGATAGTTAAAAGCTTTAGCCATTGCTCTTTATATAAAGTGACAGGAAATCGTCCCATTCCATAAACAGATAAAGCGCCCTTTTCACTGACCTTCATGGTTAAAGCTCCACCACCCGGCTTTTTATTTTTCAAAGCTTCATTTTCCGCTTTTAGGCGTTCTATTTCTTCTTTTAAATCTTGTGACATTGTAATCTCCTCAGGTTGATACCGGTAATGCTAATATGAAATGACTTAGAACTTCAACGGCAATATTGATGAATTCGGCATGTAACGAATCTAATGCGCTTAGCCGCGTATTTTAAGCTTTAGGCCTTTCAAAAAATAGCGTAGCACCTGATCACCACAAATACGGTAATTTGGGTGGTCTTTTTTTCGTAACAATGCACTTAATTCAGAGCGCCCTAACGGATGCTCTGCTTTTACAAAAATATCATGGATATTTTCTTCCTTCAGTTCAAAAGCCACACGCAATTTTTTTAAGATTAAATTATTCGATACTGGTAATTCGAAAGGCATTAAAGGCCGGCTTTCATCCTTTCCCCTTTTAAAATAAATAAGGCCATCCATAAAATGCACCATGACTTCGTCATCGCAGCGCAGGTAATTCGGCTCATCTTCTTCCTTTAACATATCTTGAACATCCACAAGTTCGATTTTTAAGCCAGCCAGGGACATGATCTCGACAATTTTTTTTTCACCAATATTTAATATATATCGAACACTTCGAATGACATCGTTGTTTGTCATGCCTGCCAACCTTCGTTTATTTTAAAAGATAAAAGAAATCTTCTTTTGTTAAGCCACTAGAGCCTTCAAAACCGCTGTCATTAACTTGTTCATCATTCCCGAAAAGACGGTCAAAGGAAGCCTGCTTTTTTAATTTTAAGTCAGCAATGCGTTCTTCTAAACTGCCTTCTATTAAAAGATTAAAAACTTTGACGCTTTTGGTTTGCCCCATGCGGTGCGCCCGATCGGTCGCTTGATTTTCAACGGCCGGATTCCACCACGGTTCAAGATGATAAACCACGGATGCCTTCGTTAAATTCAATCCAACGCCACCAGTTTTAAGCGTCATTAACATAACGCCGGGCTCGGCACTATTCTGAAATGCTGAAATTAAACGGATTCTTTCTTTCGAGCTTACACTACCTTGTAAAGTAAATGTCGGCACCTTAAGTTGTTTTAATTCTTTCTCAATACGCCCTAAGGTTGACAAAAACTGAGTAAAGACAATGACGCTTTCTTGATTTTCCAGATGATCTTTTAGCGATTCAAGAAAATGCTCAATCTTCGCAGGTTGCTCATGGTAGACAACCCCCGGAACCGCTGCTGGGTCCGAGCAAATTTGGCGTAAGCGCATCAGTGCCGAAAACATTGCGATCTGCGCCTTTCGCTCTCCTTGGTCTTGGATCAAAGCTTCTACTTGGCGAGAAAATGTCATGGCCATTTTCATATAAATCTCTTTTTGTTCTGGGCCAAATGGCAAGAAAACTTTTTCAACAGTTTTTTCTGGCAAAGACAGCTGCACTTGTTGTTTTGATCTTCGAAGTAGTAATGGTTTTGTAATTAATTTTAAACTCTTGAGTGCTTCGGTCGTAACTGGTTTATTGAAATATTCACGACGGAAAGAATCAATATCACCTAGGCATCCCGGGACGATCAAGTCACAAAGTGAAAAATATTCGACGTAATTATTTTCCATCGGCGTTCCGGTGATCGAAATTTTAAATTGAGCTTTAAGCTTTCTAGCTGAAACTGACCGCAGCGAAGTGATGTTTTTTAAATTTTGCGCTTCATCAAAAGCTAAAACATTCCAATCTTCAGCTTGAAAAAAATCTGGATTTTCATTAAGTAACCCGTAGGTTGTGATAAGTATAAGGGGCTCGTTATTCTTAAGTTCTTCAGCAATCTTTTCTTTTTCTGCCGATTGGAAAATGACAAACGGCAACTGTGGCGCGAATTTCTTTTTCTCATCAAGCCAATTATACACCAATGAAGTCGGCACAACGATTAAACACTTTTTCAATTTTTTACGAGTTTGTAAGCTAATCAAGAACGCCAAGACTTGAAATGTTTTACCCAATCCCATTTCATCGGCCAGTATAGCGCCTAGTTTTAATTCATAAAGATCATGCAGCCACTGAGCACCTTCCAGCTGGTGAGGTAATAGTTTCTCAAGCATCCCTTCGGGAAGCTGAATACGATCTGTACCGAGACCTTTTTCAAAGTACTCAAAAATACGCTTCCATTCTCCTTCGCCTTGCACATCCACGCCCTGCGCCTTTAACATCAGTAATTCAAGGGCCTGTGATCGATCAAGTCGATAGATTTTTTCCCCAAAACTATTTCGTTGTTGTATATCCTTGTTGCCTTTAATTTTATTCCAGAATTTTTGTAATGATTTTAACGAAGGCATTTGTTTTTTATCAATGCGGTAAAGCTGGCCTTGATACTCGATAAATCCCACATCTCCTTGACCAAAATTAATTTTGACTTCTTCAGGCATGACACGTGTGCCGTTGAAGAAAATCTGCGGATGCAGATCAAACCAATTGCTATCTTGAGACTGGGAATTTTCACTGACCGCAAACACAAAATTAAAGGGATTTTCATGACCAAGTAACGGAATTCCGTTAAGTTCAACATCAACACCGGCATCACTTAGTTCAAACAACAAGGCTATAAGATACTTATCAAATCTACCTATGTCCATCCACACCATTTGCTTTTGATAATCAGCAACTTCATTTTTAACCACTGTGGGCTCGGTCCATAAAGCAAGCTGGGCAACAAATCTTTCCCCTAACGGAGCTTGGGATTTTGTAAGAAAGCGACCCTGGCTTGATTCAATAAAATGCAATATCAAAAACCTGATCTGGGGAAGAACCTTGGCCTGCACATCTTTAACTTCAATTATCTGGTGGCCTTCGAAAAGCAAAATGCGGTCTTGCATCAAGGAATCAAAAAGCTTTTCCACGAAATCCACAAATAAGCTTTTAACTTTTAGTGAAACCAGTTCTTGAAAAGGAATCAAAGCTTTGCCTAACAAAGCAGGAATCGAGCTTTGCAAGTAGTGCAACACTTTTTCAAATTGAACATCAAATTCTTTGGTTGACCGATTTCCTACAAAATCAATTTTCTCTCCGGAGCTTAAAGGTCGTAGCGTGATCCAATTGATTAGCTCAAACAGACAAAACAAAGTAAGCCCTTGATGACGCAAAAAAAGTAAATCATGGCTGCGAAATTGCTGATGCCTTGACGCTATATCTTTTCGATCAAATTTAAAAAAGTGATCAAGACCGCCGTAAAAAGGCTGCATAGAATTCTTCAAAGAGGACGGAAAATTTAACAATTTGATTGCGGCTGATTCTATTTCGAAAGCTATACCCATAAGTAAACTACTGTCATCTTCCCGGATCTTAAGAAGCGGAGTAAATGCATCGGCAGAAATTAGTTGATGATTCATAAAAAACATATTATCTGCACCGAGAACATGTTCGATCTTCGCCACAGAATTTAATAAAGTTTTTTCACCGGATTCGGTTGTTGAAAAGCAAGATTTCCACCGTAACTGTGGTGCTTTTTTTAGTAGTAAATCCTTTTCCTCTTCCGTGTCGGCCAGCACGTCCTCAGTACCAGCAACTTTAGTATTATTGTCCGAGAAAAACTGCTCAATATCGTAAATTGCTGATGATGAATATATTCGTAAAGATTGATTTTCGGGTGCCGTATTTTCATAACCTTGCCAAAGCTTGATTTGCGCCGTATTCCCCCGCTGTACAACAGCACGAAAGGTAGCAACAACAGGCAACGGATTTAAAAATTCTAAGTCTTGCATGGCATAAGCTGACCGCGGGCTGTAGAAATTTTCGCTGCCTAGGTCGCAAAATTGAACTTGCAGATCCCCGACTTGACGCTGGCGCTGAAATGCCCAAGCAAGAATTTCTAGAATGACGATCCACGTTTTTTGAAACTCTTTATTTTTCTTTTGTTGCGAATTAAGCTTGAGATACTTCATCAAATCTTCGGCTCGGGTTTCTAAAGCCTTTTCCCAGCTGCAACTTGCATCAGTCAGATAAAAATAAGGATTTAAAAAAAGAGGTAACCCAATTTTTCTATACACTCCAACCAAAGATAAATTCTGGCCATCTTCAAAATGAAATTCTAGACTGCTAGCCAAAGACATTAAGGATTCTGTTGGACCACGATGATTCGAAAATTCTATCCCCGAAAAAACAGACCAAAATAATTCTTTTGCTAAGTGAAACCGTTGCGAAATCATTTCATGTTCTTCATCCGCCGTTGGTTTAGTAACGATCAGTGTCGAGTGCGGTGCTAGGCGCTGAATGGGGGTGCTATCTTTTGAAAATTCAAAGTCCATTATCTTCGAAGGCGGAGTAAACACAATACGTTGAAGCCCAGCTAGCGAGACCATCATGGGATTTTGCGAGGCAAGCCAATGAGTTTTTATAAGAGGTTTCAATTTCATCGAGATCAGATCCTATCTTAATAAGGCCGTGTTCAAAAGACATGGTAGTTTAGCAAGAATAAACATCATTGAATAGTGTTCGAGCAGACATAAAGTCCACGGCATTTGAATTTTAAAGTAGTAAAAACTAAAAACTCTGCTATGGTAGTTTCGGCGTTTTATAACATATGAGAATTGCAGAAACTGGATTTCACCAGGGCTGCATGAATTAGCGAAGCCTTTTGCGACTGGCCACGAGGCCTTAGAACATCCCAGTACGAGATGGGGCTAAATAGCTGCCCATTTGTCTTTGCAAATTGCAGTTCCAGCATAGATAAAGCGCACTGAACAGATTTCTCTGGACTTGAACTATCATTTTTTCGACAGATTCCGTGATTACCGTCATACTTATCTTCTGCACCTTTGTGCAATTGGAAATAGCCATTGGCCGTGCCATTAGGCCCTTTTGCATGAGCTGCAATGTTACAACTACTTTCAAAATGAGCTACAGTCGTAAGTATAAGAACCCACACCAGTGACTTTTGCTGAACGGTCATTGTCGAATACTTTCGACAGGCCGTATTTAGCGATCCGCCGTCAAGTAAGTTTGGAAAGGATTGTTCATGTCCTATAATTGTTTTATGAATAGAGTTTCCGACATCGCCTAGGAATAAATCTTTAGAAATGAACCTTTTGCAGTCATTAGCCACCGCGGTCGCCGACAACGAATACCCCGTTGGAAATTGAAATTGCAAATAATTTAAAATTTGAGAAAATTCTGTGAAACTAGCCTGTGCGGTATTGGTGTTTGCCAATTCAGCAATACTTTCTTCAGCACGACTTGCCGAAGTTATTAGAACAATTGAAAGCAAAGTTAATTTTATTAGTTTCAAAATTGGTCCTTCCTTATAACGTTGGCGAATAATAGGCTTTAAATATAAATTTAAATAGATGTCTATATTTAGACAGCATGAAAACCTTATACGGCTAACTAATTACCAGCTATTGGCACTTAATTTTGCGAATACAGCGAAATACCAAAAGAGAGGCCAAAAACGTCATTGTAAAAAAGTAATTTGGCCCAGCCGTTGCTTTAACACTGCTATAGCCAAGATTGTGCTGTCAGCTGGCATTAGATAACTTTAACTGGTGTTTGAAAGCACAATGGGATTTTTGCACCATCGTAAATTTTTTCAAAGGGAAAAATGCCGCAGGCTAAGAAGGTCATTATAAAACATAAGGAATAAGGAGATTTCGATGAAGCATTTCTATGTGGTCACAACAGAAAAAATTAAAACTTTACTAGAGCACCCTTCAGAAAATATTGATAATCCTGAAGACCCCCTTTATTGCTGGAGCCTTGACGATTTTAACAATCTAGATGAGGCCCTAGGTTTTAAAGCCCAGCATCCCGAAAAAGACCATCTTAAATTGTTAGCGCTTGAAAAGTTTTAAGTTCATAAACACTAAATAAATTTTAAACTATAGATTTTGCCTTAACTTAACAAAGTCCTAGTTTGCTGGAATTTGTTCAATTGCTTTGTTTGAAAAAGTTTTAACGTAATCGACAAAGCCCGCACGAAAATCCTGCAAGCTGTGCGCATATTCAATGTCCGGCGCAATTCCGTTATTCTCAACCAAATCAGCTGGAACATAGGCTCCATCAGCGCGGAATGGAAAAAACAATCCACGTGTCATGCGAATTTTGATGCGTGAATTATTAAGCTGACCCACTTCTTCGACATTTCCGCCTAGACCCATGGTGTTTCTTCCAAAAAGCTTGGCGCGCTTATTTGCTTTAACCAACATCGGAAACATATCACCGCAACTACCCGCCAATTCGTCAATCAGAACTAACATTGGTTTATTCCAAGTAAATTCTTTTGGCATGGCGTAGCTAGTTCCTGCAAATAACGGAAAGGGCTCAGACAAAAATTTTCCTTCGTCATAGGCTTTTTCAACTAGGCTGCCCCAGCTTTGTAAACGTTTAATATCCCAAGGATTACCCAAAGGGCCTTCTTCAGCGGGCCAGTTGATGAATAAATCGTTAACCCACTTGCGATCAGCACGAACTTTTTCAACGCTGCCAACATCACCCGCTTTAGCGAACAAGTTGTAGAAATCTGCGCAGTAAGAACCGCCAGGGTTATGCGTTTGATCCAGCACTAATACATCCGCTAAATCCTGATATTCACTTAGTAAAGCCATGTAGGCTTTCATATAAAGATTTGTCGCAAAATCAGATGGTGAATACGTTGCCTGACGAACCAGTAGAATAGTTTTACCTGAATATTTATATAAAGCGGCATAAATCGGCGGCGTTTCTTTATCAGCTAAGCCAAATTTTAAACGTGATGCATCGGACGGATACACTTTTACAAAATTAAATTTCTTTTGTACTTGTGGGGTTAAAAAAACCGGATCAACCTGGCCCATTTGCCCACGATGACCATCGATCATGGAATTAAAATCGTCGACATAGGGAACAGAAAGATTAATTGGGTTCGTACGAACTATTTTATCAAGATTCGGCGCATACTTATCTAACGTCCACGGCAAACTCACAATTTGAACACTGCCAGCGGCCGATTTAAATTGCACCTCACTAAGTGGGCTTGTGGGTATTAAATCTGTCATATACGAAGGGCGAGAAAAATTCGTCGCTAACAAAAAAGCCTCATCTGATAACGTGCGTGCAGTACGACGGTACTTCAGCGCTGTCGCTAAATTTTGAAATGGCGATTTCCCATCTACCATCAGGACTTCATCACCTACGGCGATTCCGGAAATGGCGGTTAAGTCCTTATCGATGTCAGCAACGATAGCTTTACCTTCAATTGGAGTTAGAATTATAGGGATGCGGTAGCGTTGAATATTTGAAGCTGTATTTTCAATTTGAAATTGCACGTGACCGTCTTGCAAGGTCGCACCAAATTGCATAACATAACCCATGAATTCTTCGTCTGATTTTGCGTTTAAAGCCAAAGCTTTTAAGTCGCTAGCATTTTTCATTAAAGAAATACTTAGGTTCGTTTCCTTAAGCTGATATGGACCATAGTAGACTTTAAACATTTCTGCCAATTGATCAAAATCAGCTGCACGTTCGTTCGCCGTCAGCTGACGAATTGCCGAAGCTTCTTTTAAATTAATTTTCTGAGTGCCTTGCTTTTCGCTGCAACCAAAAATTAAAGCGCATGTTATAATTACTAATACATGAGAAAAATTCTTCATCTTGATCCCCCACCATTTGTTTGAGGGGCCGTTTTATCATGGGGGCAAACAAAGTCAAAACTATTGTCAGGTTTAAGGATCTCACAACGTTCAAGTAGTCTTAATTTGAGGACTTACTTTTTTAAAGCTAGCACCTTCACATACGCGCTGCGCTCATTAATGGCTTTCATCCACATGGCAACGTTAGGATAAGGCGCTAGATCAAACTCAATAAGCGGCGCCAGTTGAGCCACCGAGCACACGTGCAAATCAGCCATTGTAAAATTGACACCAGAAAGAAATTTTCGCCCCTGTAAAGTTTGCTCCAGCACCGAAAAAAACCCCGGTAGCTGTTTCATATTTTCATCGATGACTTTTTGATCTTTTTTATCTGCGGGAACGAAAGCTTTTTGAATGTAAACTTCGATGACTGGATTTTGAAAATCAGTGGCCCAGAAACTCCATTGATAAGATAGCGCTTTCTCCGCAAGTGAAGTTCCCAGCAAAGAAGGTTTGTATTTTTCAGCAAGATAGAAATTAATAGCCATCGATTCGAATAACTGTATCTGATCATCAACCATGGCTGGAATCTTACCATTGGGATTGATCTTTAAGAAATTATCAGATTTATGCTCATTCGTTTTCATATCAACAGGCACCACCTTGTAAGGGACACCAATTTCTTCTAAACACCAAAAGCACCTGGCAGCACTAGATCTTACTGATCCGTAAAGCGTAATCATATAAATTCCTTCGTTAATTAACTACTTAGGTCATCATGTCTTATTTTCACAAGGCGATCAACTTTTGTAACTGCTTGGGAATATAAATATATTTCTAGGATGAATCTCTTGAACTGCATGCGTTCGAGGGCTATGTTGCAACGCACATGAAATTACAACCACCAATTATACCTAAAAAATACCAGCCTGTCGGTTTTGAAATTTTGCACGAAGATCAAGAGCTTATTGTGGTCAATAAAAGTGCCGGAACTTTAACGGTGCCAGCGCTTTGGGAGAAAAATAATACCATTCATAACTACCTTACAAATTATTTGCGCAAAGGTAGTGCCAAATCATCTAAGTGTGCGTATGTGGTGCATCGTCTTGATCAGGCAACATCGGGAATCTTAGTTTTCGCGAAGTCCGAAACAGCACAGCAGTTTTTAAAAGATAATTGGCCTTCTACCGTCAAACACTATTACGCAATTGCCCACGGCAAGTTTGAAAAAAAAAAAGGTCTAATCACCAGCTACTTACAGGAAGATGAAGACTACGTGGTGCATTCATCCGCCGATAGTAAGAATGGCAAGTTAGCACAGACTGAATACTCGGTGGTTAAAGAGACCGATAAATTAAGTTTGTTAAAAATAAATTTAATTACTGGGAAAAAAAATCAGATTCGAGTTCACTTAGCGGCGGAAGGGCATCCTGTCGTCGGTGATGCCAAGTACGGGCAAGGCGAAATAAAATTTAAAAATCTTATGTTGCACTCTTTTTCGATCGTGCTGACTCACCCGCATTCAAAAGAGCGCGTGCGCTTTCAGGTGGACGTGCCAATGTATTTCAAAAAATTAGTGGACTACAAATACTGAATTTTAGTTGCACCAATTCGAAGGGACTATCAAGGTTTTCAATTCGCCGGCCGTTAACAATAAAAAATCGCTGCTATTAGAAATGCGTAAGCGCTGCAACTTTTCAGATTCATTCGTGACAATAACAATCTGGCCGAAGCCCGATTCATCAGTGATCAAAAAGCCCGAATGATTTTTCAAGAAATATTTTAAGGGCTGATTGGCCACGGCATTTAAATCGCTGTTTTTCAAAACTTTAGAAACTGTTCCTTCACTAGAGCGGCACAGAAGTTTAAAATGGATGACAATCAAAAATTTTTTCTGGCATTTAACGGTTGCAGAAAAACCAAGCTCCGACTGACACGTGTTGAAAACCTTTTCGACATAGCCCAGTTGAGTCTTAGCTTTTTTCATTCCGAGCAGGGCCATTAGTCTGATGGGGTCGACTTCGCCGGTTGCCAGACTTACCGTGGTATCGTTTTTAGGCGGAACCGTTTTAATAGGGTCGTTTTTCTCGGTGTTGCTGGTTTGCCGTTGAATGGTTTCAGTTCCACAGGCCGCAAGAAATAGAATTATAAGTAAAAGGAGATAATTTTTTAGCATCTTAAAAGCCTAGCCTAAGGCAAACTTTATGGCTGCAAAAATTTATGCCGAAAACTTAGCGCTTTAAGTGGCTAGGCAATTTTTGGAAGCAATACATGAATGGAGAGAAATACCTGCCGTTGACAAGAATTTTGCCCCGTTATTTTTGTTTGCCCGTTAAAATACTGTCTTAATACAATACGTTGGTTCTTACAGCTGAAAGATTAGGGCTTAGTATTTGCTAAAAAAACATGTATAAAACAACCAACAATAGGAGATTACATGAACGAAAATACATTGGGCGGCAAATGGTTAGAAATCAAAGGCGAAGTTCAAAAAGCTTGGGGTAAATTAACAGATGACGAATTACACCAAACTAAAGGCGATATGAAAGCCATCGGTGGACTTATTCAGCAAAAATACGCTGACCAAAAATCTACTTATAGCGATAAATTATCTGGCATCTTTAAACGTTTTGAAGCTGCAAAAGATGAAAAGATCCAAGGCGTAAAAGATGCTTTAAAAAACTAATAATCTAAGTACGTAAAAAATCAGTTTTACCAATTTCGCACTTCACAAAAAACTCAACGTGAAGTGCGATTTTTTTTTTAAGCGGACAAACTAAATTTAAAATTTACTGTTGCAATTAAATTATGCAACATATCTCAATTTACTATTTGCACACAAGAATTTGTTTCACCATACTTAATGCATGTCTGCCGGCGCCTTAAAAAATATTTTGCTTACTACCCTGTTAACCCTAGCAATTTTTTGCAGAATACCTGCAGCCTTTGCCCAGCAAGATACCGAAGAAGATTTGGAAATCAAAGGTGTCGAATCTGAGCTTGAAAAAAATATACCAATGCGTACCGAGCCAAGCGCCAACCGCAATGTGGTTATTAAAAAAAATCAAGATGTCTTAAAAATTGATAATTTAGCGACGGAAAAAGCCCAATCGCAAATCGTTGTTATTCAAAAAAACTACATGCCCAAGACATCCCGCTTTGATATTTCTGGCGGCGTTACGCTTTTCCCATCTGATGTCTTTTTCAAAACTTATGGGATTCAACCCCGGTTTAGCTATTTTTTTAGTGAAACTTGGGGTGCCGAACTTAGTGCAATTTTGCTGTTCTCAGCAAAAAGTAAAGAGCTTCAGGATCTAGAAAATAAGCAAGGTGTTACGGCCAATAATCTAGCGACATTAAATAGTTTTTATGGTGCCAATATCTATTTCAGTAATATGTTCGGCAAATACGCCATGAACGACCGAAAAATATTTCCTTTTGAAATCTATCAAACAGTGGGACTTGGACAAGTGCGCACAGATAAATCTATAAGTCCGGCGGTAACAGCTGGTGCTGGGCAATTAGTTTCCCTTTCCCAGAATTCAGCTTTGCGCTTTGATCTTAGTTTACTTTTCTATCAAACCGAAACAATCAGCGGTGACAAACAGCAATCAACGTCTTTGCTAGTCACACTTGCCTTTGATTCCTTGTTTCCGGGTGTGGCAAAGCGATGGTAAGCATGAAACATATTTTTTTGATTTTCATTTTATTCGCAGTTTCATTTACCGCTGCTGCAAACAATAAAGTATTACGAAATGACGGCTTAAACGCATTTCACGCCAAGTCCTATTCGAAAGCTGTACTTAATTTCTATCAATGGTCAAAGCTAGCGAAATCGGCCAATGAAAAGCAAGAATCGAAATTTTATTTAGGCATAGCGCTAGCAAAACTTAATTTGCTTCAGGTGGCCTCATTTCCGTTGATTGATGTGGTTCGGCTTGGTGAGGGCCAGTACCGTAAAAAAGCGTTAAACCAATTAGCTTTGTATGCAACTCAACTGGATGAAAAGGGATTACTTAAGTACACCTTGCTAAAATTAAATCCCGAAGAATTAACGGAAGTCTCAAAATCTGTATTTTTCCTGAATCTTTCAGAAATTGCCGAAGAACAAAATCAATTTGATAAAGCGCTTACTTTTGCAAAACAAAGTTTAGCTGCTAACGATAGAAATGATGAGGCCCTTTATCAACTTGGAAGCTTATCTTTAGAAAAACTGCAGTTTCAAGAATCCTTAGCTTATTTTTCACAGCTGCTTGAAAAATACAAAGATAGAAGCCCTGCCGACAAAAAGCGGGCTTTACTAACTTTGAATATAGCACGGGTTTATTATCAAATGAAAGATTGGACTAAGGCGGCTGATTACTACCGCCAAATCCCTAAAGACTATGTAGATTACCGAGTAGCGCTGCAGGAGCTGTCCTGGGCCCTGCTGCGCGGTGGCCAGCTACGTAGTGCCTTATCTCCGCTGCAATCGCTACTGTCACCTTTTTATGCCCAGTTTTTTGATCCCGAGACTTTACTTATTTCCAGTAGTATTTATATTTTTTCTTGCCAGTACCAAGATAGTTTTGACGCCACTGAAAGTTTTGAAAAAAATTATTTACCGACACTGAGTCAGTTAGAAACTTGGCTTAAGGGTCAGCGCACACCCGATGATTTTTATGCCGAACTTGTTAGAGCTCAACGGGCTTTAGATAATTTAACTAAAACTGGCGAAATCGAAGCCCAAAGTCAGTTGCCATTTTACGTGTTCCGCTCGGTTATTGCTGAATCCAATATTCAGGGGGGATTAAAGTATTTAAAACGGCTGGAAGCTGAGCAAAAAAAGTTAAAACAGGAATTCACGGCCAGCCCTTTCTTAATTTATGGTAATAAAATATTAAAAGGCCGCATGATTGCCGCGAAAAAACAGCTGGCTTCTGATGTCGAGCGCTATTTGAAATCTTACGCTGAAAAAACCGCGGAAATGGCTTCGCAAATTGGTTTTATTAAGTATGAGGCCTTAAATGGCTTGCGGATTCAGTTGAAAGAAAAATATTATCGTCCTGAACAGGTCATTGATAATGATATTACCCGAGAATATTACGCTCAAAACGGTTACCGCTATTGGCCCTTCGAGGGCGAATTCTGGCGGGACGAGATAGGAAGTTTCCAATATGTTGGAATTAATCGCTGTCAAAAATAATTTGACCATTGGTTTCTTCTTGGTCGCGCTACTTGCGCCGCGCTTCGCTTTACAAGCTGCTGAGGATGGCAATGCCAAGACAGCAAATGAAACTAAAGTTAATACAGCTAAAAAGCGAATCAGCTTGAAATTTGATAACGAGCTGGTGACCACCTCTGGCGAAGGCCAACCCATCAATTACATGTACGTCCGCAGTGAGGCGAATTTTAAGAAGATGATGAAACTACGTGAAAGTTTTTTACCTGAAGTAAAACGTGGAAAAAGGGATTTCAGTGGCTCGCAATAAAATATTTTTCTTTTTATTTGTCCTATTAAGTACTTGGGCGCAAGCGGTCGAAGTTATCTTTCCGCAAGAAGAACTTCCAAATGAATCGTTCCCCCCACAGTTGGATTCTCCGCAAGTAGTTGTTTCTCGAAAAATTGTTTTTCAGAACCGCTTTCAGCCAGCCATTGCTTACGGCTGGCTTTTAGATGAACCCTTTTATCAAAACGCTTATGTCTCGGCCGGCCTGAGTTTCTCTTGGAATGAATTTAACAGTGTGAGTCTTCGCTATCTGAACTGGAAAAAAGGTTTGTCTGAATATTCAAATCAATTTGCCAGAACCAATACAAGTTTGCAATTTGGCAGGGCACAAGGGCCAGAGAACGGTCTATCATTGGCTTTTAATAACCGATTTTTATACGGTAAAGTTAGTTTTTCGAAAGTGAAAATTATTCCTACGACTGTTTCAGCAATCTGTGAAATTGGAATGATTAAATATGGTTCGCAAAGTTTACCTTTAGTGGGTGTCGGTTTATCCAATGGTTGGTACTTAACAAAAAACTGGAGCCTTGATCTGTCTTTACGGTTGTACTTACGTCAAGCGCTGGACCCCCTATCAGCGGATTTACGAAGCGCCTCGACTGCACCCCCAGAGTCTTCTTTTGCAACAACCACACGCCTTAGCACCAGTTTTGATTTCGGTGCCCAGTACTTGTTTTAAAAACTTATGAATCATCTTGAGAATGCGAAAAACTTATTTACCGTTTATCAACTTTCCAGTTGATAAATAGCTCCAAAATAAGACAGCAATTTTAAAAACCTGTGAGATTACCAGCATTTAAAAAAGACAGTGCTAACGTATGATCAACTTCTTTTCGATCGCATAAGTCAAACACCTTAAAGCATTGCAGTTGATTCTAACTGCTTTTTTCGTTGGTCCTTTGTTTGCTTTACCTCAATGTGGGGGTATTTAATGAAAAAAATAAAAGGTTACAGCATAGTGATTTTGGCTTTTGGTTTTTGCATGGGCTTTTTCCAAAACTGCTCGAAAATTTCTCCGCAAGACCTTGCTAACGTTGAAGTCAGCAATAAATCGCAAAGTGTTGCAACCGCAGAGCCCCAAGCTACTGAACCACAAGCCTTGCAAAATGGTCATTTAGCTGATCGAGAAACTTCTGTCACATTAACTACCGACGATGCGAAAGAAATACAGCCTGTAGATGCAAAAAGCCCGGATAAGGATGAAAAACAACCCCATGCGTGCGCTAATAAGGAAATAGCAAAAGTCGATGTCTCAGAAGAGACCGAAGCCATCGCGGAATGTCTGCACCTGGATAGAAAAGAATTACTTCAAACGACTGTTTATAAAAATATGCATGGATCTTATGAGATTTCTGCCGATCAAATTGATGAAATTAGCGATAGCCGCGGAAAATTAATTGTTCATGCTAAAAAAGCATCAGGCCACATTAATAAAATCAGTAACTACCATGGAAAAATTATTCTATGCAATATGAACGTTGATGTTGTCGATGGTGTTCATGGGAAAATGATACTGGTTAATTCAAAAATAAAATCATTAACGAACCAGCACGGCACCATAAAAAGTTTCAATAGTATTATAGAAACTACTGACCAAAAATTTACAGCAACAAAAAATCCGTAATGCAGTGCAAAAATTAAAAAGACTTTTATAAAGATAGGAAAGTTTAACTGGCCATTTTTCTTTCATTTGACATCTCTTACTATGCGCTCAGCGAAAGTGAAACTATTTTAGCGATAAGTTCTTCATATTCAACCCCCGCCTTACCTGCAGATAGTGCATAATCTTCTTTTTTAGCAATAGAAGGATTCGGATTCGCCTCGATAAAATAAATATTTTCATCCTTGATTCGTAAATCAATGCGTCCAAACCCTTGAATATGCAGGAGCCGGTAGATTTTTTTGCAAATTTCCGCCAACTTTTTTTGTGTTGTCTCTGGCATTTCTGCAATCCAATCTGAGTCGATTCCCCATTTTTTACGGTACTCCAAATCCCACTTACTTTTATAGGTGGCAAATTTTGGTTCGTCCTTGGGAACTTCTTTAAAAAACAGCTCCCGCGGGGGAAATACACTTAGTTTATCATTTCCTAGAATGCTAACGTAAACTTCACGACCATCGATATACTCTTCGATGATGGCATCAGCACCTAAACGCTCGTGAATAAATTTAACTCGCGCTAAGGCCTCTTTTTCGTTCTCAGCGTAAGACACTTGTGAAATCCCTTCAGATGATTCAAGTTGTAGTGGCTTTATAAAGGCAGGAAATTTAAATTTTTTTAATGACTGAATAGGCTTTGATTTCTTTGCTACTAAAAATTTAGGCGTGCGAATCTGATGATAGCCTAAAATAATTTTTGTAAGTCCCTTGTCTTTGCACAGCTGTAAACTCATAGGCCCGGCTCCGGTGAAGGGCACGCCCACCAGTTGCATCAGGGCTGTCAAATTGGGCTCAAAATCACGTTTACCGCTAAAGGCCTCGCTCATGTTGAATACTAAGTCTGGCTTTTGCTCGCGTACTATTTTTAAGAAAGGCTCTATATCATCAAAAATGCCAAAGGGTATGACTTCATGACCTAGTTTAGTTAATGCTTGCCGCACATCTTTTTCTGTTCTCCAATCAGGCGTATTCCAATAGTTCGTGTATTCCTCGGCCGGCACGTGAATAGAGACATCAAACAGTAAAAGAATTTTCAACGATTTCATTTAGGCCTCTCGCTTAAATTTGCCAGTGAATAAATAATTTTTCACAAGACTTGTTAAAAAACTGGCAACTTCCATGGTCGTTTGCGTTTCAGATTTTCCTAATTTTAAATCAAGTTGCTCGCAACGCTCGGCCAATCGTTTTACCAAAGCATCGATTGTAAATTTTCTTTCACTGGTAGCCCAGGCCACAGTTGCAACCACGGCTTTTCGGTGCCGCTGCATAAAGCGAC
>JAYUWH010000015.1:0-7357 GCA_043753645.1 Bdellovibrionales bacterium
GGCCCGGTTGCAAATCTGTAGGTCACAGAACTTGCTTGCAGCCTAGAGAACGTGTCTTCCTCTGAAATGTTTAGTTGAAAATCTTGATCATTGTCTTTGGCCACGGCATGCAAAGCTGTACAGCTGTCGCATGTGGCCGTGATGATGATTTTTTGTCGTTCAAGATATTTTGTAAGCCGCTTGATAATTTGCTGAAGCACTTGACCAAGTTCCGGTAATGTCGGCTGTGCTATCGCGATGAAGTCGATGGGTTCGTTTTGCGGACCGAGCTCGTAACTGCCATCGATGAACAGTTGATGGAAAGAATGATTTAAGTTGAGGCTTCCGCCAAATCGCTGAATCAGTGTAACAGCACCTGATTTAGCTTTGAGTTTTGCAAGCCCTGCTTTTTTGCGATAGTACTTCGATACGGCAGCGTGCGTAATGTCTAGGGCTTTGGCCATGATTTTTGGCTTTACGGCTAAGCATAGTCTGATCTGGAATGGAAAACTGAGCACCCACTGCCGGATGGGCTGTATTGGCAGAACGGAGTCAACCAAATGCGCAGCTGTTTCACTCATCCGCCGGGCTCCGCAGCTGGTGCAGAATCCGCGGCGCTTGCAACTAAATGCGATCAAGTGTTCGAACTGACAAGACTGACACTGGGCCCGCAAAAATCCGTGCGCCAGTATCCCGCAACGCAGATACTCATCGAACTCTTTGATCACAAAATCCGGCAGTGGGTAACCGGAATCATTTTCGATTTGATTTTTGAATGTGAGCCAGTTGTTTTGGATGATTTTGTAGAGAACTGTTTCTTCGGGCTTGTGCCGGGCGCAGGCGTACTGTTTTAGCGCAGGATTTGATTCGACCACGTGATGTGAGGTCCAGCAATCGTGCGACCAGCAAGGCTCGTGTTTTAGACCACGGTCGTCGTTGGTGCTTCCGAAAGCCGTGGCTACCTGGCCACAGCAATCAGATCAGCTCATTGGATTTGACCTGTGGGCGCCTGGCAAGCATTGGGTTTTGAAGCTGTTTGTGTGAGGATTGGTATCCGGCTCAGTGAAGCGCCTTAAACCAAATCATACTAATAAAGTAGCGCCCGATTTACTAATTCTGGAAATTTTGCAATAACTGAATTAATATTTTTGTATATAGCAAAAAAATATTAGGTCATTTTTGTAGTGATCAATAAAATCTTTCACGACGGCAAGGGCTACGGTGTTACGTGTACCGAAGTCACTCATACTTTTTAGACCATTATTCAAATAGGCGAAGTCCAATAATTGAAAAATACTTTAGTGGAAAAGAATCAAAATTTGAAATTTTTCTAGATGACCTTACAAAATGGATTACTAATCCATCACCCAAATTTAGAGTACAAGGCTGCAGTCATTGGCTAGTCTTAGCGAGATCTGAATAAAACTTCTTAAGTCTGATATCAATAAGCCAATCATGGATGGTATGGTCATGGGTAGAAAGATTCGTGAACCAGGAAAAAATTCGATTTTAATCATTTTAATTTAACGGCTCAGACTGTTTCAGAATTAAAAGTCCAGAATTAAAAGCCCAAGCTAGCGAATTACCTTTAAAAAAACTAGACTCTTGTCAGTTGAGGCTGCATCCGATATTAATAAATCAGCCAAAGTTTATATGAGGGTAGTATGTTTATAAAAAATGTGACCTTAAAATTTAAATTATTAACATCGTTCGGAATTTTCGCTGTCGTCGCTTTATGCCTAGGTGGAGTTGGGTACGACTCGCTCCATGAGGTATCTGAAATTTATGCGGTTATCAGTAATGAGACGACTCCAAGTTTAAATCGTATCTATACAATGAATTTAACGGGATCAAAGATGCAGGACTCGATGCAGTCACTATTTTTAAATAGTGATGCGGCAGATATTGTTTTAGATGAGATGGTTGTATTCAAAAAATTGCGTGATGAACTTGAAGCTGTACGTAAAATCGAAGAATCTAAACAGGTGACGTCGCAAATGAAAGAAAAGATGAATAAGGTCTCTGAGACCTGGAAATCAATTCAAGTGCACTCCGAAAAAATATTAAAATCTCTTGAAACAGGTGACGCTACTGAAAGATCTACAGCACTTCGGTTGTTTAGTACTGAATATAATCGTGACATGAATACTTTCGAGAAATTATTAAATGATTTACTTGAAATGCAAAACCGTTCGGTTGTCGAGCAAACAAGCCAAGCCTCGAAGTTGGTTGCAAGAAGATACAATCTTATAACTGTACTACTTGGAATTGGTATCTTGTTTTCATTTGTGGTTGGTTATTTGATTGCGAAAAGTTTAGGTAAGTTGGTGCAATCGATCGAGGCTGTAACAAAAAACTTAACGGCAGGGTCTGAGCGTTTGTCGGGAGCTGCCAATGAACTGTCTAGTGCAAGTCAGCAGCTGGCTTCAGGGTCAAGCGAAGGGGCATCTTCGCTTGAGGAAACCGCGGCATCCTTAGAGGAATTATCCAGCATGGTAAAGGTGAATGCAACCAGCGCATCTGAAGCAGCCAAATTATCACAGCAAAGTAATGATTCGGCCAGTGACAGTGAAATGCAAATTCAGAAATTAAATTCAGCGATGGAAGATATGCAAAATAGCTCAAATCGCATATCTGAAATAGTTAATGTCATCGATGATATTGCTTTTCAAACAAATCTTTTAGCTTTGAATGCTGCGGTTGAGGCGGCACGCGCGGGTGAACAGGGAAGAGGGTTTGCAGTTGTTGCGGATGCCGTTCGAAGTTTAGCACAAAGAAGTGCATCTGCGGCGAAAGACATTCAAGAATTGGTAAATGAAAATATTAAAAGCACCGTGCAAGGTGGAGTGATCGTTGATCAAAGTGCTGACTCGTTTAAATCTATTATTGGTCTTATTAAGCGGGTTGCTGTTCTTAATGGTGAAATCGCAGCCGCCAGCCAAAATCAAGCTGAAGGGCTTTCACAAATAAATATATCAATGAATCAATTGGATTTGATTATGCAGAATTCTTCGGTCTCGGCAGAAGAAGCTGCTAATTCTTCAAGTCGACTTATTGAAGAGGCTGATTCTTTGAAAAGCACAGTGAATGAACTTAACGCTGTGGTCAGCGGTTCCGCGATTAAAAACAGCTCTAATTCTGTAATCTCTACGGACTTCAGCACAAAATCAAAAATTAAAAAAGTTTCTTAAAAAAGCGACTAGAATCAGTTTCCGATCAAACGTATGACTTTGATCCAGTTGACATCGCTACGATGGCCAACTACGATTTGTTTACGAGTTAAATTCAACTTTATTCAGGAGAAAAAATGAAAACGACCATTCTTTTAACGTCCATCTTATTGGTGGCGCCTCAGTTATTTGCGAAAACATGTTTATGGGTTGATTCATATCACCAAGGGTATGAGTGGAGCGATGGAATCGAAAGAGCTCTTGATGCTGGCCTTAAGGGAAAATGTGATCTTATTAAATTCCGTATGGACACTAAGCGGGTCCCAGCAACGGCAAAGCAAAAAGGTGAAGAGGCAAAAGCATTTATTGACTCAAAAAAACCGGACGTCGTTATTGTTTCTGATGACAATGCAGTGAAACATATATTGATGCCTTTTTATAAAGATGCTGCACTACCTTTCGTCTACATTGGCGTTAACTGGTCCGGCGACGCTTATGGACTACCCTACAAGAACACAACTGGCATGATTGAAGTTGCACCGGTGCCGGCAATCATTCAGGAAGTTAAGGCCGCTTCTAAGGATATTAAAAAAGCTGTCTTTTTGTCGGTCGATAACGAAACGGAACAAACCGATGCTAAATATTCTCAGAAATTATTTAAAGCGGGTGGAATAGAAATGGAAACGGTGTTAGTGAAGACAATGGCAGACTGGAAAAATGCTTTCAAGAAAGCGCAAGATTCTGCAGATATGCTTTATCTTTCTAACAACGCAGGAATTAATGACTGGAACGAAGCTGATGCAAAAGCAACAGCAGAAGCCGGATCAAAAAAAATATCAGTTGGAATTTATCAGTGGATGTCGCCGTATTCAATGATAGTTATGATGAAACAGCCCGAAGAGCAAGGTGAGTTCGGAGCCAATGCGGCCGTACAAATTCTTAACGGCAAAGCGCCGAGTTCTATTCCGGTTGAAAGAAATAAAATGGCAAATCCTATTGTTAATGGAACCTTGGTAGGAAAGACTCAATACAAATTAAGCGAAAGCTTAATGAAGAAAGCAAAAACAGTAAAATAGTCTTCGATAATCATGATCATTATAAGATAATGACCATGATTAAATACAGAAGTAGGCAGGTAAAAGTTTCCTAGCCTTTACGGTCGTGCCGTCGATACGGCACGTTTACTTGCGCAGAAGACAGTAGTTTTCCAAGAGCCACAGACTTCGGCTCAAATCGAGAAAAAATTTCGCTCAGCCACTGCTAAAATATCATCGGTGCCGATCATCCGCTATCCTAACTTCGCAATGGTGACCTAGAAATACAGCAGCGCAAATGTTTCCACAGGAGAAAGGTTTAGGAAAGCACGAAAACATTTTCTCGGGCGTGAGAGTCGGCAAGATTCGGGGGCATCGGTAAATTTCAAGGAATGAGACGTAAACTAACGAATTCTCGAGCATAAAAACGAAGCCCAGAAGTCTCGAGCGGAACGCACCACTGTGTTGGATCTTCGGGAGCCAGCACCCATAGAGTGATGAGGAAAGTAGTCAGTCGCGCAGCCGCATCAACGGCAACAAGTCGCGCCGAAGTACTCACGGCTCAACGTATCGTTGTTATCTTTGGGCGTTTTTCTATTCTTCTTTCGCGCAAGTAAACGTGCCGTATCGACGGCACGACTTTGCAAAACCGGGGGGCTGACTACCCATGCTCCCGTTTTTCTTGATGATCATCGGTGCCACAGTAGTCAACCTAAAGGCTTTTACTCTTGCGAACGATTACGTCGCGGTTGCAATTACCAGTTATTACCAGTGATTCAACACCAACACTAGGCTGACTATAACGCAGTTCCATGGAAAGATTATTTCCATCAGCACTTCTTTGAATGACGAGACTGTTCGTTACACCATTCTCATTGTATTCAGAAGGCATGGGAACATTGAACGGGCTTTGAAAGAACGTTTCAATGGCACCTTTTGGAACCCCTTCTGCCACCACGCTACCTCTAGATGCAAAATTTGAATAGCGAGGCTCAGTCATTGGTTTGGTCAAAAGAAATGAAAGATAATCTGAAAGAACGGGCGTCAAATCTACAAGCTGAAATCTCACCTCCATCATATTGACTTCTTCTTTAGAATTAATTCTTTTCGTTATTTCATCTACAACCAAAATTGTGCCGTTAAGAATCTGAATCGATGGGCCGCCATTTAATTTAACTGAAATAGGACATCGGTAGCCATCAATATTCGAGGGATAATTGGCCTGAGCTGCAATCCCAAAAAAACAAAGAGCAGATAATAAAGCTATTGTAAATTTCATATAATCCTCGATACCGTTCCAATGTCTGTGGGATTTATTTCCCATGTTCGCAAACTGGAACGAAGTTTCGATACGTAATATAGCGGATCGCGAAATTTATTTCGCCTGTTATTATTCTGACAGTTTGTAAGTTTTAGCTGTAGAACTTCTTTACGGCATTTGATGGCTAATACCGCATTGGAATCCCAAAATTGTCCTTTTCTTTGGGCCAAAAATTTGAAAATATTGGTGTGCAAATCCACGCAAGGTCTTTGCCGGTCAAACAGTAGGACTAAAAGAAGCCGAAGATGGGTTTTGTCTATTTAGCTTCATAGACTGTGATCTCGGATATTTTGATATTGAAAGCAGAAGACTAGAAACTTTGGCCAACAAAAATAGTCAACGTCCATTATAGTAATCCTATTCGATGCCTATCGTTCAATATGGGCTTAACCTTTTGCGCGAAACTAATACCGCAGTCAGTAAGCCTAAGTCTTTTAGTATTTCTCAATAGGGTTCAACATATTCGCTGTCAGATCAAATTTATTGAAGCTTCAAAAAGTTCTTGTTCCTCAGACCAAAGTGAACCCCAGATTCATTTGATTTGAGTCGTTCAAAAAATATTATAAAAATTACAAGTTTAAAAAAAAGATGTGTTTTTTTGCGGCGTGTTAGAAGTGCATCTAAACAACCAAAGCCAATCAAATTGGCATGAAGGATTTAAGATGAAAAAACTAAACGTTATTATTGCAATGGGATTATTCTCTATGAGTGTGAATTTATGGGCTAGCGGCGGAACCCCGCAAACGGTAGATTGCAAGGTTTCCGAAGTACGGGTAGATAAACCGTACAATCCCGTCATTGGTTCCCAAGATGTTTTATTTGTTACTATACACTGCAACGAGAAAGTCACATCGGATGGCGATGGTGACACTGGCTCGGTTTGGGCTCCCCTTGGAACGCTTCAGCAATTAATGTATCTGAAAAGCCAAGGAACTGTAAGTCGGCTAGAGATTGATGGCGGTTATTTTGGTATGCTAATTTCTATAGACGGAGCTAATGTTGGGCCATTACAACCAACTGCGCGACCAGATTTACGTATTGGTGATTCTTCAGGAGCTGACCAAATTTCACCTGAGATTAACGCAGAAAATGTTAATATTCTGTAAAACTTTTGAACAAAACCCAATCCCTATGTCAAAGGTGCGCTATCTAGATCAAAATGCTTTTTGGACCAGGCCAAGTGCCGCCTTTAATCCCAGCCGCTGATATTACAACTAGCCAGCGCCTTTTGGACGCTCTATTTTAACAAGTTCAAAAATCTCCAATAAGATATCCTTTTTGCCATCTTAGGCAAAAAAATAGAGCCCATGTGGGCTCTATTTTAAGCGATGATCTTGATAATATTTTTTAGTCGTAAGTATCGTAAGCCACTTGGATTTTATGAACATTTTCCCTGGCGTTATTTTCTAACTTTTCTCTGACCTGTTCGACCACTTCGGGCGCAAGATCCATTGCCTTCATTTGTTCGATTGGACCTGACGTCCGACTTTGGCTGATTTCATTCGTAATTTCTTCAAGCTTTTTATTTTCAAGCAGTTTTTTAGCCGCTAAGAATTCTTTTCGTTGGGCTGATACCGAACCATGACTACATTTTGCGATGCGGGCGATTTCGCGAAACGAAAGGTTGGCTTCAAGCAGAGAATTTATAAGAGCAGAATTTCTTTTGCGAACACGACCTATGATTTTACCCTTTGCTTTGGCATTTTTCATTCCGGCAATGACTCTGCAACGAATTAACTCACGTTCCATTTGTGAAAGACAGCCCAAAATGATCCAGATATCCGGTGAAAGTCTAAGTTCGCCTAAGTAAATACTATGCTTTTTTGGTTTTCTATTTTTCTTAATTTGAAACA
>JAYUWH010000016.1:0-21995 GCA_043753645.1 Bdellovibrionales bacterium
ACAAATAAAATACAGCTGATGGAATTTAAAATTCAGTTCAAAGGACAAGAAAGCCAGTTTATCGCAGAAAGATTTATTGCATTCAAATCCGAAAGATCCATTTTATTTGCGCGTAATTCTTTAGGACAAATGATCCATTTACCAATGGTGCAATCGGTGCAAAAAAATAACCAGTGTGATTATGTAATGGGTCCGATGACTCATCCGAAACAAGCAAAACTTATAACTAAAATCCATCAATTCTTGACAGCGATTGATTACGTTGGCGTGATCGCGTTTGAGCTTTTTGATATTGGTAATAAATTATTTATTAATGAACTAGCTCCTCGAGTTCACAACACGGGCCATTTTTCGCAAGATGCGCTGAACGTTGACCAGTTTGAACTTCATTTGCGCTGCATAATGGGTTTGCCGCTACCTCCGGTGCAGCTGAAACAGCCAGCTTTTGTTATGGTGAATTTATTGGGGACCTCAACGCATTCACCGGTGATTCGAAAAATGCCAACGGGATCAATGCATTGGTATGATAAATCGGAAAATCGTCCCCGCAGAAAAATGGGTCATATCAACTATATCGGAAAAAATAAAAAAACTTTACTAAAAAAAGCATTACTTGAGCGTAAAGGCATTCAATTATGAAAAAGTCTGTGGTCGCTATTATCATGGGAAGTAAAACGGATCTAAAAATTATGAAGCAAGCCACACTGGCTTTAAAGGAATTTAAAATTAATTATGCGTTACAAATTATTTCGGCGCATCGCACTCCGGATGAAATGTTTACCTTTGCCCGGTCTGCGCATAAGGCTGGCATTCAAGTCATTATTGCCGGAGCCGGTGGAGCCGCACACCTACCCGGAATGGTGGCGTGTTTAACTCCGCTACCAGTAATTGGCGTACCTGTGACCGTCGGGAAGCTAAAAGGATTAGACGCCTTGCTATCAATTGCGCAAATGCCAAGGGGTGTGCCGGTGGCAACTGTGGCTGTGGATAATGCCTACAATGCTGGTTTATTGGCCGTGCGAATTTTAGGTTTACAGGATAAATCGCTAACGACAAAAATACTTTTATTTCAAAAAAAGCAAAAAGCTAAGGTTAAGACGATGAATCTAACGTTATCGAAAAAATCATCGTCTAAATAACTAAAATTTAAACGGATAGTAAAACGTTTGAAACAACTAACAAAACTAAAAAAGCACTAAGAACAATATTTGTTTTATTCATAACTCGCATATAAGCTCCCCGTTTAAGATTGAATCGCTGTCATAGCACAGCTTCAGCCATATTAAAAATTTCTATTTCGGTTATTACTTTTCATGAACAATCTGCTGTACACAGATTTGACACTTCAACGCCGCAGACAAGTTGGCGATTCAAGACTACCATTATTTTACGTTTCCCTTACAATGCTTGTAGCGAGGATTTTTTTTGATGTTTAGAATATTACTATTTATAAGCGCTACGGTAGTTTTAAACGCCTGTTCGTTATCGAATACGGTTGATTCGCTAACCAAAACGCAGTCTGCAAATAATTTAACTTATAGCTTTAGCGACGGCGGGTGCTCTACCGGAGAACACACTTTTTATTCGAAAGAACAACTTTGTGATGGTCTAAAAAACGATGCCTTAAATAATTTCTGTGCTTTATCTCTTAGGCAATCAAAGTTTCGGACGGATTGCCAAGGACAAGATTGGTGACCGAGCCAGTTCGAACAAAATAACTGACGAAAACAGGTCTGCTAAAATTTGATTACGAAAAAATGGCAGCCCCATGATGTAGGATTCCATAAGCCCATCAAATGTGTGCGGATACATATTCCCAGTTAGCCAAACCGAAAAATTTGTGATCAAGAAAAACAAAGGTCCGCCCGATAAAGCCATTAAAACAGTTTTCAATCTGGGACCCTGCAGAGATAAAGAAAAACCAAGTACCGCAATCAATGCGTAACTGAAGTACACGACCAACATCTGATTATGAAAACCTAAGACCATATCAGATAATAAAAGACCACTAGTAATTACAAAAAACGAAATCCACTTTTTGGAAAAATAAGCACCAGCAAAAAGGGCGATGCCGCCGACGGCCGTCATATTCCAAAAATGGGACGTCAGTCGTGAAGACACCAGCAAAAGAATTAATCCTATAGCTACAATAATTTCACTTTTATTTTCTGTCATTTTCATATGTCGCACTCTACTTTTTATTTCGATTTTCGACAAGATCTTTTACCACGGCGGGATCAGCCAAGGTCGAGATATCTCCTAGATTTTCAAAGTCGAATTCAGCAATTTTTCGAAGTATTCGGCGCATGATCTTACCGGATCTGGTTTTGGGTAAGCCTGGGGCCCACTGAATAGCATCAGGTGTCGCGATAGGGCTAATTTCTTTTCGCATATGTTGCACCAATTCTGCTTTCAACATTTCTGTTGCAGTAATGCCTGATTTTAAAGTCACGTAGGCATAAATTCCTTGGCCTTTAAGATCGTGCGGGAATCCCACCACGGCGGCCTCAGCCACATGAGGATGAGCCACCAATGCCGATTCGATTTCCGCCGTACCAAGCCGGTGGCCAGATACGTTGATGACGTCATCGACCCTGCCGGTAATCCAGTAGTAGCCATCTTCATCACGACGACAGCCATCTCCGGTAAAATAATATCCGGCAAAATTAGAAAAATATGTTTCTTCAAAGCGCTTATGATCTTTATAAACAGTACGCATTTGCCCCGGCCACGAAGTTTTCAAAACCAGTAACCCTTCGCAGGCGCCAGTTAAAACTTTTCCTTCGGGCGAAAGTATTTCAGGCTGGATCCCTGGCAATGGTAAGGTTGCCGAACCCGGTTTTAGCTTTTTCATTTGCGGTGTTGCTGAGATTAAAATGCCGCCCGTCTCTGTTTGCCACCACGTATCCATGACGGGACAGCGACCGTCCCCAACAACCCGGTGGTACCAATTCCAAACCTCTGGATTAATAGGTTCGCCGACGGTTCCTAAAACACGCAATGACTTTCGCGAAGATTTTTTTACAAGCTCTTCTCCCTCTTTCATCAATGCGCGGATGGCTGTTGGAGCCGTGTAAAAAATATTCACTTGGTGCTTATCGATCACGTCCCAAAATCTAGAAAAATTTGGGTAATTCGGAACTCCTTCGAACAGTAAAGTTGTCGCTGCATTTGCTAGCGGACCGTAGATACCGTAAGTGTGCCCCGTGACCCAACCGATATCGGCCGTGCACCAAAAAATTTCTTTCGGCTGGTAATCAAAAACCAATTCGTGCGTGTAACTGGCATAGACCAAATAACCGCCCGTAGTATGCAGCACTCCTTTAGGTTTTCCAGTCGAGCCCGACGTGTATAGAATAAATAACGGATCTTCCGCATCCATTGCTTCGGGTTCACAGGTAGCTGATACTTTTTCTATTTCTTCATGGTACCAACTGTCGGTTTTATTATTAAGCGCAATCGCTGCCCCGGAACGCTTTACTATCAGAACTTTTTTTACGGAATTGTTATTGCCTAATTTTACCAAAGCTTCATCGACATTTTTTTTCAGCGGTATGGCTTTGCCACCGCGGTAGCCTTCATCTGCAGTGATCACAAAAGCTGAGTCGCAATCAGCAATCCGGTGAGCAATAGATTCAGCTGAAAATCCGCCAAAGATCACCGAATGCACGGCACCAATCCGGGCGCAAGCTAGCATTGCATAAGCGGCTTCTGGGATCATAGGCATATAAATTGTGACAACGTCGCCTTTTTTTACACCGAAAGATTTTAAGACATTGGCCAAGCGGCAAACATCATCGTGCAGTTGTTGAAAAGTTATTTTTTTAGCTAGCTCGGTGGGACTATCAGGTTCCCAAATAATAGCGGTGTCATGGGCGTGTGAAATTAAATGGCGGTCAATACAATTCTGACTGACGTTAAGCTTGCCACCCAGAAACCACTTAATATTTACAGGCTTATTAAAACTAACTTCACTAGTTTTGTTCCAAGGCTTTATCCAGTCTATCCGTTTTGCGATATTATCCCAATTTGCTTCCATTTAAAAAGGCTAACTGGTATTGAAATAAAATGCATCAATTAGGGGGCTATTTTGAGCAAAACTTTAAAAAAATTAGCAACAGTAGTTATCATCTCGATCATCCATTTGGGATGCTCACAGAATAAGAATTCTCGTCCAGCGGATCCGGCGGGTTTAGGCCCCGAGGGCACTCAGCTACGCGAACAAGTTAAGCCGACGGGTTGGACTGCCAATGAATCTGATGGTACCACTCAGCTAAAGGCTGTCACGGTCACGGGATTACGCGCAATCAATTGGTTAAACTTGGTGAATTCGCATCGTGACGTTAATAATCGATTAAATTTAGCAGATAAAACGACAAAAAATCCTGTCCCGCCGGAAAAGCCAAAGGTAAGCTCCATTAAACTTATTCTCGAGAAATTTTCGACGCGTTTGATTGAGCTTCCGCCCGAGATGAAACCATTTTTGCTGGAGGGTGTGGAACTTGCAGAAACTCCGCCAGTCACAGATGAGGTTTTTCTTAAGGCCATTCGTGAACTGAATAGTTCGTACCAAGCAGCTCTTCGTTGGATTGGGCATGAGCCTTTTTTGTTTTCGTACGCGCAACGAAGTGTTTATGACATTCGTGGGTATTACTTCTTTAAAAAAGAAATCGACGTAACGGCAAAGCTAAAAGATTTCGACAATCAGGACGTCGATACCAAAGCAAATTATCAAAAATGGCTCATTGGCATGTGCCACAATTCAGAAACACCGGTTGCTGATTGCGCTACGGAATTAACGACGGCTTTAGAAAAAAAAGCGACTTTGGCTTATTATTCAAAGTACCTAAATCAAGCCGCAAGCACTTACGATGATTTTTTTAAGGCCGAGCACATTCGAAGCGATTTGAAATGGAATACCGATGGTATTTTACTAACTCAAGATTTCGTACTTCCGACGATTGCAAAAGTGACCGAATGGTTAAAATTCAATATCGAAGATGAATGGAAGGCTTTGAACTTTCAGCTACGTTTAAATTTTGTGAAAGCCAATGCTGTATCACCTTATCTAGAATTCGTGAAGGGAGTGACTCCCCATGTTTCAGGTGCCCAGCATGAGAAAATCACGATGGATCCTGATTATTCTTTGGATGATTATTCGACTCAGTGGACAATTCGGCATGAGTTCGGCCACATTCTTGGATTTCCAGATTGCTACTTGGAATTTTATGAGGAAGAAACTGAAACGATGACCTACTATACCATCGAGACCGATAACTTGATGTGCGCTTGGGGCGGAGTTTTACAACCAAACCACGTAGAGCAATTACGAAAAGCTTACAAATAAAAATCTAAGTTTTGAAATCATCAAATTGTTGCTGAAACAAAAAGAAAAGGCATCCACTTCGGATGCCTTTTCTTTTTACGAGTACCTATTCCCACTTTTCTTACGCGGCGCTTTCAGAAAAGTGAGCAGGTACCTTTTTTAATTTACGTCTTTGAAGTCGGCGTCGATGACGTCGTCACCTTTCTTGGTGTTGCCTGCGCCGTTGGTGTGTGCGCCATCATGGGCACCTGCTCCAGCAGCTGCTTCTTCAGCACCTGCATTCGGTTGAGCTGCTCCCGCTTTGTAAAGTTCTTCGGTGATCTTGTGTGACACCGTTTGTAACTTATCATGAGCCGCTTTTAATTCTGCAGGACCCGCTTCTTTATTGTCTAAAACTTTTTTAGCATCAGCGACTGCGGTTTTTGCTGTTTCAACTTCGCCCGCTGCGATTTTAGTTGCTGATTCAGTCAAAATTTTCTCAGTCTGATAAACTAAATTATCTAGGTTATTTCTAGTTTGTGCAGTTTCTGCTTTTTCTTTGTCAGCATCCGCTTGCAATTCAGCTTCTTTAACTAATTTTTTAATTTCATCCTCTGAAAGTCCGGACTGCGCCGTGATCTTGATGTTTTGTGTTTTTCCAGAAGCTGTATCTTTTGCAGATACACTCAAAATTCCGTTTGCATCCATATCAAACACGACTTCAATTTGCGGAGTTCCGCGTGGAGCCGCAGGAATTCCTGACAATTCAAAGCGACCTAGCGACTTATTGTCTGTCGCCATCTTTCTTTCACCTTGAAGAACATGGATATCAACACCAGGCTGATTGTCAGCAGCTGTTGAAAACACCTGAGTCTTTTTCGAAGGAATGGTCGTGTTACGCTCGATCAATGCTGTCATTACGCCGCCAAGTGTTTCAATACCTAGCGATAACGGAGTAACATCAAGTAATAAAACGTCTTTTACGTCGCCGGCAAGAACTCCACCTTGAACAGCGGCACCGACGGCCACCACTTCATCTGGATTCACTGTACGATTTGGCTCTTTACCAAAAAAGTCTTTTACAGCCTTTTGGATCGCTGGAATACGCGTTGATCCGCCAACAAGAACGATTTCGTCGATTTCTGACAATTTATACCCAGAATCGGCCAAAGCTTTTTTACAAGGCTCGATCGAACGCTTCACTAAGCTTTCTGTCATTTGATCAAACTTAGATCGTGATAATTTAATTTGTAAATGCTTAGGACCTGATTGATCAGCCGTGATAAACGGAAGATTAATATCAGATTCTTGAGCCGATGATAATTCAATTTTTGCTTTCTCAGCTGCTTCTTTTAGACGTTGTAATGCCATTTTATCATTTTTAAGATCGATACCTTGATCTTTTTTGAACTCAGCTATTAGCCACTCTAAAATAGTTGTATCGAAGTTATCGCCACCTAAATGCGTGTCGCCGTTTGTTGATTTTACTTCAACCACACCTTCACCAACTTCAAGAATTGAGATATCAAAGGTACCTCCACCGAAATCGTAGATAACTATTTTTTGATCTTTCTTTTTATCAAGACCGTACGCCAACGCAGCTGCAGTAGGTTCGTTAATAATTCGACGAACGTTTAATCCTGCAATACGTCCAGCATCTTTGGTTGCTTGTCGTTGAGCGTCGTTAAAATACGCAGGAACCGTGATCACCGCGTCTGTGACTTCTGCGCCTAAATAATCTTCTGCTACTTTTTTTAATTTAGATAAAATGCCGGCACCAATTTCTTCCGGAGACATCACTTTGTCGCCGCTAACTTTAAAGCCGCAATCTGTTCCACCGTTTTTTGGAACAACGTTGTAAGGTACAAGCTTGATTTCTTCTTGAACTTCTTCAAACTTTCGACCAATGAAACGCTTTGAAGAAAAAATTGTATTTTCTGGATTTGTCACAGCTTGACGTTTGGCAATTTGTCCAACTAGACGCTCACCATCTTTTGTGTAAGCCACTACCGATGGAGTTGTACGCGCGCCTTCTTCATTTACTAATACTTTAGGCTCGCCGCCCTCCATGATTGCTACACATGAATTTGTCGTACCTAAGTCAATTCCTATAATTTTTCCCATACTGAGATTCTCCTTCATCAGGGCTGGTGTTTATATAACTCTTTAAAATTGAGTCCGATTCAGCCGCCGTCAAGGCGTTGAACTGGAAATTTTCGACGATTTTTCTTACTTTTTGCGGCTAAATAGGCCTTTTTTTTCAGCCATTACCCTGGTTTTATTTAGCTCTGCAATTTGTCTTAGCAATTTGTCTTCGTCTTCGCTTAACTTTTCAGGAAACTCAACATTCAAAGTGTAGTACAAATCTCCGCGACGCGAGCCCCTTAACGAAGGCACTCCGCAACCTGCGACCTTGATCCGTTCACCAGGCTTAGCTCCGCGGGGCACATCAATTTCGATGTCTCCATCAAGCGCTTCTGTTGTGATATGGCCGCCCAATAAAAATTGCACATAACTTACATCAAGGTCTGCAAAAAGATGATCTTGTTCGCGCGTAAAAATCTTGTGATCTTTAACACGAATTTCAACGAACAAATCTCCGTTCGGGCCGCCTTTGTAACCGCCTTCACCTTCGTTAGAAATTCGTAATCGCGTGCCATTATCGATTCCGGGTGGAATCGGAACTTTAATTTTACGCTCTGCTTTCACGCGCCCTAGGCCCTTGCACGGCTTACATGGATTTTCGATAATCTCGCCCAGGCCCGCACATTTTGAACACGTTGTTGCCATCGTGAAAAAGCCTTGCTGACGAACCACTTGGCCCGAACCCGAACACGTTTTACACGTCACAGGTTTTGATCCTTTTTCCGCACCCAATCCCGCACACACCGCGCAATCACTTTGCGTTTCAAAGTCCACTTGCTGCTCTTTACCTTTTAAAACATCAATCAATTCAATCTCAGTTAAATAACGTAAATCAGAACCTTTGCGCGGTGAATTTTTTTGCCGCGCCGACTGTCGACCACCGCCAGCCCCCGCGCCACCACCAAAAATATCGCCAAAGATATCACCGAACTGTGAAAACACATCGTTCATGTCATGAAATCCGCCACTAGCCCCGCGACCGCCAGAAAATGCTTGGTGACCAAAGCGATCATACTGCGCGCGTTTTTCAGAATTACTTAAAACTTCGTAAGCTTCCGCAGCCTCTTTAAATTTTTCTTCCGCGGCATGATCGCCGGGATTTCGATCCGGATGAAATTGCATCGCAAGTTTGCGATAAGCTTTTTTAAGCTCATCACCATCGGTCGTTTTACCGACTCCCAAAATTTCGTAATAATCGCGCTTGGTAGACATGTTGGACCAATATGAGGGTTTTTAAAAAAAGGTCAAGATGGTTATTTTTGCAAAGACTCTAATTTTTGCTTTAGCCGTTCAATAAGTTTAGGCTCCTGGTTCGTAGCAATCATTTCTTCTAAAATTTTAGCAGCATATTCTTTTTCCCCGCCTTCGATTGCTAATCTTCCGGCCATTACTTTCACCCATGCGGGGGCTCCGTATTTGGCGGCATCAAAATAGATTTTCGATGCTTTCACAGAATTTTTTTCTTCGAGCAGGGCGTGGTAGCCAGCTGCATAAAGAAGGTGCCAATCTTTTGCATGATATAGAACTCCTTTGTCAAAAATTTGAGAGGCCCCTTCGTAATCTGAAATTAGGACGGTCAACGACAAAGCACCGTAATAGAATGCCTCGTTGAAGTTAGAATCCAGATCCGTAACTAAATTAATGATTTGAAATAACCATGATTTCCCGATGCAATCTGTTTTATTTTTTGGCTGGTCACAAAAGTCGAAATCTTGATTCGCACGCAGCCAAAAGGTATCTGACAGTTGTACATTAAGTCCAGCTGTCAATTTGCTTATAATTAGCGGCGGCGCTAGATTGTCCGTCCTATTTGGTTCTGTTGGAATCGTGGCTAATCCCGATCCGAAAAAGAAAAAGGCCGATATGAAAATCAGCCCTACTGGTAAATTAAAAAAGTCTAGCCTGTATTTATTAATAATTAATTACTGGATTTGTGATCAATTTATTGTTATCGATTCGCCAAGTATCAGATGTTGCTGCAATAGCAGCTGGGGTATTTCGGGGATCACCAATAGCCATGGCCTTGAACACAGCAACCGCACAGTCACCCGAGGCTGTGATCAAAACAGTTGCGGCAAGAGGTGCAGTGCCAACTGCAGCATGCCATGTTCCGGTTTGATTGACGCCTGCTGAAATTGACTGCGTTTGGGTAATTACTTCGATAGGCATATTAGCTACCACCGCACTGCACGCCTGACCAGTTTGAAATCCAGCAACGTATCTCAAGTTTGATCCCTCAACGCCAAAACCAGCATTTTTTAAATCGACGGTGTATCCGCTCCACTCAGATTGAAATGATTTTTCCGCAGTATACAGCGCAGCCAACGCTGACTTAGCTTCCGAAGTTCTAGCCTTAGCTTGAAACTTTGCATATTGTGGAATTCCGATTGCGGAAAGAACTCCGATAATGGCGACGACCACCATTAATTCAATTAAAGAAAAACCTTTGTTATTTTTCATGGCGTTATATTCTCCTGTTACGTTCCGTGTTTTATTTTGGTTACCTTATAACGTTAGCATATGACCTTGTTTAATCAAACACTTCTTGCACATCGACCAGTAAATTAATTTTGTTCATATCATTCTGGGACTTGGTCTATACTTGAGACATGAGCACGCCAAAAACTAATAACCCAGACCTTGATCTAGATGTTGATTCTGAAACACAGGAACCTAAATTATACAAAGTTCTTTTACTTAATGATGATTATACACCCATGGATTTTGTAACTTTTGTTTTGAAGAAATTCTTTTCTAAGAATGAAACTGAGGCCCATCAAATTATGCTAGATGTTCATACCAAAGGGGCCGGCGTTGCAGGTGTGTATTCATTTGAAGTGGCCGAGACTAAAGTTGTGCAAGTGAATCAGTTTTCTAAAAACAGTCAGTATCCGCTGAAGACGACATTGGAAGAAGTTTAACTGCTTTGTTTTCTTAAATTTGTTATTCTAAAGCTTTAAGGAGATTTTATGTTATCAAAAGAACTCGATAAGCGTCTTGGCAAAGCCATTGAACTTGCGGCGAAAAAAAATCATGAATTTGTAACGCTTGAGCATTTTGTTTTTTGCTTAATAGAAGCGCCGATGATAATTGAAATCTTAGAAAAACTTGATGTTCCTGTATCAGAATTAAAAAAAGAATTGTCAGCCTACATACAGAAAAATCCTGTGATCACAGATGAAATGAAAATTTTGGCCTCTGGCGACACCGTTGAAAATTGGAAACCGGATCTGGCGATTTCCTTACACCGCGTGTTCGAACGCGCCGCTTTACAGCTGCACGCCGCAGGCAAAAGTGAAGTGCATGAAGGTCATATTTTTATTTCTTTGTTTGAAGAAAAAAAATCGATGGCGGTATTTTGCTTAGAAAAAATGGGCGTAAAGCAGTTTGATGTGATTTCAATCGTTAGCCATGATTTATCTAGTAGCGGCGAAAGTAGCGACAAAAAAGCAAAAGCTACTGACGGCGAAGATATTGAAAATGAAAAATCCGGAAAAGAATCAGCTTTAGAAAAATTTGCCTTAAATCTAAATGACTTCGTGATCTCAGGGCGAAAAGATCCCTTGGTTGGACGCGCTGATCTAATCGAGAAAATGATTCAAACACTGGGCCGCCGAACTAAGAATAACCCGCTATTAATTGGTGATTCCGGCGTTGGTAAAACTGCGATTGCTGAAGGCCTTGCAGAAAAAATTGTCCTAGGGCAAGTTCCTGAATTTCTTAAAAATAAAATTATTTATTCGATTGATTTAGGTTCCATCCTAGCTGGTGCCAAATACCGCGGTGATTTTGAAAGTCGTCTAAAAAATATTTTAAAAGAAGTGGTCGAGCGAAAAAATGTTATTTTATTTATTGATGAAATCCACACGATCGTTGGTGCGGGCTCGACCTCGGGCGGATCGATGGATGCATCGAATTTATTAAAGCCTGCCTTAACCAAGGGGGATCTGACTTGTATAGGGGCTACGACGTTTCAAGAGTACCGACAGCATTTTGAAAAGGATAAAGCACTAACGCGAAGATTTCAACGCTTGGATGTTTCAGAACCAACCGCGGGCGATACTTTAGAAATTTTAAAAGGAATTAAAAGCAAATTTGAACAATATCATAAGGTCAGTTATTCTGATGAAGCCATTCAATCCTGCGTTGATTTGTCGATAAAATATTTAACTCAAGCAAAACTTCCCGATAAGGCTATTGATTTATTAGATGAAGTCGGAAGTTATAAAAAGTTAAATTCTGAAGTAAGCCCTACCCCCATTGAAATCGAATCAAGCGATGTCATGGCTGTCGTTAGCCGCCTGTCCGGCGTGCCGGTTTCGGACATGAGCCAAAATGATTTAAAAGATTTAAAAGATCTTGATAAAAAACTAAAGGCCGTCGTCTTCGGCCAGGATGAAGCCATCGATTTACTAGTGCGATCTATAAAATTTGCCCGCAGTGGCTTAGAAAATAAAGAAAAACCGTGGGGATCCTATTTATTTGCAGGGCCAACAGGTGTAGGAAAAACAGAACTCTGTAAGCAATTGGCCCGCTTATTAGGAATTTACTTTCAGCGTTTTGATATGAGTGAATACATGGAAAAACACGCGGTTTCTAGACTGGTCGGAGCTCCGCCGGGATATGTCGGCTATGAACAGGGTGGTCAACTGACTGAAGTCATTAGTAAAAATCCATATTCACTGGTGCTACTAGATGAAATTGAAAAAGCCCATCCGGATATTTATAGCATTTTATTACAAGTGATGGATGGTGGCCGGTTAACGGACGGTAATGGGCGCACTATTAATTTTAAAAATACTTTAGTTATTATGACTTCTAACGCGGGTGCGCAAGATGTGGCTAAAGGCACCATCGGAATTTCAAAAAATGATCGCACTAGTGTTAGCCAAGATGCTATCAAAAAAACGTTTGCTCCGGAATTTTTAAATCGTTTAGATCAAGTGGTTTATTTTAACTCGCTAACGAAAGCTTTAATTGAAAATGTAGTTGAAAAATTTCTTGGAGAACTTCGTCGAAGTCTGGCCGAGAAAAATATCGAGCTTATTTATTCGGATAAAGTCGTGGGCTACATTGCGGAAACTGGCTACGACCCGGTGTTCGGAGCTAGACCTATTGCTAGGAAAATTGATCAGTTAATTAAGGCCCACTTGGTTGATGAAATCCTTTTTGGAAAATTACGAACTGGCGGCAAAGTTGAGGTCCAGTTGCTTGCAGAAGATCAAAGCCCAAGATTAAAGTTTGATTTTACAGCCAGCGCACTCAACAATAAGGGAAAAGTAGACTTAAAAAAACCCATGAAAGAACCCGTTAAATGACCAAATTAGCGCTAAGCTTTGTTTTTCTTTTTCTTATTTCCTGCAGCACCCAAAGTCAGCTAACTGCAGCAACTCCAGATAGTTCACGCGCAACTCCAACCTCTGAGTCTGCCATTGCGCCGTTTGCTGAGCCCGCGGTTGTACCTACTAACGCGGCTGCAATACCGACTGCAGCGCTCCCAGTCTTAACTGACAAGCCCACCACTACAAAACTTTCTGAGTGGACCTGTGAAATACTTATTGAAAAAGCGAAAGATGAAACCTTTTCGCTAAAAGGCTTAGCTGCGCTAAGTGCGAAAAAAAAATGTCCGAATTTTAATTTTGATATGAAAAAACTTTCGGACTTTGAAAAGCGAGTTTATTCCGAAGAGATTGCCGAACTTGATCCAACAGTACCGGCACCAAGTAGTTCGCTATCACTTGAAGAGCTTAAGCAGAAATTGAAAACGGCGGCGACTGCTGCTGATAAGCTTAAGGCCTACAAACAACTACGCAGCAAACAAAAAAGCGCTGGCCAACGTAATGATTTTTTAAAAACAACGGCTGACCTGTTCAATTGGGCTAAGGCTGAATTAAAAAAGCATAAAAATTCTGAATCTCGCGCTAATTTTAGCGAAGCTTCGCAATTATTCGCCCGCACTTATTGGACCGAGGACAAAGCCAAAAAAGCGGATGAAGTTTTAAATGACACAGTTCGCTTATTAAAAGGAACTTGTTCCGTGGCAGAAATTTATTTCATCCAAGCCCGAATGGCGGAAGAAAAAAATGACCTCGAACGTGCGGTAAACCTTTATGATTTAGCAGCTGATGACTACCGCCAGTACAAACCAAAGACGTCGTCTTTCAACTTAGATAAAATTTTGTGGTTAAAATCCTGGATTTTATTTAAAGAAAAAAAATGGTCTGAAACTGAAAAATCTTTGCAAACGCTAGCTGATCAAACGGCAGACCTTAGCGAAAAATCCCGCGCGCTATTTTATCGTTCACGGGCCCTAAATAAATTAGATAAAAAACAGGAAGCTAAAGCCGTACTAGAAAAAATTATTAAAGATGATTTTTTTGGGTATTATGGATTAGTTGCGTACTATGAACTAGGTCGTAAATTACCAGCGCTGGCAACAATTTCCGTCGAGAAAAAATTTCCGTATGATCTGGATTTAAATTTTTTAAAGCACATTGAAAAAAATATCTTTCAGGATTTAGTTAAGTACCAAGAAGTTACTATCGCCGAACGAGCTGTTGGCATTTTAAGTAAATCGCCAGAAAATCAAGTTAATCTAGGTTTGTATTTGGCAGATAAAGGCGGCCGTTACTTACCGTTATTTGCGGGCTTTAGTAAATTAAATAATGATGCCCGTACAGAAGTGTTATTAAGCCATGGCCACCTGCTTTATCCCCAGCCCCATTTGGCATTTGTGAAAACGATGTCGGAAAAAACAGCAATTCCGATTTCATTAATTTATTCGATCATGAAACAAGAATCAGCGTTTAATGAAAAGACTAGAAGCCATGCCGATGCTTTAGGACTGATGCAAATGATTCCACGCCTAGCTAAACAACTTTCTAAAAAGTTTTCTGTCGACTATAAAAATCCTGAAGATCTTTATAATCCCGCGATCAATATCCAATTAGGCTCTTTTGAATTGATGGAGCAAATAAAAAAACAAGATGGACAATTAACATACGTCGCTGCCGCTTACAATGCAGGACCGAATGCCTTAAATGGCTGGTTACGAAACCGCAATCGCCCTGACATCTTGGAGTTTATTGAAGAAATACCTTATGATGAAACAAGAACCTACGTAAAGTTAATTGCTCGCAATAAACTTTTCTATGACCGTGTCTCAAAACGAGATGAAGAGCATAGTTTTCCACTAGAATTTCTGGAAATGCGCGACTCAAAAAAAGACACTTCCGCAAAAAATTAGCATTGTAGATGCGCCTCCACCCCGCCGACACGTTAATATATGAAAAAGATCTCAAGCCTTATCGTCATCGGTCTATTCCTATTTTTTTGCTTATCCATCATCGGCTATAAATATTTTATTTCTGATCAGCCCACGCGCCAAACTCAATCTTCAAAAAAGAAAATTAAATGGGTCGAAGGCCGCGATTTAGAATTAGGCCAAGTCAAAGATCAAACGACCAAAGTTATTGATGAACCATCGGCCCTATTTAATGACCCAGCTATTAAACAGGCCTGGGGTCTAAAAAAATCTGATGCAGCCCGCGCATGGTCTGTCACGCAAGGAAGTAAAGACGTGATCGTTGCTGTTATTGACACTGGCGTAGACGAACACCATGAAGATTTAATTTCAAATTTATGGATAAACCCCGGAGAATCAGGCCTGGATAAATTTGGACGTGATAAGTCAAGCAATGGCATAGATGATGATAACAACGGCTTCGTTGATGACGTGCACGGTTGGAACTTTGTTTCTAATAATAATCGCTTGGATGATAATCACGGCCATGGAACGCACATCGCCGGAATTATTGGTGCTGAAGCCGGAAATAATAAAGGCATCAGTGGTATAGCTCCGAAAGTCAGCCTGATGGTTTTAAAGTATTTTGATCCCAAGGTTCCAAACACTGACAATTTAAAAAATACCATTGCAGCCATTCAATACGCTGTCAAAATGGGTGCTCATATAATTAATTATTCAGGTGGTGGTACGGACTACTCGCAAGATGAATATGACGCCGTTCAGTTGGCCGAGCGTAAAGGAATTTTATTTGTGGCTGCCGCCGGTAACGAGCGTTCAAATTCTGATCAACATCATTACTACCCTGCTGATTACAAACTCAAAAATATTATTTCAGTAACGGCTATCGACCCAACCACCGAAGTTCTAGCTTCATCGAATTATGGAACAGAAACTGTAGATATTGCAGCCCCAGGACAAAATATTTTATCGTGTTTACCAAAAAATTCATATGGCTTAATGACCGGAACGTCACAAGCAACAGCCTTTGTCACTGGCGCGGCAGTGCTTGTTATGTCTCATAAAAATCAGTATTTCAAAGCTGAAGAAGTTAAAAAATATATTCTTGCTACCGGCGATACGGCGACGTCTTTGATTGCTAAAACTAGGACCTCACGCCAGCTTAATTTGTACAAATCGTTAACAATCTTAAGCGGCGAAAAAGCTTTTTCCGGAGCTGACAAATCTGACGTTCAAGATAGTTTCTATTCAGATCCTAAGCAAAATAAGCAAGTGATGGATGATCCCAATTTAAAAACTACTAAAACTGTGGCCCGATTTGGTAAATCCTTGTTGGAAGCTGTTTCCCAAACAGGACAACAGAAAAAACAAATTCCGGTGCGATTGGGCGACGAGCAAAATTCCGCAAAATAAATTTATAGTTTTATATTTTTTCCGCGAACTGCATTTTGCGAAGATAAAATCCACAAACCAAATGATAACACAGTGATGGATACCACCAGGCCCGTTAAATTCGGAAACGTTGGTCTAATTTTATTAAAAATAAGTAAACCTAGTCCTACAAAGCCGATGATGGCAAAAATCCACTGAAATGTCTTACTTTCCTGCGCCGTTTTTTGATTCGGCAGTTCACCTGATGTCTGCTTTGCTAGAAATTGCTGTTGCAAGCGTAGTTCGATTTGTTTTAGGTACTTTTCACAGGATTCGTCATAATTTACGATTTTACGAACTTCATCGTATTTTTGAAAGGCAAAGTTCAGCGCCATTCTTTGCTGGCATAAATTTAAAAAATTTTGGTGTCTTTGGTCATCTGTAAAGTTTTCTACGACTTTTACCCAAAGTTGATTGAGTTCAAATAACAAGGGGCTTTCGGCTTGTACCATCTCTTGATATTTTTCAATATAGACACCGCATGAAGGACAGTCTTTAGCGGCTTCCGGCATAAGATGAGTGCACTTCGGACAATTTTTAAAATTCGATGCGGTGGTCTTAGTCTCGTACATACCAAATGAATTTAAACTTTTTAAAAGAAAAAAAGTTTTGCTACAGCTCTGACAATCAAACTCTGGATTGGATTCAGAAAATACATCGGACCCAGTCTGATACAATTTTTCACAGCAGGGACATCGAAAACGAATTTCATGGTTTGAATTAGTTCTTAAGTTTTGATCTGTTTCGATCGAATTGTCCAACTGCACCTTCCCCCGTCTTTCAGACTATGTTATCACTAATAGGATGGCTAACATTTCAGATTATTTCAAGCACATTCCTAAAGCCTACTATTTAGCTGTTTTAAGCGGAATTATGATTGGAACATCTTACATTCCAATGCCTGCTTGGGCTGTGCTTTTTGGCTTTGGGCCGCTGTGGTTTGCCGTTTTGCAACTTCATACGCAGCAAGCTTCTTACAAGAAAATATTTTTTGCTGGATGGATCACCCAGTTTATTTTAACCGCGATCGGTTTTAACTGGATCTTTCATGTGGCCCATGAATTCGGCTATTTTCCCTGGTATTTGTCAGCCCTAACCCTGATGCTGTTTGCAAGCTTCATGCATATTTACATACCGCTGGCTGCGGTCTTAGCCATTTGGCTTATTCGCAAACTAAATATTTTATCACAGCTAATCCAATTTCTTATCCTGGCTTTAGTGCTGGCTATGTGCGAACGCATCTGGCCTAGCATTTTTGAATGGAACTTAGGTTATACCCTGCTATGGATAAAATTTCCTTTGTATCAGTGGGCTGATACCGTGGGCTTTTGGGGCTTATCAACCGGGCTTTTGCTTTTTCAAGCTTGTTTAGCCTTTAGTATATTCTTTTGGAAAACACAAAAATCGCGTGCAATAAAAGTATTATGTTCTGCAATTTTCGTTCTTATTTTTTTTACTATCACAGGTCAGCAAAAGCACAATATCTGGTCTAAAACCGATAGCTCTGTCCAATTTGCTATCGCGCAAGGAAACATTGGTAACGCAGAAAAAATTCAATCTGAAAAACAAGAAAATTTTCAATCCTATATTTTGAATGTTTATTCCGAACTAACTGAAAGCCATCTTAAAGCTTATCCTCAAACAGAAATAATGCTGTGGCCAGAAACCGCCTTGCCCTTTGCTTTAGATAGCGATTTTCATCAACGATTCTTACAAAAAAGTTTACTTGAAAAAGTGCAAGGATGGAATGTCACGCTACTTACTGGCGGCTATTCTCAAAGCACAACGAAGTTTGATCATCTTGGATACCCTTTAACCCGCAACTCCGTGTTTTTTATTGGGCCGCATTTGATACTTAATGCTGAAACTTATAATAAAACAGCACTCTTAGTTTTTGGTGAATACATGCCCCTAGGTAAGCAGTTCCCTATCCTTTACAAAATTTTTCCTTTCGTTGGAGTTTACGAACGCGGTTTAGGACCCAGTCCTAAGATTATCGAACTGCGTGATCACAAAAAACTAAGTCTTGGTCCACAAATTTGTTATGAATCTTTAGATTCTGCTTTTTCTCGGGGCCTTGCTGAAAAAGGCGCACAAATACTATTTAATGTGACTAACGATTCCTGGTTCGGATGGTGGGCCGAGCCCTATCAAAATAATACCATGAGCTTGGCCCGCGCCATCGAAGTGCGAAGACCCTTAGTGCGCGCAACCAACACCGGCATCTCGTCGGCCATATTAGCCAATGGTGATACTCTGGAGATGTCTCCGATCAACAAAATATGGACGCATACATATAACATTCCATATTTAAATTCTGCACCGCAAAGTTTTTTCACACGCTTTGGCCATTGGGACTGGGTGTTATGGTTGCTTATTTTAATTATATTACTATATCGAGGAAAAAATGTTCGAAATTAAAAATTTAGACTGGTTTGAAATTTTAGAAAAAATAAAAGCTTTTGCAACTTGCGAAGAAGCACGTGAAGTGATTCAAAATCTAAAGCCTTTCACCACTCCTGAACTTGCGCAAAAAAGTTTTTATGAAATTGAAAGTGCTGCTGCTATTATTTCGGCTGGAGTTCGGCCGCATATGGAAAGCTTAGATCTTTTTGAAACGTGGCATTCGCGGCTTAAGAAAAAAGCGATGTTAAAAACACTTGAACTACGAGACATCCGCCATTTTTGCTTAGAAAGCCTAGCTCTTAGCGAGATCCTTAAGGATCAGCACACCGAGTGGTCAGCAAGTTGTCTTGAGCAATTAATGAATGCGGATGAGCCCCTTTCAGCCATAGATCAATTGATGACCCCATCAGGCGATATCAGAATGGATGCCTCAGAAAAACTTTATAGTTTGTCGAAAGAAAAAGAATTGCAAGCACGACAAATTCACAACCATATGGATAAATTAGTTTCGGATCACAAAATCGAACATATGCTTCAAGAAAAGTATGTCACCACACGCGAAGGCCGTTGGGTTATTCCAGTCAAAGGTGGCATGCAACATTTTGTACCCGGAGTAATTCACGCAAGCTCGCACACCAAACAAACTGTTTTTATGGAACCCGAGGCCATTATTCCCATGAATAATCGCATGCGCCAATTAGAGTCCGAAATTGATACAGAAATTGATCGTTTGCTGGCAGAAATTTCAGAGTATCTTGCAAGCCAAACTCCGGCGATGGGAAAATCAAAAGAAATTTTACTCCAGTGTGACGTGCAGTTTTCAAAAGCGCAACTGGCTACGTTATTAGATTCTCATCCCTGTCGTTTTGATGATTCACAAATTTATTTAAAAGAACTGATTCATCCTTTACTAAAAATGTTGGGAAAAAAATTAGTTAGCAATACAGTGCAGCTAAATGCCAAAAAAAGTATTCTTATTTTATCTGGCCCGAACGCAGGTGGAAAAACAGTACTGCTTAAATCAATTGGTTTAGCGGCACAAATGGCGCGTTGTGGGTTATTGATTTGTGCGGCACCCGATTCGGCGATGCCATTTTTCAAAAACGTCGTGACAGGAATTGGCGATTCGCAAAGTGTTGATGAAGATTTAAGTACGTTCGCGGCGCACTTAAAAATTCTGGATCAAGCTTCAAAACTTGAAGGTTTTCAAAATTTAATTTTAATTGATGAGATCTGTGGTTCGACCGATCCGGAAGAAGGTAGCGCTTTAGCAAGAGCCTTTATTGAGCGCTACGCCAGCCATCATGTTTATGGCGTAATCACCTCGCATTTAAGTCCGCTGAAAATGGGCTGGAGAGAAGAAGACGCCATTCTTAATGGCAGTTTAGAATATGATTCCAAAAGTGGCCGTCCAACATATCAGTTTTTGGCCGGGGTAGCTGGTGATTCGTTAGCTTTACAAACTGCACGAAGAATCGGCGTCTCTAAAGAAATTTTAGATGTGGCGATAGAAAATCTAAGCCCTGCTGCCAAAGCCCGGCAAAATCAATTAAGCGAATTTGAGAATCTGAAAAAAGATATTCATACCCTGCAAGAAAGTTTAAAAAATCAGATTAAAAAATCCAAAAAAATTCAAGATGAATATGAAATAAAAGTTGAAGAATTTGAAAATGAAAAACAGCGAAAATTAGCCCAGGCTTTAAAAAATGCCAGTGAAAAAGTAGATGACGCCATCGCCACTGTTAAGGCCTCGGATGTTTTTAATAAACATCGCCAATTGCAAGAAATTAAATTTCAATTGCCTGAAATCGTCAAAGCCAAACCTGCGGCCAGCGTAGCACAGCAAATCGCGACAGCCGCTGATTTTTCAGAGCGGTTTCCGCCGGGAAGTAAAATTTTTGTATCGAATTTAAATCAAGATGGTATCGTGCAATCTACACCAAATGCGAAGGGTGAAGTTTTAGTGTTGTCTCAATCGATCCGACTTCAACTGCACTGGTCCGAATTAAAACCGCCGTTAAAGGCCGTAAATCCTACTCAAAATTTAGCACGGCGAAGTGGTGCTGCGCGGGCCACTTTTCTGGATGAAGACCGCACCCTAGATCTTCGCGGAAAAACAGTTGCAGATGCTTTATCAGAGCTTGAAATCGCTTTGGATCTTGCAACCGAACACGATGAAGACCGCATCAAAATAATTCATGGCCACGGCACAGAAGTTTTAAAAAAATCTGTGCGCACTTATTTGTCGCGCTCGGTGTACATAAAAAAATGGAAAGCTGGCGCTGCTGATAGTGGTGGTGATGGCATCACTTGGGCCGAACTAGGAAAGTTGTAGATTCCTTGTCTCAAATACTAACGTCAAAGTAACTGACAACGAGGGCCGCGCCTGCGCCACTTGTCCTGTAATGATAATTCTTTGAAAAACAAAAAATCAGTTTGAAACAACTGTGTGCATTCCAATGACTTTAGCATAAAACAGCTCATTCTGAGATATGGCCAACCTTTTGCTTAAATATTAAGTAAGTGAATTTGATTGGGCCCTCAACCAAGGAGTTTTAACATGAAAAAACAAACGACTGTACAGCGAAGTAACTTAAAAATCGCCTTGGTCCTAACAGTGCTAGGCTTGTTAACTGCCTGTGGAAATTCAAAATCAAATAGCACTCCGGCGGATGGCCTTAGTTCAAATCGGTTAGATATCAATGCTGTGAAGCCAATGGCTAATTGCAACAAATCAACAGACAGTAATTTTTCATTTAATTCCGCTATTGTTAATGATCAAAGCGGGCAACCAAGTAATGATTGGATAAAAATAAAATTTAATTTTCTTTCGACAGATCTGACGAAAGCAGGAAATATTATTAAAATTTTTAAATGGAAAGTCACAGCGACTGAATCCGTTTTAGATCCTGCCGCCTTACAATTTGCAGCCTTTGATTTATCAAGTGGTCAAACTTTAGGAAGCTTAACAAACAGCATGCCCGCCGAACAGATCAGTGGACAAACAGGTTATTATGTTCAGTTAAATGATCCGAATGCTATGTTTCAAGTTTTAAAAATCGTTTCTTATGATTCAGAAGGTAAAATTGTTGGCAGTATCAACAGCCTAATTCCTGCCTTCAGCGCCAATCCAGCGGACTACAAGCTAAACTCTGATGGCACCAATCGCGCCGACATCTTAATGAAAATGCACCAATTAAACAATGCCGCTGTTACCGGATGGTCTGCAGCCCAGTTTAAGCAAGCTTTTGATCAGTACTGTTTTTAGAAACTCCATCACATAAGTGCACCCAAGCTCAAAATGACAACCTAAAACCAGTCTTATTCTCGGATCTTAAGCTCGCCTAGGTAGCGTAAAAGATTCTGTGTCCGCCTAAACGATCCATAAGCATTACTTATGGGACAAAAGGAAAAAGACAGGCTATGACATTGCAAATGAGCATC
>JAYUWH010000017.1:0-7243 GCA_043753645.1 Bdellovibrionales bacterium
ACCATTTACGATGCAGCTATGACCTATGCTACGCAGAACACACCCCTGGTCATTGTTGCGGGCAAAGAATATGGCTCGGGTTCATCACGCGATTGGGCGGCCAAAGGAACTCGGCTTTTGGGAGTGCGTGCTGTTGTTGCCGAAAGTTTTGAAAGAATTCATCGGTCTAATTTAGTGGGGATGGGGGTGCTTCCGTTGCAACTAATAAATAACGAAACGGTCGAGTCTTTAGACCTTACTGGCCCTGAAGAAATTGATTTCCCAGAACTTACGAATTTAAAACCAAAAATGCAGTTAACTTTAAAAATTACGCTTAACGGAGTTTCGCGGGACTTACAGGTCATGGTGCGCATAGATACGCCTAATGAATTGAAATATTTTTTAAGTGGTGGAATTTTACCTTATGTCATGAACCGGCTTAAAAATCCTTAGTGCAAAACTAAAAAAGTTGGTTTTAAATAGTTTTATGAGTTTGTCGTCTACAAAAATGATTCAGCAGTCCCTTCAGTGGCTAAAAAATGATGTTTTTCCCCTGTGGATCAGTAATGGCATCGATCCTACTTGTGGAGGTTTTTTTGAAAGTTTAAACTTCGAAGGAAGGCCAGGGTCTGAAAATCGCCGGGCACTGGTTCAAGCACGCCAGATTTACTCTTTTACAGAAGCCGTAAAATTAAATGTTATTTCAAAAGAAATTGCCGTTCCGATAGTTCAGCAGGCAACAAATAATTTACTTATGCTTTATGGCAACGAAGACGGAAGTTTTTGTCATGCCGTCAATGAAGCGGGCACAATTACGCAGCCGCAATGTGAATTGTACACTCAAGCATTTGTATTATTTTCGTTAGCACGTGCTTTTGAGTTGTTAAGTTCTATAGAATTAAAACTGCGTGCTAAAAAATTGCTTTCTTATTTATATGCTGAGCGTCGCCATTCACAAGGTGGATTTACGGAAATAAAGCCAGAGGGCGTATTGTATCAATCAAATCCGCATATGCATTTATTTGAGGCTGCGATAGAGTGGTGTAAAATAGATTCAGATGGTGAATGGAAAAGTTTATCTGCTGAAATATTTCTGCTGGCAAAAGATAAATTTATCGATGCAAAAACTAATTTATTAGCCGAGCACTTTACTAGCGACTGGAAACCACAGCGTGAAAATAATATTTTTGTTTTTGAGCCCGGGCATCAATATGAATGGGCGTGGTTAATGCTGCAATATAGTAAGTTTAGTCATGAAAATAGCGGAGAAATTCCTGCGACACTTTTTTCGTTAGCCGAGAAATATGGAGTTAATAGTTTGACTGGGTTTGCGCTAGATGAAGTTGATAGTGATTTTAAAATAAAAAAATCATCATCGCGTTTTTGGCCCCAGACGGAACGGGTAAAAGCAGCAGTGGAGCTTGGGTGCAAGGCCGCAAAGTCAGAACAAATGCTATTCGCTAAATCGGCGGATCAAGCTATGCGCGCTTTATCTATGTATCTGCAGACTCCTAGGCCTGGATTGTGGTTTGATACTCGTCTTGATAATGGCACTTTTAGCGCTCAGCCTGCCAAAGCCAGTTCGTTATATCATTTTATTAGTGCGATCTCAGAGTACACTAAACTTCGAAGTCAGCTGCCAGAGTCAATAAATTAACTTGGACTGGCTATTTCTTAATCGTTTGTTATTTTAACAACGGCATTAATAGGGGCTTTCTTTGAAATTTCTAGACAAGCTGCTTTCGTCCCTGATTTGATATTAGCGTTCAAGGAAAAAAGGGGATTGTTATGTCGGGATGGATTGAAGTCATTGCTGGTTCTATGTATAGCGGTAAAACAGAAGAACTTATAAAACGCGTGCGTCGTTCTGAATATGCTAAGCTTAAGACCCAAGTGTTTAAGCCTAAGCTTGATAACCGCTATCATGAATCGAGAGTTTCATCACATGATCAGAATCAAATCCATGCAATCGCGTTAGAGCACATCAATGATGTTTGGAATTTTTTGGAAGCAGATACTAAAGTGATCGGCTTTGATGAGGGTCAGTTCTTTACTCAGGATCTGGTGCAAGTTTGTCGAGATTTAGCTGCGCGTGGATTACGAGTTATAGTCGCCGGTTTAGATATGGACTGGAAAGGTCAGCCGTTCGAGCCCATTCCTACCTTAATGGCAATTGCCGAAGATGTGTCTAAACCCCGAGCTATTTGCACTGTTTGTGGTAACTTAGCATCTTACACGCAAAAATTACGTGGCACGGGCTTACAGATCGAAATTGGAGCTGAGGATAACTACGAGGCCCGCTGCCGCACGCATTTTACGGCAAAAATTTTAGAAGCCGAGTTAGCCCCACTGTATAGTTATTCGTAGTTAAGTTTTAATAGCTCGAACGTGTTAAAAGCGATCGGGCACACAGAAAGATTACTCAGAACATTTCCTAGTCTTGAAATAAATTGGCCTTTTTCTAAATGAGGATACGTCCGGCAGGTCGAGGGCCTACTTTCGTAGACTGAGCACAAATTATTTTTCAAAAAAGGACACGGGCGTTGTTTAAACACCGTGGCTCCTTCGGAATTCCGCTTCATATATTTGGCTTTAAATTCATGAATTTCTAATTGCACAGCAGCAGCAACTTTTACCGTGTCTTGATAATTGGCGGCGACCGTTAGCGATTTACAACAATTCGCACATTGGGTGCAGTCGATATTTTTAGCGGCATTTTGACTGAGCTCTGCAACAACAGTATCCACTTTTTCAGAATTTTTAGTTTTTAAAAACTCTGCAAACTTTTGATTAGTTTCAAACTGCTCATTCGATTTTTTGGCGATCACTTTTAAATCTGTGATCCAAAGTGATCTTGAATCTATATCCGGGGCTACTTCCATACGGCAATGTTAGCCAGTGGAACTTGTCTGGTCAAAATAGACCTGGACCTTTTTCGAAAAGAGACTAAATCACAAGATCCGTTGCAAAGCGCGCGGTTAAATCCGTGATTCCCATCTCATGTAATAAATTCTTTAATCTTTCAGCGGGTCGTTTTTTGGGTCCGTCATGTTTTTTTGCAATAATAAGTTCATTTTTCATTGAATGTTCAAGGCCAACAAGTTCAGTCACAGTCACTTGATATCCGTAGGCTTCCAATTGCAAACATCTTAGTACGTTCGTGATATGGCTACCGAATTCTCGGGTGTGCAGGGGGTGGCGCCAAATTTCTGTTAGTGGGTTTGCTAACTGCTGAGCTTTATTTATTTTCAACAAACTCGCGACTTCGGCCTGACAGCAAGGTATGACGACAATATATTTAGCTTTTTTTAGTAGACCAAATCGAATGGCGTCGTCCGTCGCGGTGTCGCACGCATGCAAAGCCGTCACAATATCGATTTTGTCGGGAATCTTTTCAGAGTGAATGGAATCACTAACACTTAAATTAAGAAATGACATATTTGCAAAACCTAATTTTTTTTGCAACTCCTGTGATTTTTCAATCAGAGCTTCGCGCGTTTCAATTCCGTAAACATGACCGCGGTTTGGTAGTGCTTTATAAAATAAATCGTAAATTATAAATCCCAGATAAGACTTACCCGAACCATGATCCACCAACGTTAATTTCGCATCGTTTTTTTGCAGTTCTTGCAGCAGGGGCTCGATAAAATTAAATAGATGATAAACCTGTTTAAGCTTACGACGGCTATCTTGATTTACTTTTCCGTCGCGGGTTAAGATGTGCAGTTCTTTTAATAAGTCTAGCGACTGGCCATCACGAATTTCTTCAAAAGGTTTAATCATAAGGACTTACCATTCTTTTTTATGTTCAAATTGTCAACAAACCTGGCAATGAAACATAAAATTTCTATCTTTTTTATATCTATCACGAATATATTCTAAAACGAAAGCTATGCGGAAGGATTTTTTTGAAACATTGGGTTTTTGATTTAGATGGAACACTTGTTGATTCAATTCAGTTTGGGCATTTCGCCAGTACTAATTTTATTTTGCCGAGGTTTCTTCGGCGTGTTTTTCTACGACATTATGCCCTAGAAATTTGGCTAACCAAATTTTTTCAATAATCGGATATGAGGCCACGATCGGAAGCACAGCGATGGCCCCTAAAACTCCGCCCACGGCACCTGCAAACAATAGGGCAACAAGAACAACCAACGAAGAAACTTCAAGACGATTACCATAAACATAGGGAACGATCAGATAATTTTCGATGATATGATATAAAATATAAAATCCTAAAACATACAAGGCCGTGACCGGTGAAATGGTTAGCGCAAGAAGCATTGCCGGAATTACTGCAATAAAAAATCCTAAAACCGGTAAAATATCAAGTAATCCTGCCATCACAGCTAAGGTTAGCGCTAACGGCACGTGAAGAAACTCAAGGACAGTGTAAGAGTAAATTGCACTTAATAAAGAGGTAACAGCCTGACCTGTGACGTAACCTAAAAACACCATTGAAATTTCGTCTGAAGTCTGATGAAGCTTGACCCGAGTGGTCGTGTGAAAAAAATCTTTAAACCAGCGATAAGCTTTTTCGCCATCAAGAAGTAGATACACAGAAAATAACAGCACTAATAAAAATTCTGTTATACCGGTAAAAATATAATTCGATACCGTTAACGCGTGGTCAATTATTTCACCAGTTGCCGGAATTTTCGGGTTCACCATAAACTGCTGAACCGAATGCTTGAATAGACTATCATTGGGTATCTGGTTTAAAATTTCGTCCCGTAAATTCGGATAATTTTTTATAAGCATACTAATTTGTGACGACATTGTCGGTATCAAGAAAAAAGTAACTAATCCAAGAAGGCTTAACATAACGCAGGCAACAATCGCCACAGAAACATGATGTGAAATTCCATACTTTTCAAATTTATATATTACTGGTTTTAGACTAACTGAAATCATGACCGCTAAAAATAAAAGAGTAATTAGAGTTAGCAGCTTTCCCAGTATAAAAATAAGTAAAAGCCACAAAGCTATTTTAAAAAACGCGCGGGGAGTTATATCAAATTCTATTTTTCTGTTAAGTTCAGGTTTTTCAATCATTTTAAACCTCAGTATTAGTTTAATGCTAAATTGCAGGTTTCGACAATAAAGAATCCGTTAAGAACGCAGTATTTTGGAAATTTAAATCTTTTTAATTTTTTCCTAAAGGCGCGCTGCCTCACGCGTTACTTTCAAGGTCTCACAGGTGATATGTCGGCCATCCGCTAAGCCCATAAAATTCCAACCATGGATATAGTCAATAAAGCCATTGGCATCATCATCAATAGCGGCGACAACTATCTCTTTTTGATGAGTTAGCGTTAGTTTTTGAATTGCTTCTTCCGAGCTTACACTCTCTACCAAATTCAATTTTGGATCTGCACTAAACCAATTCCCATTCGACGACGCATCGTTATGCATAAAAAGGCCTTTTATATTTTCTTTTAACGCCTGTTTTGAATCTGAGCTGTTGTTGCAACCCAGTAATGATAAAATTGCGATATAAGTTTAAACCTTAAAATGCAAAGGCCTCCTTTGGCTTATGGTATTTGCTAGTTGGTTTTGGGTTACGTTTATGCGGGAAATAAATTTAATTTTAGTTTTGTCGTCGGATCCGGCCAATCCAAAAACTTATAATCTAACCCGTGGGCTAGACCTCATGCTGCGTAAATGTTTGTAGCTAAAGACCTGAAAACCAGTCGTACCCCTGTTCGGTCCAATAATCTTTTGGTTGTTCGTCTGAAAAGAATATGCGGCCAATTCGCTTAAGACTTTTGATTCCGTATTTGATGGGAATAATTAATCTCAGTGGTGCGCCATTCGCGACACTTAATGATGTTTCATTCATCTCGTAAGCCAGCACTGTTTGCGGATGAAGCATTGATTTCATATCCAACGAGACATAATATTTCTGATCCGGTGTTTCTAAAGCAACAAACTTGTAATAAGTGCCATCGGATTTTTTTCCTAAATTATATTTTGTCATAAAATCAGAAAAGCGCACGCCCTTGTAATGAATCACCTCGCTCCATCCTTCGATGCATTTAAAATCAGTGGTCACTTCCGTCGCCGGTAAAGAATGAAATGCAGCTAAAGGTAAGCTGATTCTTTGTAAACCGCTAAGCACGGAAATTTTATAATTCGAAAGCTCTAAGGCCGATTCCAGACCTTCAGAGCCATTCGTTCGAGGTGCTGTTCCCTTAGGTGGTTTCGGTTTTACGACCGAAAGTCTTGAGCTGGATTGAAAGAAAGAAAAAAGGCGCTCATTTGCATTAAAAAACAAACGAGCTATTTCAGATGTTTCATTGGCGGTGGTATCCTCTGAAGTGGAGTTATAAAAAAGACCGATAAAAACAAAAAAAATAAGTAATGATAGGAAAGAAAAGAATAAACGTTTTTGTAATATTTTTTTAGCAACTAGTTTTTCGTCATGGGTAGGTGTCATGGCAATTCCTTAATTTCAGGGCGCTTTTTTTCTGTAACTATTTCGTAGCCCGAAACCATCGCGCGAAAATTGTTCCAACCGGCAAGCATCACCTGCACTAAATGCACTATAAAAAATAAAATAAAAATAATCATTACAACAAAGTGCTCAAAGCGCGCAGCTTCATAGCCTCCAAGAGCCTCGGTTATAAAACCCAATTGCACTGGTTTATAAATGGCAAATCCGGTCAAAATAGCGAAAAATCCATTGATTAATATCAGCGTGTACACAATTTTTTGAGCACCGTTAAACTTACCATCGATGACTGGCTTTTCCTTTGAAATTTTTAAATCATGAAGCAGTACTTGCACGGCTTGTTTAAAGCTCTGACGATTGGGAAAAACATAGCGCCACTCTTTAGTAACCAGCAAATAAGTGATATAGCAAAGTCCATTGATTAGAAAAAACCACATCAGCATAAAGTGCCAGCCCATGCCCTCGGCCAAACGGCTATTGATTCCTAATTTTTGACTAATTTCACTGCTCAAAGGAATGTAGGCGCGGTTAGCCCAGTAAATTAAAATCCCGCTCCAAATCATCAGCATGATAATTGGAAAGTTAATCCAATGAAACCAGCGAATGGCTAAAGAATGCTTTTCGATAATTTTTTTAGAAATGTCGTTCATGATATTAGAGTTCATGAAATAATAATATTTGGAAAGGAGTAATTATAAATCAGATACTATTTAAGCAAAAAAGAATCATTGGCAGTATTTTGCAGCTGTTTCTAGAAGTGAATCCACCGTGAATGGCTTACATAAGTGCCCGCGAACACCCATGCGGTTG
>JAYUWH010000018.1:0-7212 GCA_043753645.1 Bdellovibrionales bacterium
TATATGAAAAATTTAGATGATTTCGAAAAAGTGTTTCAAAAAACTGGCAGCACTATTCCGGCTTTTTTGGCTAAATGTGAAGAACTCAACTCTGCGGACGATCCCGAGGCCCAATTGCACTTGTGGGCCCAGCCATAATTATTTTTGACAAAATATCCGTATCCCCTTTAAGGTAATGCGATGATCCGACTTTTCGAAAATAGCGCTGCGCAGGCCTCTAAAACGGTCTCTGCCGCAACACTAGTTATTTCATTTTATAAAAGTATCCGCATGCTTGAACTGGTGTTAGCTTCTGTTCAGCAGCAAACAAATCAAAATTTCGAAATTATAATCTGCGACGATGGATCACCCGAAAATACAGTCAATACTGTGAAACAGCTTTTGCATACATTGCCACGCCCCGCTAGACATTTGTGGCACGAAGATCTTGGCTTTCGCAAAAATCGCATTTTGAACTGGGCGCTTCATTATTGTAAAACAGAAGTGATGATTTTTATAGATCAAGACTGTATTTTGCACTCAGAATTTGTGGCCGAGCATATTAAGGCCCAAACTCCTAAAACTGTAGTGTGCGGAAGGCGTATCAATTTAACTTCCTTTGTTAGTGACTTGCTTACTCCAGCAAAAGTAGCTGATCGATTTCTTCCTCGCAACATCTGGTGGTTGATGTTGATTGGAATTCTTATGAAAGATAACAATGGCATCAAAGGTTTATATTTCAGAAATCCTTGGCTTCGGAATCGGTCCAACAAGAAACCACGTGGCATTGTCGGCTGCAACTTTTCAGTCCACAGACAAGATTTACTTGCCGTCAACGGCTTCGATACTCGTTATGAGGGCGCTGGTTTCGGTGAAGATTCAGACCTAGAACACCGACTTGATCTTATCGGAGTCCAGATGAAGCCAGCCTGCAATACCGCTGTTCAATATCATATTTACCACAAATTACTAATTCGCTCGAACAGCAATGAATCTTTATTCAATCATGTGTTGGCTGAGAATAATCCAAAAACTTCATTTGGCCTGCAACAGCAGCTACAAAACTAATCTTCAATAATTATTTTAGGCGGTGGCAGCACAATGGGTGCTTTATCTTCTTTAATATCTTTCACATCTTTCACATCTTTTTTATCTGAATCACCTGCCAGCATCGATTTCACCTTGTTCGTAAGGTCATTCCGAATACGTAAATATTCTAGCAGTTTCTTTGGCCCCAGCAATTTTCGCATCGCTTCGAATTCTTCCACACCCAATTGATTGTATTTGCGTAGAAGTTTGCCGTGAATATTTAAATTTTTATTTATTTCGGGATCCGATTTATTTTTTAAATCAGCCATATCTTCGATAGAAATTTGAATCGATCTGTTAAGATCCATTTTTCGCTTATTTAAATCTTTTTGGATTTCACTAAATTTACGTTCTTCAGAGATCGAAAGTTTTAATTCATCGCTCATTTTCCAAATGAAAATATCTTCCAGATAAGATTTTCGTGAATCTTTTTGCGCTGAAGCAGTCATGGTAAAAAATGTAAGCATTAGAACTAGGGGGGTAACGAATTTTTGGGCACACATGATTAACTAATTATGCCTAAATAAATTTGCGAAGCAACATCTCGGACGTCCGTTTCCGAGAAATTAATGCTATAGCGATTGAGTTAAAACATTGTCGATCTCGACCATTGTCGCCAGATCATTTTTTTGACTTAGTACTTCAGCATAAAAGTCGTTTTCATTTTGATAATTGCCAACCATTTCAGCCCACTCTTGTGGATTATTTTTCACTTCTTGAATAATTCGTCCTTGGTTATTCAAGTTTTGGTTGTCCTGCAAAGAGGTGTAAAGCTTTTGGCTAACTCCCAAAAATCCAACTGCAATTGAGGTCACCAAGCTAATAACTGTAACTTTTAATACTTTTTTGCCTGTGCTTCGGTAACTTTCAGCGCTTCGTTCTAAAAACACCCGCGCCTTATGCCACTTTGGCTCTGCCTTAAATTCTGTTTTTTCAACCGCTTGCATTATTTTGTCATGCATTTTCTTGTAAAAGGAATCATCCATGGGCAATTCCAAATAGTCTTCTTTTTTTAAAATTTGTTTAATTAATATATCTTTTTTAGGTTCTATCTTTTTCACTCAGCCTCCACATATTTCGAACTTAATTCCATAAAAAATCCACCGACATCTTCAGTCCACTTTTTTAACTCGTCTTGAGCTTCAAATATTTCTTTCAACTTCAGCAGCGCATGCCGGTAGTTGGCTTTGGCCGTGTCATATGGGCATTGCATAACTTCGGCAATCTCGGTAAAACTAAGATCTTCATAGACCCTAAGAACTAACGCTGTTTTTTGTTTAAATGGCAGTCGGTCGATTTGAATTTGAATCATGTCACGAACGGCAACATGAACTAATTTTTGCTCGGCAATCGGTGCCACACTTAGCTGTACATCCTCTATGTCCGTCATATCATATCTATTTTCGCGTAACTTATTTCGCGCGGTATTTACCGTTATTTGGTACAACCAACTTTTAAAAGTTGAGCGTCCCTCAAACATATTTAATTTTTCGTACGACTTGATGAAGGCATCTTGCACTACATCTTGAGCCGAATCTAAGTCTTTCATAAATCTCATGCTTAACCGTAGCATTCCTCGTTGATGTCGTTTCACTAGCTCTGAGAACGAAGCACGCTGACCGGCACGCACTTCTTCAATCAACTGCTGATCTGTTTTGTCGACCAAAATCTGATCGCTTTTTTCAGGCTGACTTTGATTCACTTCTCTTTTCATAGACACGCCCCTGTGTGAACACGGTTAATGTTTGGACCATTTAGATGAGCAGCTACTTGGATCCTCCGATGCAGTAGCATCTAATCACTTGCTATGAGTAAAAGCAATATATGGGCCATTGCAGTAGGGTCAAAATATACCTAACTTATTGAAAATGCTGGACTTTTTAAAAATGATTGATACAAGGAATAAGATTTTCTTATGTTAATTTAATTTTAAGCTGAGGCATGAACTAAATCGTCACATAAATTCTGAATTTTATTTTGAATGAGTTTAGTTTCGCCAATAAATTCGATACCCAGAGTTTGACCACCTGACTTTGGTCGACTCATATGTCTGACATAGCCTTGGATTTCAATTTCAGCTCGCCGGTGCACTTTAAAATTAATTTTTATTTTCTGTAATTTTTCATATCTTGGCAGTTCATTTGGAGCATGAACTTTAATCCCCGATAAAGACAATTCTATCAAGGTGACCCTCGAGAAAAATATTTTTTTCTCGGTACTAGTAATCGTACCCGACTGGTTCCAATTGGTTGGTATAAGATAGCGGGTATGTCGTCTTCTAATTAATCTAAATATAGGAAATGGCAAATTTAAGTGAAAATATTTTCCATCTTGAAGAATTTGCGTTTTAAAAAAATACACATCCGAGCCCACTTGAATTTTAAAAGTGGCCGGAGCACCGAACGTTTTGAAATCTTGCCTGGCCAACAGAAAAAATTTATTTGGAAGTGCGGAATTGGCTAACCACGCCGTTTCAATTTTGGCAGAACCCTCAACTTTGAATTTTAATTTTAGCTCTTTACTACGAGTTAGATTTAAAATCTTTCTTGCATCTTCAGCACTTAGTTCATTCAGGAAACTCAGTATTTCTGAATTCATGCGGCAGCCGTCACTCGATTCCGGCCATTTTGCTTACTAAAGTACAAAGCTTTATCGGCTTTGTTATAGACCTGATCCCATGAATCTGTTGCTGAGCGCTCGGCAACCCCAATCGATATTGTTAATGGTATGGTTTTATCTTGAAAATTAAAGGTGTGATTTTGCACAGTTTGGCGAATTCGCTCGGCTACATCCTGCGCTGTTTTTAATGGAGTCGCTTGCAAAATGATGACGAATTCTTCGCCGCCGTAACGCGCGAAGTAGTCGTTCACTCGCACTAGCTTATTTTGGATCAGCTGGCCTAATTCTTTTAAAACATAATCTCCGCCAGGATGACCGTAGGTATCATTGACCTTTTTAAAGTAATCGATATCAAACGTAATAACCGACATGGGTTCACTTAGAACTTCAGCACGCTTGATAGCCTCTGGGCCCTTTTCAAGTAAGGCGCCTTTGCTGTAGGCTGAAGTCAAAGCATCTTTTTGCGCTTTTTCAAATACTGTTTGGTTAGAAATAGCCTCTAAGCTGCCACTCTCTAAGAATTTAAAAATAATATTACCAGCTTTTATTTGATCATTATTAGCTAAACGCTTTGCTGATAGGGGCGTTAAGGGAACCCCATTCACTGCAGTTTTATTTGTTGAGCCTAAATCCAAAATTGAAATTTCGGTGCCGACCACTACAAATTTTGCGTGCGATCTACTTAACGAGCCATCGGAAATATAAATTTCACATTCAACCGAGCGCCCAATTGTGAAATCTGTCTTCGTTAACTGCCACTGTTTTCCGACATAGCCCGTCGGTCCAACCAGTACAATAACAGCGGGCGGAGCTTCGTCAGCAGCCCGCAGTTTACCCTTAAAGGTTTCGCTTGCTACAATACTTGTTTTATCCGCTGTCTCAGACATCTCTATTTATTTCCTATTTTTATTATCATTATTATTGCTGATAAGCTCAAGGCGCACAACAGGACTTTGGACTAGGCCACTGCAACATCTTCTTCTATTCGGTGGAAACCTTTCCACTCTTTCAAACGACCTCGTGGCCTTACATCTTGATCAATATATTCCAACATAACAAAAGTCAGTTTTGTTATTTTACCAAGGGATACGATGTCCAATGAAGTAAGCTCGGTCCACGTGCCGGTATTAAAATATTCTTTTTGAGTTCCCCATTGCCGGTATTCATACACGTGCGTATGCCCGAAGATGACCGTGTGAATTCGATTGTCATTTAATATTTTTTTAGCTGCTGAACTTAAATCCGGAAAAATTGCACTTTCTAAAAACATTTTGATTAAAGATTTTACTGACCACCGAAAGCGATACTCATTTAAAAATAAAACTTTGTAGGCGTATTTAAACAGCTCCCAAAAAGCCCTTAAAGTCATATTCGTTTCATTAATTAGCGACCAGCGGATCATCTGACCAAAAGGGCGAACCTTGTCAATATGCGGATATTTATTTTTTATTTTTAGTACCAACTCGACAAAAAAGTGTGATCCAAATGGTAAATTCAATATGGGTTCAGGCCACCCCTGCTTTAAGAAAAACTTTTTGGGATCCATGCGATTGGCAGCCTCGTGCATATGCCCGTGTTCAACATGAACTCCATCAAAAAAATAAATTAAGTTTTTATACTGGATTGAATGGCCAATGACCTGATTTAAATAATCGCGGCAGCCTTGAAACATCATGCCTTGGTCGTGATTACCAATGATGTACGTGATCTTGCGGTTTGGATGAGACAAAAAATCACCCATCGCTTTAAAAACATGCGGATGTCCTTTGATTACAGATTTTAAAATTTCTAACGCGATTGATTCAGTTATAATTGTTAGAAAGTGGCCACGATAATCCACCTGCAAAAAATTTAAAAAATCGCCATTGATAATAATTTCGACGTCATACTCGCGGTAAGCACCAGTCGAGTAATACTGAATAAATTCCACCAGCTTATCAGCATAATAGAACTCTTCCAACGAATTTAGACTGCCGTTTTCTAGCTGCCGGCCTTTTCCTAAATGAAGATCACTTAGGACTAATTTGATTTTTTTTATTGAGCCGGTTTTCTCTTCGCTCATAAAGTTAGTCTACTTTTTTTAAAGGAACTTTATTTTCTTCCTGCATTTCCAAATTCGCCATCGCTAGACGTAAAGCTCGCGTGGTGCGTTTGAAGGAATCCTGATTGGTTTCCAGTGTTTTATTTAAATCAATACATTTTTGACGATAACTATCAACTTCCATTTGCAAGACATCCATTTTGCGTCGCACATCTAAAATTTGTTCATCTTTGGATTTAAGTAAGGCATTTTTTTCTGCACGGATAAGTTCAAGCCTGTTTTCCAGCTCCCGCTCACGAATTCGAATTTTTTTCATGTCAAATTTTAAACGTGAATCCAAATCATCAATTTTAATCTGGGATTTTTGCACTTCAACGTCTTTACGTTGCAGGTGGGCCTTCAATAAAGCCACTTCATTTTTGAAAGACTCTTCTAAGTTTTCTTTGTCGCTTTTATATTCATGAACTTGCGCGGTAAGTAAATCAGAGCGCTCTTTAATGATATCAGAAGCTGACATCAGCTCTTCGTTTTGGTTGCGCAGCTTCTCGTTTTCTTTTTCTAAATCTAATATTTTTTCTTGAGCTATTCTTAAGTTTTCAGCCTGTCCTAAGTTAGAATCAGAACCTCCACCCCACGCCGCATATCCAGAAGAATAAGCCGAGCGATTTTGACCGATAGCGACTTTAACTTTATCATCGTGATTTTCTAATTCCCGCACTTGAAATCCCATCACCGCAACAGTTTTTTCTTGGTCGCTATAGGGTTGTTGCACAGGCTGATCAATTTTTTTATTAACTTTAGAATCCGCTTTGGTATGAGCTACCGTATTATTATTTAATGCGACTGTTTTATCACTATTTGTATGGGCTACTGCCGTCGCTTCACCTAAGACGGCCCCTGAATTTGCAGCCAAGTGCGGCATCTGCGCGATAGGTACCGGTTCAGCCGGGCCGAACAAAGAATCAGAATGTTTACTGACAGATGAGGTCGGCGATAACTTCAAATGTTGTACAACTTCTGCCGGAGCTACTTTTTCTTCGGCCACAACGTGGCTGTCTTTATATTCGGCTTGGGTACGTGATTGAAAATCATTTGCACCCGTAGCCGGTAAAGAGTTCGCAGTTAAATTTTTCTTGGGACTAAATTGAGAATGTAAGTCGAGTGGCTCATTATCTTCTTCAGTTGGCTTGGCATGGACTTCATCACTTAATGGAGCTTCGCCAACTTCCTTTAATAAAGCAGCCATCAAGTCATCAGCAGGATTGTTTTTTTTGGGACCAACCATAGTACGTTTATCGGTTTTGAGACACCTAAACTTGAACGGCTTCTAGGGCTATTCTTACGATGTCTGGGATAATTTACCGTATTCTTAAATTGAGACGGTCTCGAATTGCCCGGCAATTCGGGTTACCGAAAAACCAACTTCAATAATCCCAGAAATAGTCGTTTTTAATGGATGCCTGGTAATTACTGTTACCGAAAAT
>JAYUWH010000019.1:0-21709 GCA_043753645.1 Bdellovibrionales bacterium
TTTGATTTGAAAAGTAGCGCCGACATAATTTACAGAAGTAACGCCTTTTTTTAGATCTGATGATTTGTACGAAGTAATAGCCTTTACGAATAAAATTCGTAGAAAAACAATGTGGACACTGAGATGGAGACTTGAAGTTTTCTTTCACTTAATTAGTTGTTATGCAAAGATGCCTTGCACCGCTACGATGCATAAAAGGATCTTAGGCGAGCTTAAGATCCGAGAATAAGACTGGCTTTAGGTTGTCCTTTTGGGCTTGGGTGCACTTATGTGATGGAGTTTCTAATTGTACTCGTCACTCAAATATTGAGACGCCATAAAGGAAGAAATTCTATGGCATGATAAAACCTCAAGCCCCAAAGTTAAGATTTTATCTTCTTTTCGAACTGACATAGTTCGAAGGCACTTCTTAAATTCAGCGGCAAACTGCGTCTGCTTAAAAGTTTCATTTTTAACAATGTCTAGATCATGATTGGCGGCGATTGGATTAAAAAAACTTGTTCCTTCACTGATTTTTACGCGTGTTTCTTCTTGAACCACATCCGGCTTAATACCTTTTATTTGCGGTGACATGCCACTTGGCAAAAGATAGAATCCCTGCGTTTTAAATAAAGTAATTCTGGAATTTTTATTCCACAGTTCGCCCTCTTGAAAGGTTCCTTTGCCAAAAGTCTTTTCACCAACAATGACAGCGCGATTATAGTCTTGTAAGGCCCCAGCTAGTAATTCAGAGGCGCTGGCTGACGACGCATTAACTAAAATAACCAACGGACCTGTGTAAAGTAAAGATCCTGTTGTTAAGGCGACCTCATCAGATTTTAAAGGATCAAAGTATTTAATTGCGTAAATTTTCTTATTGATACCCAAAAATAGCCCAGCAATGCAAGCCGCTTCATTAAGTTCGCCACCAGGATTATCGCGTAAATCCAAAACCATCCCTGCTACATTATCTGTGCGTAGATTTTTGATTTTTTTAGAAACCTCAGCACACACACCATGACTGAACTTGGAAAGGGTTATAATAGAGTAATTTCTTAAGCCTAATTCTTTTTCAGCAATGACATGGTTAATTTTCTTAAAACTTCTAGCAATTTGCAGAGTTTGGTCTAATCCGTCACGTTTAATTTTTACCTCAAAGGTTTTTGAAGCGGGATTTTTTAATATTGTACTGATATCAAATAAATTCAGTCTTTGCACAGTAGCGCCGTTAATTTCAAGAACTTGGTCTTGTGACTTTAAGCCTGCGGCATCTGCATCCGAATTTTTAAATACCTTCCGGATGTAAACTATCGAATTTTCTTTTTCAAGCGAAACACCGACGAATAAGTTAGAGCGCTCGAATCTCGAGCCCACTTCTTCAAAATATTGGCTTGGCATTATATAAGTATGCGGATCTTTGTAGACTGATAGAAACGCATTTATCCCAGTAGCAATTAAATAACTTTTCGACGCTTCAGAATTATCTTTAGCTAACAGCTGAGACCAAATCTGTTCAAAATTTATCAATTTATTATTCTGTTTTTCATACATCTGCAAAAATGGCAGCAAATTCTGTTTTTCACTACGCCCATCGTAAATTGAAGCCTGATTGTCACTAGAAATAAATCCATTTTCAGAAGATATTTTCAAATGAAACTTAGGAAGCGTTTGAATGATAGAATTGATACAAGACAAGAAATATTTTTCGGAACTTTGGCAATTTTCATTACTGACCAATTCAAAAAGTTCCTTCGAACTAAGGCTTGTCTCAAGCCAATAGTTTTCAAGATTTTTCTCGACCGCTTTATCGGCAGAGAAATAAGTCTTAGCTGAAGTCACCCCTACTCCAGCTAAGATCAGCCCCATCAAAAAACCTGTGGCCGTCACTATAATAATTCCCCATGACTTCACAAAAATGTACTCCCCGCAGTGACGGAATAGAGCAACCGATGTGCCGTCTTTTTTGACGGCCAAGACATCGTAAATTGCTTATAAAGTTAACTTTAAGAAGTTTTTTCAAGAATGACCAAAGGAACCACACTTAAAATAGTTGCGAACAACATGAGTCATGCCAGATAATTGAATTTATGATTATTGTAACGGGTGCAAACGGATTTATTGGCAGCGCTATGGTTTGGGAACTAAACCAAGCTGGAATTATCGATATAATCGCCGTTGATAGTGTTAACCTGTCTACTCGGAATCTTTTACAAAAGCGCCGCTACAGCCAGTTTTTTGAAGCTGGTGAACTTTGGAGTTTTTTAGCTACGTCCGAGGCTAGGAAAAACGTGACGTGGATTATCCATATGGGCGCTTGCTCTTCAACAACCGAAACTAACTGGGATTTTCTTTACGCCAATAACTTTCAGTATTCTCAACGAATTTTTGAGTGGTGTGCGCAAAATCAAAAAAACTTAATTTATGCCAGCAGCGCGGCCACCTACGGTGCCGGAGAAAATGGATTTGAAGATTCTTTTGATTCGGAAAAGTTAAAGCCAATGAACTTGTACGGAGAATCAAAAATCATTATGGATCGTTGGGCAATAAAACAAAAGGCTTTGCCGCCCAATTGGTACGGACTTAAATTTTTTAACGTCTTCGGTCCGAATGAATACGAAAAAAGGGCCATGGCCAGCGTCGCCTACAAGGCCTACAATCAAATTTTACAAACGGATCAGCTTGGATTATTTAAATCCTATAACGTCAGTTATAAAGACGGCGAACAGCTGCGCGATTTTGTTTACGTTAAAGATGTAACTCGCTGGATGAAAGAATTAATGGATAAAAAGCCTGAAAGCGGTATTTACAATGTAGGTTTCGGTCAGGCCAGAACTTGGCTTGATATGGCCGGCGTCTTATTTAAGTCCATGACGAAGAAATTAAATATTGCTTGGCTTGAAATGCCGGAATCCATTCGCAACCAATACCAGTATTTTACGAAAGCAAACATGCAGAAGTGGCAAGACCAAAAAATGTCACCCCCACAATGGTCGTTGGAATCGGCCATTGAAGATTACGTTCAAAATCATCTCTCACAAAAAGATCCTTGGTTGTAATCATGACGGCACTACCGGCGCATTTACAAAAATATATCGTTATGCAAAATTACGAAAAGTATACACCACTAGATCACGCCGTTTGGCGCTACGTTTTACGACAATTAAAACATTTTTTAAAAGTTCATGCCCATTCTTGCTATTTAGACGGTCTTGAAAAAACCGGAATTGATGTCGAAAAAATTCCAAGCATTGAATCAATCAGTAAAAAATTAGAAAAATTTGGTTGGCGTGCACTACCCGTCAGCGGCTTCATTCCGCCAGCTGCTTTTATGGAGCTGCAATCCTTAGGTGTATTGCCAATAGCTTCAGATATGAGATCGATTGATCATCTTTTATATACTCCGGCGCCTGACATTGTGCACGAAGCTGCCGGACACGCGCCAATTTTAATTAATGACGAATATGCATCGTACTTAAGACAATACGCGCAGATTGCAAAAAAAGCGATTATTAGTAAACAAGATTTACAACAGTACGAGGCAATTCGTATTTTATCTGACTTAAAAGAAAATCCAAGTTCAACGGCTGCAGAAATAAAAAATGCAGAAAATAAATTATCAGAAGTTTCAAGTTCCATATCATTTATTTCCGAGGCAGCCGAACTTTCGCGGATGAACTGGTGGACTGCCGAATATGGTCTTATTGGCCCCATGGAAAATCCAAAAATATTTGGTGCAGGCCTGCTATCTTCCGTTAGCGAAGCCAAATGGTGCCTGTCGCAACGGGTACGTAAGATTCCACTGACAGTTGATTGTATCAAGCAAGCTTATGATATCACTGAACCCCAGCCGCAATTATTTGTGGCACACGATTTTCAAAATTTAGTAGATGTTCTAAATCACATGGCAGAAACCATGGCTTACAAAATTGGCGGAGCAAAAGGTTTAGATAAAGCTATTAATGCTGAATCAGTAAATACCGCTGAACTTAATAGTGGTTTGCAAATCAGTGGTGTTATTGCGAAATATATTTTAGATGATTCGAATTCAGTGGCTTACTTACAATTTAATGGCCCAACTCAAATTTCTTACCGCGATCAACAGATAGTTGGCCATGGCAAATCTTATCATGCCGAAGGTTATGGAACGCCCATAGGTGAAATCGTCGGAACAGCAATTGATCAGTTAAAAATTGGTAGCCAATGTACATTAACTTATAAATCTGGTGTGCAAATTTCTGGAACTTTGAAACATGTTGCAACTATTTCAACAACTGCAAAGATGCTAACTTTTTCAGATGCGACTACCATTTATAAAGATCGGATTTTATTTAAACCTGAATGGGGATTATACGATGTCACTGTCGGTACAAAAGTAACATCTGTCTTTGGTGGGCCTGCAGATCGAATATCGTACGGCGACACGGATGATTTTGTAGCTGCAAAAGTTTCAGTGCCTAACTATTCTGAATCACAAAAAAAATTATTTTCATTTTATCAACGTGCCCGTGACTTACGCCAAGCAAAAAATCAGATCACGTTTGATAATTTATTGTCTGAAAGTAAAAAAACTGTTCCAGCAGAATGGTTGTTATTTATCGAGCTGCTAGAAATCAGTCATAGCCAAAACTTGGCGGAAGACAGCAGGTTGGAAGTTCTTAGACACCTAGAATTTTTAAAATCAAATTATTCTGATAAGGCCGAATTAATTAATAATGGTTTGAGTTTGGCTTATGAGATCCATTGATTTACGCATTGTCTTAACTAGGCCCATTTATGAAAGAAATATCGGAGCCACTTCCAGGGCCATGGCTAACATGGGCTTTTCAACTCTTATTTTAATTGATCCCAAATGCGAACTTACTTTCGAAGCCCAGCAGGCAGCGGCTACGGGACAATATGCATTGCAAAATAAAACGCTTTACAAAAGTTGGCAGGAATTTTACGACAACGAACCCCGCGGAATTCAAATCGCTTTGACGGCGCGAGACGGGCGCGGCCGGCAAGTTACAGATTTAAAGACAACACTTAAGCAGTTATCAGAAACTTTACCTGCTTTAAAAAAAGATTCAGATGAAGCTCTGACATTTCATCTGGTTTTTGGCCCCGAAGACTGGGGCTTAAGTACGGATGATTTGCAGTACGCGAATTATTGTTGCTCGATTCCTACATATGGTGATAACACCAGCCTTAATTTGGCCCAAGCAACTCTACTTGCCATGTTTATTGTTCGATCGGTTTTCGGTGGTGTTAGAACTCTGTTAGAAGGCCAGCAAGTCCCCAAAGAGAAACAAAAAAAGCCCACGATTTTTCCGGATCAATCGTTAAAAATGTGGTTAGAAATTATGGGCTTCGATTTAACAAAGCGAAAGATGAACGTTTTTACTGTATTACGCCGAATGCTGCTGCAGAACGCTCCATCGACTAAAGAATTTCGTATTTTAGAGATTGCCTTGCAACAAAGTATCCGAAGAATGAAAAACCCCAAAGACAAAAAATTAATCGAATAGATAGCTATTGTGCTTGATCTAATTCGGTTAGTGTCAGCATTTTTTCTTTAAGCTCATGCGTTTTTTTGATTTTAGTTTCGGTACTAAAAATTTCATTTGAAATCTTTTCGCCGTCAACATTTAGCTGCGATAATTCACTTTGAATTTCGGAGTTATCTGAACCTACAAGAATTAGGATTTCAGAAATAGCATGAAGCTCATCCATGCGACTTTTTATGCCTTCAATTTTCTGATTTAACTTTTTTCGTTTTTGACTAAGGTCTTTTTGCAGCAAGTTCACTTGCTCAACTGATAAATCATCGGCATTCAAATTTTTTTCTTCAGGCTGGTGATCAAGAAAACTATGAACCAACAAAGACCACTCTTGACGTAAACTACTATAATTACTGGGACCATCATTCATACTGAGCTTAGTATAGCACAGTCTGTTTTTAGATCCAGCATTAGGCTATTTGTAGAAAATAACGCGACGAAGCAAGTATCCAGAATCTTTAAGTAATATATAAAACTTTAATTTTTTCAGGACTTTAATCGAGGACTTAATGTGCCCGTGATCAGGACATCTGATGCAAATTTTTTAATTTTTGGATTTATTAATTTAGCCTGGTCTTCCATTTTTTCGACTCTAAAATTACCCGTCCAAGAAACGCCCGTGTTAGCACCCAAAATAATCGGAGCAATAAAAACATAAAGTCGATCAATCAACCCAGCGTTCAAAAATGAAGAATACGTTTTAGCTCCACCTTCAACGAATACCGAACGTAGCTTAAGGTTCCAAACTTTATTTAATAAATCCTTTAAATTGCTGAACTCAATTTGCTGGTAAGGCACAAATTCGATTTTATTTTGAACAGCAAAATAAATGTTTTCCGACTGGTTTTTTTCCAAAAAATTATAACTTTTACCATTTATAATTTTTGTCAGCAGTCGCCGCTGAGGATCTAATATAATAACTTTATTGGACTTTTTAATTGTAGGATGACGAATATTCAACGAGGGATCATCCGTCTCGATTGTATTCCGGCCAATTAACAAAGCGTCATAGTAAGATCTTAGTTCATGAACGTATTCGCGGGAAGCTTCTGAGGTGATCCACTTGCTTTCACCTGTTCGTAGTGCAATTTGCCCATCAAGACTACTTGCAACCTTGGCTGCGACAAATACTTTTTGTTGGGCGAAATTTTTTAGAAAAACTTCGCACAAATCCTTAAGATCATTTTTAAGCGGCCCATCGTATTCATGAATACTAATATTTGCAGCTGCTATAATGGCAGCACCTTGACCCGCAACCAGCGGATTTGGATCAATTAAACCATAAACTACTTTTTTTACTGGTAGTGTAGCGATCTTTTTGGCACAAGAGCCGGTTTTTCCCTCGTGAGCGCAGGGTTCAAGGGTCACGTACAAGGTTGCATTTTTTAATTCATTATTTGTAAGCTTTGCCAATGCATCGATTTCCGCATGAGCTTCCCCAAAGCGGTGGTGATAGCCACTGGCCAAAAATCGATGTGAGCCATCAACAATCACGCAGCCCACCAAAGGATTCGGAGAAACAAAGGGCGCGCCCGCAACGGCAACGGCCATGGCTAAACCCATGGCAGCATCGTCTGAAATAAGATCGCCTTTTTTTACTGCTTCGCTGTTTTTGGTACCGACTATTTTTTCATCCATGACTGCCAATATGATTTTACTTCAAGATTTTCGAAGAAAGGATCAACATCAAACTTTTTAGCAGAATCGATCATCACAGCCACCTCGTCCGTCATCGCTTTTTTACCTTGGCTGGCGAAAGCTTTCGGATGGGGGCCGTGGGGCATTCCCGCAGGATGCAAACTGATCATATTTGAATGCAAATTATCGCGACTAAAAAAATTTCCAGCGTGATAAAATAAAACTTCGTCGTAATCTATATTTTGATGGAAAAAAGGTACTTTCAATGCATCGTCATCCGTTTCAATTAGCCGCGGTAGAAATGTGCAAACGACAAAACCATTTGCAACGAAAGTCGTATGTACAGACGGAGGTAGATGCACACGATGAGACATGATAGGCATCATATCGTTAATGTGCAGAGTGAATGGAAAATAATCGCCTTTCCAGCTATAGGTATCGTAAACACACGCATCGTAGTAAAATTTTGTAACACCATCTTTTAGAATAACAATTTCTTTAGATTCAACGTGATATTGTTTTTTAAATTCATCTTGGGCTTGTAAATCAGGTTTACCAAAAGACGCGGGATCATAAAAAGCATTTCGTCCAACCATTCCGCGGTCAGGTTCCCGGTAATAACTTGATTTCGATTCAATAATTAAGAATTGTGTTTTTTCAAAGTAGATAATGGTGTGATGAATACTTTTGGGTAAGTTGATATAACTTCCCACTTTAAAATTTAATAAGCCATATTCTGTTAATACGACACCCGAACCTTGATGACAAAAATACAAAGTGTCGCCATCGGCATTTCTTAATGCAGGAATATTTTTTTGTGAGTCTAAATCTGTTTTTTCACTCCACAGGGAATAGATAACTACATCAGAATTATAAAGTAGGCGATGCCACTGGTTGGTTTTATACTGCGCAGGTACTAAATCATACAAGTGCGGCTTCAAGGGCCCTTCGATATTAGTCCAACGGGTTGGCGCACTGTTTTTAATAAGATGTGAAACAGGCCCATAAAACCCTTTACGACCCTGCTCTTCCTCGAATTTTCCTTCAGGAATTCCCTTATGACCTTGAGTATGCGTTTTTCCTTGAAAGTACTGATGCATTTGATACCTGCTTATCGTTAGTTAAATTATAAATAACCGCGTTCGCGTTGATCTGCTTCGATGGCGTCGAATAAGGCTTGGAAGTTTCCGTTACCGAATCCATCATGGCCTTTTCGCTGAATCACTTCATAGAAAACCGGACCAATAATATTTTTAGTAAAAATCTGTAGTAAATAACCGTGCTCGTCCCCATCGACTAAAATTGCGTTTTTTTGCAATTGAGATAAATCTTCACTGACTTGGGGTAAGCGATCTTTTAAGGCCTGGTAATAAGCTGCAGGCGGAGAATTTAAAAAATGCAGATCATTTTTCTTCAAACTTTCTAAAGTTGAAATAATTTTATCCGTGGTTAAAGCAATGTGCTGGATGCCCGAACCTTTATATTCATCCAGATATTCCTGAATTTGCGATTTCGGATCGGTAGGTTCGTTGATCGGTACTGAAAATTTACCGCATGGGGAACGCATTACTTTTGAAATCAAGCCCGTGGACGAACCGCGAATATCAAAATACCGGGCTTCGCGAAAGTTGAAAACCTTTTCATAAAAATCACACCACTTTTGCATTTCACCAACAGGAACGTTGTTCGTGAAGTGATCAACTATTTTTAAACCCAATCCCTCAGGAGCAATGGCTAAATCTTTAACTTTAAATTGCGTTTGATAAAGGTCTTTATGATTTTTCTCATCGATGAAATAAATTAATGAATCGCCAATTCCATAAATTGCAGGATAGGGAGTTGTACCACGGGCAGCATCAGCACATTCAAAAGACTTTGCTCCACGCTTTAATGCCAGTTCAAAAGCAACTTTAGCATTTCCAACACGAAACCCGGTCGAGCATACAGATGGGCCATGAGCTTTTGCAAAGTCAGCTGCAAACGTATTAGGTTCGCAATTTAATATAAAATTAATATCGCCTTGACGGTAAAGTTTTATTTTTTTTCCAGAAATTTCGGCTAAGCAAGTGAAGCCCATTTTAGTAAAAAGATTTTCGAAATAGACCGCATCAGGTCCACCGTATTCGATAAAATCAACGCCATTTAAACCCAGCGGATTTTGCTCGGTCATTTTACCGAAACTCCAGTCAATAGAAAGGCCAGCCATTTTGAACTCCTTGATTGCGACGAATTTAGCAACCAAGCCCTTAGAGGTCAAAATGAACTTACTCTAAAAAATAATTGGTAAATTCTGATAAAACTTTTGCACTGCAGGATCAACAATGATTGATTTTGGCGTCCAACGAACAATATGCAGACCTGAAGGCTCACGCAGCCTTGATAAGGCAACATAGGCATGACCAGGTTCCCATAAAGCCCCTAAATCACACCAAAGTTCATCTAAAGTTGCACCCTGAGATTTATGGATAGTTGTCGCATAAGCTAAATTGATTGGATATTGAATAACGCTGGCTTTCACGTTGCCATCAGCGTCTTGCAGCGCGAAGGAAAACTTTTCAACTTTAAGCTCGCGGCCATTCTCTTTGCGGACTATTAGATGATCCGATTCATGGTCCACTAATGTGCCCCGCGTGCCGTTGACGAATTTTTTCTGCGGGTCATTTTTTAGAAATAAAATGCGACAGCCCACTTTAAGCTTTAACTGCACCGGAACCGGCGCTGTTTTCGTTAAGATATCGATGTAGCGTTGCTCGCCTAAAAAGATTGAATCAACTATATATTCAGGTTCGGAAATTTCAGATAATTTTTTTTGATTATAATTCTCTGACAAATCCCGCCGTGGAAATAGGCGTGTTCCCGGATGATCTTCGTCGTGATCCTGTGTATGATCTTGCAAAAATTCTGTCACTATTTCTGTTAGCTTCCCGTCACGCACGTCGGCTAAAACCTTTAAGAACAGATCATCTTGAATACGCTGGTTAAAATGCAGTGCACAGTTTTGGAAATCGGTTTTTCTCCAGGCTTCAGTTAAAAAACACCAATCTCGTTTTTGACCAAATTTTGTAACTGGCGGCAACTGTCCAAAATCGCCGACAGCAATAATTCGTAGCCCACCCCATGGCAAAGTCGATTCTTTTGCCATTTGCGATAAGGCTTCGGCCACTTTTAATGCTTCGCCTGGAATCATAGAAATTTCATCGATGATAACGCCTTCAACTTGACGAATTCGTTTCATCGTTTTGGCGTCATTCATGACCCGGTTGTAAGTTGCCCCTGAGCCACCTTCCATAATTCCAAGTCCAAAAAAACTATGAAATGTACGGCCGCCCAACAATACTGCTGCAGCTCCGGTGCTGGCTAAAATAGGCATTTCCTTTGGATCCATGTTTTGCATGAATTCTTTTATGACATAACTTTTGCCCGATCCTGCTCCACCCGTTAAAAAAATATTTTCGCCTGACTGGCAAAGTTCTAAGGCCAATTGCTGCTCTTTAGATAAAGTAGATTCATTTAATTTAGGATCAGCGATTTCTTTTGTAATCAAGGGACTTCCAAACATTTTATCTTATTAAAGTAGCCTCAATTATGACTTGCTAGCTCTGGGGACACAAGTCTGTTGCGGTTTATGCGATAAATTGTTGCTGCCTGACCAAATTTCTGTGTAATCTAGTGTGCCTATGGCTTATCAAATTAAAAATAAATTGCAAAATCCGCATTTTGAAAACGTCTTTGACGTTACGCCGCAAGAGGTTTTTGAGAATGCCCAGCATTTAACTTTAATTGATGTCCGAGAAGTTACTGAATATACAGCTGATTTAGGCCATATCGAAAACTCTTCGCTTATTGTTTTGCACACTCTTCCTGAAAAACTAGATTCAATCCCTGCAGATAAACCTATCGTTTTTGTATGCCGTTCAGGCGGACGGTCGGCTCAGGCAAGCTCATTTGCAAATCATCAGGGATTGAAGAACACCTATAATATGCAAGGTGGCATGTTGATGTGGAATCAACTTCAGCTGCCAATCAAAAAATAAAAAATAGAAGGACTTATGTCTCATAGTAAAGTTTTTGTTAATCGAACTTTGAATTTAAAACGCATCAAATACATTGGTTTAGACATGGATCATACTTTGATCCGTTATAACACCGAAAATTTTGAGCGTCTGTCGCACACTAAAATCATGGAGAAATTAGTCTCTAGGAAAAATTACCCCGAGCAAATCAAAAAACTGCAGTTTGATTTTCATTTTGCATTACGGGGTTTAGTCGTTGATCGCAAAAAAGGAAATTTGTTAAAACTAAACCGCTACACCGCGATCAGAAACAGTTTTCATGGATTAAAACCTGTTGATTTTAAAACTCATCAAAAAGTTTATAAATCGACCTACATCGATTTAAGTAAAAGTGATTATTTAGCTATTGATACAAGTTTTTCGTATTCTTTAGCTAATGCCTATTCACAAATGGTTGAGTTAAAAGACTCTGATCCAAATTTAAAATTACCTGACTATACGCAAATGGCTGATGACGTTCTTGATGCTTTAGACGAGGCCCATCGCGACGGATCGCTTAAAGAAGAAGTTCGAAAAAACTTATCGCATTATATAATCATCGATGAAAATGTTGTGCGAGGTTTAGAAAAGTTTAAAAAGCACGGCAAGAAAATTTTTGTACTTACTAATTCTGATTTTCATTATTCCAAACTACTCCTAGATTATGCGATTAATCCTTATCTAAAGGATCATAAATCTTGGGTTGATTTGTTTGAAATTGTCATCACTTTCGCCCAGAAGCCAAAATTTTTCTATGATGATTTAAAGTTTTTAAAAGTAAATCCAATTGATGGCACGATGACCAATATGGATGAAAAGTTGGGTCCTGGCGTCTATCAAAGTGGTGGCGCACGTAAATTCACGGCCGATCTTGGATTAGACGGAGACGATATTCTATATATCGGCGATCATATTTACGGAGATATTTTACGACTTAAAAAAGATTGTAACTGGCGTACCGCTATGATCATCGAAGAATTAGAGCGCGAATTGGAAAATAACGTTATCGCCGAACCTATCATGAATGAAATTGAATCATTGATGAAAAAAAAGGAACCGTTAGAGGACGAATTAACGGATTTGATGACTAAAAAAATAGAAAAAGAAACCAAAGTTGATGAAAAACGGATTGATCAACTCCAAGATGATATTACGGCCATTGACACCAACATCAGTCAGCTAATTAAAAAGCAACAAGCCCTGTACAATCCGAATTGGGGCCAGCTTATGCGCGCCGGAAACGAAGAAAGCTACTTCGCTTATCAGATGGAGCGATACGCTTGCGTATACATGAGTAAAATTGAAAATCTTTTTGCGCTATCTCCGCGGACTTATTTTCGGGCTCCCCGCAGGGCTTTAAGTCACGAAGTTTAAAGAATGCTTTGCCTACTGCTTTCGAAGCATAAGCATGTAGTCTTTTTCACCCGTTAAATCCATAACGCCAATCCATGGTTTTTGGATTTTAGCATTAATTTTTCTTCGTACTGATCGCGCTTTATTTAACAGGGCACAGCCCCAGTTCGAAGCCCCTGACTTGTCGTCGGTGCTACAACGAAACGTTGCATCGTTCTCAACGTCAGCAGACGTTGCGAAAAAGCCCGAGGATATTGTCATAGGCTTGATTGGATATTTTTTCTTTAGGGTATGAATCTGATTTTCCTTAATAAATGAATTTGAGTAAAGTGCTGCAGTTAAAAAAATATATTTCTTTTTTTGATTTTCTAAAGTTGTTAATACAGCTCCAACTTCATCAACAGATTCTTTTAGCAAAACAGTTTGTGTCGCTTGAAATTCTTTTAAAAATTCAGGTGTTACTTTTAATTCCGTATCGACGATGACTTCTTCAAACTTTCCATTTTTATTTTCTAGCTCTTTTTTTAGGGCCAAGGCCAGCTCAAGGTGTTCAGTTTTTTCGGGCTCAATACCAATCCAAAAACAGCAATTCTGAGTGATTTCTTGATCAAGTCTTTTAGAGACCGCCTGTGAAATTTCTGCAGTATTACTAAAATAACTTAGTGTGATTTTTGGCACCGTTTTTTGTGCGTCACCCAGCCAAATGGACAAAAATAATCCAAAACCGACCACCACAGCCCCTAGGAGCCAATAAAATGCTTTCATAGCAAAGTTCTAGCAGCTTGCATTTCAATTAAAAAGTGCTAATTTCATTCTATGAGCTAACGCTTTAGTGGACTTGATCAGTAAGTTTGATTTACGACAGGTACCGAGGAAAATATGCAACAAACGGCTTTATCCGTCTTAAATTCTATTTTGCTTGTTGGCTCCGGCCGCCTGGCAAAACATCTTATCTACTGGAATAATTTAAATAAGCAGCCAAGTCCGTTACTTGTTTGGGACCGCTCGCAGTCAGAAGATGATCTTCATCGGATGTTGAAACAAGTTAATCATGTGTGGTTAGCGGTCTCTGATTCTTCAATTGTGCCTTTTTTTGAAAAACACTTGCATCATTCCAACATTCTAATCACCCATTTTAGCGGGGCACTATATGATAAGCGCATTAAAAGTGCCCATCCTTTGATGAGTTTTCCGCACCAGCTTTTAGAACCTGAAATTTACCAGAAAATTGGCTTTGCTATCACTGGGGCGCAGTCGTTGGAGTCACTAATGCCTGGTTTTAAAAATACTTTTTTTAAAGTAGAAGCCAAGAATAAAGCGCTTTATCATGCCTTGTGTGTTGTTGCGGGCAATTTTCCGCAGCTGCTTTGGGCCGAAGCCAGTGATCATTTTCAAGCGTTGAATGTCCCGGAAGAATCTTATCATTTATATTTATCACAAATCCTACAAAATTTTTTAACTCTTCGTCAAAAGGCCCTTACCGGCCCACTGGTTAGAAATGATCAACAAACTTTAGAAAAAAATGAGTTTTCGTTGGCCGGTACGAAACTACATTCTATTTTTCGTTCTTTTCGAAAGGAATTTTCGCAATGATTTCTATTTTAGATTTTCAAAAGAAGAAAAATACCAATGAAAAAATAACTATGCTTACTTGCTACGATTTTTCATTTGCAAAATTAATCCAGAAAACAAATGTAGACTGTGTACTAGTCGGAGATTCTTTAGCTCAAGTAATGCATGGCCATAATACAACTCTTAAAGCTAATACTAAGTTAATGGCTTTGCATACGGCTGCCGTTGTAAAAGGACTACCAAATAAATTTATAATTACTGACATGCCTTTTCTATCAACTCGAAAAGGTTTAAAGCACGCCATGGATTGCGTCGAACTTGTCATGAAGGCGGGCGCCCAGGCTATAAAAATCGAAGGCGCGGATGGGCACCTAGAATTAATAAAGCATATTGTTGAATCTGGAATTCCGGTTATGGGACATTTGGGATTAACACCCCAATCAATTCATCAACTTGGGGGACCTAAAATCCAAGGAAAAAAATCTGAACAAGCCGTAAAAATAATTTCTGATGCCGAAGTTTTACAAAAAGCGGGTTGCTTTAGCTTGGTTCTAGAATGCGTTCCTGCCACTCTGGCTGCTGATATTTCAAAAACTTTACAAATTCCTGTTATTGGTATTGGCGCTGGATCTGAAACTGATGGTCAGGTCTTAGTTTTACAAGACATGCTGGGTATGAATCCTGATTTCAGCCCTAAATTTTTAAAAAAATATTTGCAGGGTTTCGATTTAATCACCGGTGCAGTAAATGATTATGTTGCAGAAGTTAAAGGCTTGAAATTTCCTAGCCCCGAGCACCAATATGAATCGTGATCCTTCAGTTTTTGAAACTATTCAGTCTTTTCATGTTTACCGCAACGGACTGCCTCGGGAATTAAAAGTTGGTTTTGTCCCAACCATGGGAGCTTTGCACCCGGGTCATGCAAGCTTATTAAAAAGATCAGTGCTTGAAAACGATGTGACAGTCTTGAGTATTTTTATTAATCCAACACAGTTTAATGATAAATCGGATTTTGCGAATTATCCAAAAACCTGGAAAAAAGATTTTGCCTTAGCCAAGGAATGTGGAGTTGACATTATAATCACTCCGACATTTGCGCAGCTATACCCCGATAATTACCGCTACCAAATTTGTGAATCTGATTTCTCAAAAATACTTTGCGGTAAAACCCGCGTTGGCCATTTTGACGGTGTCTTAACGGTGGTGATGAAATTACTTAACATCGTAGTACCCTCGAAGGCTTACTTCGGAGAAAAAGATTTTCAACAGCTGCAACTTATAAAAGAAATGGTCACTTCTTTTTTTATGCCTGTCCAGATTATAAGTTGCCCGACATTACGGGAACATTCAGGCTTGGCCATGAGCTCACGCAATTCAAGGCTTTCAGCAGAAGGTCTGGTAAAAGCGGCTTTAATATATGATTATTCAAATAAATTTAAAACAGTTGAAGAGGTGGAAAAAAATCTCGTTGAAGTTGGTTTTACGATTGATTATGTCGAAGATTATTTCGGACGCCGCTTTGTCGCCGCTTTTTTAGAAGGGGTAAGGTTAATCGATAATGTCGCTAACTCGTAAAAATATTCTATTTATAATGACGGGATCTATAGCTTGTTTTAAAGCGTGTTCGATTATTTCTTCACTGAAACAAAAAGGTTATAATCTAAAAGTAGTTATGTCCCCCAGCAGTTTGGAATTTATCGGAAAAGCGACTATCGAAGGACTTACGGCTGAAGCGCCGATTACCGATATGTATGCTGCTGGTTCGGTAATGGATCACATTCACTTAGTGCGTTGGGCTGATTTAATTCTTGTGGCTCCGGCCACGGCAAATTACATAAATAAGATATCTGCTGGCCTTGGTGATGATCTATTAACAACTTTATTTTTAGCCCATGATTTTCAAAAACCATTTTTAGTAGCACCTGCGATGAATACGAAAATGTATCTTCATCCAACTGTGCAAGATTCTTTACAAAAGCTGAGAAAATACGGCGTTGAAATTTTAGAAACCGCATCAGGCGTTTTAGCGTGCGGCGAAGTCGGTTTTGGCCGGTTGCTAGACCCTCAACTTATTATCGCCGAAGTCGAAGCGCGAATAATCATCGAAAAAAACTACATAGACGCGACAACAGAAACCGCTGCTAAAAAAATTAAAATCTTAATTACTAGTGGCGGAACAGCAGAACCTATCGATGACGTTCGAGTTATTTCGAATCAAAGCACCGGCAAAACCGGAGCCTACCTAGCCGGACAACTTATCAATTCAGGATTCGATATTCATTATCTGCATGCAAAAAACTCAGCGATGCCTGTTGCCCATTGCGATGCTACTGAATTTGTTACTTTTACAGATTTGGAATCGCAACTGTCATCGTTACTTTCTGAACAGCACTTTGATTGGGTTATTCATTGTGCCGCAGTTAGCGATTATTCAGTTGCACCGACACAAGGGAAAATTTCAAGTGATGCAGAAGAGCTGTATCTTTTATTTCGAAAAAATAAAAAACTTTTACCCGAAATAAAAAAGCTAAGCGCTACTACAAAAGTAGTAGGTTTCAAGCTTACTTCCGGAATTGATTCTGATAAAATTATTGAAAAGGTTCAGAAATTATTTTTGGACAGTCATTGTGATTATGTTATTCAGAACGATTGGCACGAACGCAGTTGCGGCACTGACAGTTTTAATTTCTTCACCCCGAATCTTCAGTTTGAAAAAATCGAAACGCTAAATAATTTGTCTTTTAAACTTTTTACTAATTTAAGCCTGGAGCTAACATGATTTTATCTTTGGATGTTGGAAATACTCAAATTTATGGTGGCGTTTTCGACAATGATAAGATGCTGATTACATTTCGACGAAATTCAAAGCATGGTTCGTCGTCTGATGAAGTCGGAGTTTTTCTTCGTATGGTCATTCGTGAAAATGGCATCGATCCGAAATTAATAACTCAAATCGTACTATGCTCGGTCGTGCCTGATGTTATTTTTTCTTTAAAAGGTGCTTGCCAGAAATATTTTGGTTTAACTCCATTTATTTTACAGGCCGGTGTAAAAACAGGTTTACGGATAAAATATCGCAATCCTTTGGAAGTTGGATCTGACCGCATCGCCAATGCCATCGCCGGCACACACCTGCACCCAAATAAGAACTTGGTCATTGTCGATCTTGGCACTGCAACCACGTTTTGTGCGATCACAAAAAACCATGATTATCTTGGTGGTTCAATTATCTCTGGACTAAAATTAAACATAGAAGCCCTTGAGGCTAAAACTGCGAAACTTCCGTCGGTAGAAATTGTTTCTAAAAGTGAAGTGTTAGGACAATCGACTGTTGAAAGTTTGCAATCTGGTCTTTATTACGGTCACTTGGGCGCAATGCGAGAAATTATAACCCGGATGTCTTTAGAATGTTTTGAGGGCGAGCATGCCTTCGTAATTGGAACTGGTGGATTTTCAAGTTTGTTTGAAAAGGAAAATATCTTCAATTCTATAGCCCCAGACTTGGTGTTAAAGGGAAATTTACTTGCCTTAAAATTAAATCAGAATTATTCAAAAAATTCATACGTTGGAGCTGAAAAATGAAAATAGATATGATGTATTCAAAAATTCACCGCGCCACTGTGACAAATGCCGATTTAACCTATGAGGGCTCAATTTCAATTGATAAAAATTTGATTAAAAAAGCAAAATTATTTTTAAATCAAAAAGTTGATATTTTGAATTGTGACAACGGCGCCCGTTTTTCAACGTATGTGATCGAAGGAAAAAAAGGCGAAATCTGTCTTAATGGCGCAGCTGCTAGGCATGTGCAAAAGGGCGATACTGTTATTATCGTGGCTTACGCATCCATTGATTTAGCTAAAGCTAAATCACATAGACCAACAGTAGTCTTCGTAAATAAAAATAACGACTTCAAAGAGATCCGAAAAGAAATTCAAAAAGGTAAAAAGTAAGTATAAAGATTATCAAAAGCTTAACTTAGGCCGCAAAGTCATCCGCATGTCTGATTAGCGTTTTCCAAGCTTTCATATTTGACTTTACTTCTAGTCGTAACAATTTCATTTCTAACTTTAGTTTGTTCACCTTTAAGCGTCCAGCCTTTTTATATTCTGTTTTAAGCTGCTCAAAGCGAATTTGAGATTGAAGTACTCGATTTAATACTGGCTCTAAACGCTCAGTATAGAATTTTGAATTTTTAAAATTTTCACTTTCGACTTCTAACCTGGCTTTTAAAATATCAGAGACATTCACCGTCTTTAATTTTTTTGCTAAACCTATAAGGTATGCTAGCTGAATAGACCATTTTGTCGGATCCCAATGATACCAGCGAATTCCATTTCGGTAATCAAATTGAAACTTATGATGAAAATTATGGAAACCTTCTCCATGAGTTAAAAATGCAACAACCAAACTATCTTTGGCAGTTTTTTCTGAAGAATAAGGAGTTTTTCCAAGTGTATGACTTAGTGAATTAACAAAAAATGTAGACTGCTGAGTTAAGAAAATTCTTAAACCACCGCCGATTACAAGGCCTAGCCAAGCGTTTCCAAATAAAGCTCCAATAAGAGTTGGTAAAATGTAGCCAACTGTAATAGCCAAAATTAAATAATATTTGTGCTGAAAGCTTATTAACTTATTTTTTTCTAAATCAGCGGCTTGTATCGGAAGATTGACCGATTCATTTTTCATCATCCATCCCATGTGCGCATGCCAAAAGCCTTTTTTTATTGAGTAGGGATCCTTATCGGTGTCTTCGAAACGATGATGTATGCGATGATCGCTAGCCCACTTCAAGGCTGACCCTTGAAAGGCGCCGGCACTAATAAATAACAAAATAGCTTCCAACGCCGGATGAGCCTCGTAAGATTTATGGGAAAATAATCTATGATATCCCATCGTGATGCTTAAATTTGTCAGCACCGAAAAAATGGCCGCGAAAAAAATATTACAAAACAATTCTGTAGATGAGTAGTTGTTTGAAATTAGCAAATAGCTAGTCAAGAATGTAATTGAAATAATCGGATTCAAAATTAAAAACAAAGTCACATGCCAGCAAATATTTTTTAATTTTTTAGCCATACTTTACTATAGCAGAAAACAGATTAAACTCACTGGCAATCTGAGACCCACTGCGAAAAGTGTCAGGAGTATACCAATACTCAATTATCCGGTAGTTATTAGTCAAAAGTCGGGGTGGCCTCTTAGTTTTAAACTAATTAATCTCCGAGCGGAACAGTTCAATAGCTTCAATTACTGCATTAGGGCGGTAAGCTTGTAATTCTTCAAACCACTGAATTTGGCTCCATCCTAAAGTTTGAAATTCTGCTTTTGCAAAATCTCTGTTTTCTACCAAGGCAAAGAAATTTTTAACGTGAGCTAAGTCTTTTGCCTTCAATTCAAAAGAGGGCAAATGGAACTGGATAAAAGCCAAATTTTTATTCTGCCTAGAAAAGCCCTGCATGCCCGAAGAAATTAACGCCGCAAAATCTATACTTTTGTTTTGATCACAACCCTTTATCAACAAAAGCTTCTCGGCTTGATTGAAAAACTGGGCCATTTTAATATCCTGTAATTTTAAACACGCCATGAATATATATTGTTGTGATTTAATTTGATCAAAGGTCTTAATTGGTAAACTAACTTTTGAAGGCAAAATCCAAATCTGATTTTGATCTTTTACAGCAATTTGCATCTGGGGGTTTTTTTGAGCCGCACTAATTAGATTCTTAAAAAATACCGAATTCGTAGACAGCTCGTCGGGATATTCAAAAAGATAATCGAAATAAGCTTCGGCAAATGAATCACTTACACCCGCTAATTGTAAGTTGTTGGCAAGCCCAGAATAAAATTGGCGGTACTCGCTTTTAGCCTGCACAAATGTGGATGAGTACATTAGATCCGTTACTCGCTTGATATTTACAACCCCTTGCTTGAGCGGGCTATTTTCCATCAAAAGCATTTCAATCGCCTTTTCTGAAGTTAAGCGCTGGGATCGTAAGTAGTCGGAAAAGTGACTGACAAAAGAAATTTGACCTGCAAATGAAAGTTCTGAAAATGTTTTGATCCAAACCGAAGTTAGTAAGGGTCGCAAACTTAAGTTAAGAATATTTTGCTCATTCAAGTTAATGTTTGATTGAAGGCTACCGCAGGTACCAAAATGTTCAGATAATTTCCAAGGCGAATCACAGTACGTTTCTTTCGATTTTAAGACTTGCGGCCAACGCACATCACCCAGATGCGTTCGAATTCGTAACAGTGGATCTTCAATATTAAAAGAACCCGTATAGGCAAAATATAAAAAATCTGTAGTGACCTCGGAAAATAGGCCAGTATCAACTTGCTTTGGCAGTTTATCCAACAGCCATATTTTTATAATTGCACGTTCTAAGTGGCCCTGAGCCTCTAATAAACTTGAACCGATTATGATTTTCTTATCAGAGATAGAAAAAGCAATCGGATTTTTTTCGTCAATAACTAATGAAAATCGTCTGTTAAGTGGTTCAATTTTATTTAGAAAATAGGCAAGACCTTCTATTCTTAATTCAAGCACAGTCTTGTTTTTGTCGAAGTACTCCGAATAGGGAACTATTTTATAAGCGCTGCACCGGAAAATAGATTCTTTTATGCCGTAGGTTATCCTGTCAATCTTTTCGACAACAGTGGAATCAATGCAAAGTGGTTTTTTAGACATTAAGGCTAAACCGACCACGATAAAATACAACAAGGTGATCAGACCCAGCTGTAGATTTTTGTTCTTCATAGCTTTAGGTTAAGCAAGTTAAAGGCCGGATTTAGAAATGCGTTTTTATGAAGTTTTCAAAGTTCCTACACGGCCAACTTTCGATGACAACCGATGGTTCATTTGTGGCTGTAACCAGTGGTGAATTTCAATCAGCTTTTGCAAATTTAGACCCGATTTTATTTTCAACCCATCAAACATATACACCACATCTTCTGTGGCTACATTACCAGACGCCCCAGGAGCAAAAGGGCAGCCACCCAAGCCGCCAATGCTAGAATCGAAAGTTTGAATACCCAGTTCGTAAGCAGCAAAAATATTGGCTAGAGCTTGCCCCCGGGTATTATGAAAATGCCCTGCTAACTTTTTAGCCGGCATAACCTTCTTCAATTTTTTAAATAAACTTTGTACTTGCCCCGCGTGAGCCACACCAATTGTGTCGCCAATTGATATTTCATAAACACCTAGTTCATTCATTCGACGAGCTAATTCGACTACTTTTTTCTCTGGGACTTCGCCATCAAAAGGGCAGCCGAAGCAGGTCGATAAATAGCCACGTACTTTCATTTTATTTTTTTTCGCTAGTTTTAAAACGGGTATGAAGCGCTGAAAACTTTCTTCAATGGTGCAGTTGGTATTGTTTTTTGAAAATCCTTCCGAACACGCCGCAAAGATTGCAATTTCGCTTACTTTAGATTCAACAGCATCTTGCATTCCCCTTTCGTTGGGGACTAAGACACTTGCAGAAAAAGATTTTTTATAAAGTGGACTTTTTAAAATGCGCGAAGTTAATTTTTTCGTGTTGGCCATTTGTGGAATCCACTTTGGCGAAACAA
>JAYUWH010000020.1:0-7131 GCA_043753645.1 Bdellovibrionales bacterium
GTTATAACACAAATTTCAAACTTATATGGAGGATATTAATTATGGGTAACTTAAAACCATTTTCAGAGTACGGAAAAAATTTAAAAGAAGTTGAATGGCTGGTTTCAAACATGCTGACATCGGGTGGAACTTCCTTGTTGGCAGGCGATCCTAAGTCTGGAAAGAGCCAATTCGTCAGGCATCTAATTTCATCGTTATTAAATAAAACAGAATTTCTAAATTGCCAAATTTCTAATGTGGATAAAATTATTTATTTAGCGTTGGAAGAAACTCCGAATGAATTGAAAAAATATATAAATGATCTTGGCATCGACGATACTCGTGATGATTTAATTATCGGCGACAGAGCGTGGTCTACAGGTAAAGATAATATTTTAGAAATAGAAGCCGACATAAAAAAATTCAAACCGTTGCTTTGCGTGATTGATACTTTTGTAGCCTATTCAGACATAAATGATATGAATGACTACGCCAAGGTGTACAAAGCTCTGCAAGCTATTGCTCAAATTGCTAGACAGGAAAATTGCCACATCTTAATTGTTCACCACAAAAACAAAGGCGATGCCAGTGGAACAAAATCAATTATGGGATCACAGGCTTTCTTTGGAGCTGTTGATTCAGCTTTACTGTTATCTGGTGAAGGCGATCAAAAAACTTTGAATATAGCCCCTAGATACACGGCGAGAAGAGAAATAAAATTCACTATGTCGCCATCTGAAATAATAAATGTCACCGACGATTTGAAAGGCATTTCGTGTGCAGAGGCATTGTTAAACAAAGTTAAAGCAAATAAAAATGGCTATGAATTCAGAAATTTTTCTGGATTTTCAAAGCAAGCAAAGCAGGTCGCAAAATCACAATTGATCGAAGAAGGGCTCGTTCAAGAAGTTAGCGGCAGCTCAGGCAAGCCCGCGATGCTTTTTTTAAATCAAATACACAGTTAAAAATGTCTAGTTCCCTATAGGGGCCCCTAGGGGGAACCAGACATTGCTCGTCATCTTAAATAATTGAAACAGCACAAAATCTATAATAAACATCTCTGATCGGCAATGCCCTCAGGCAGGCATTGCTTTGCTCTTTGAAATTTAAAAGCAAGTCAGAGGTGTTTTCTAACAAGGAGAACACAATGGAAAGATATACGACAAAAAAGGGAGAAAGCCGATTCAGAGATAAAATTTGGATGAATGGCGATCTAATCAGAAGCCCAAGCTTTCTAAGAAAAACAGATTGCACGAAATGGAAAGCCGAGCAGATTTCTAAAAAAGCAAAAATTCAAGTTTACGGGGACAGCAACATTCATACTAAAATGACTTTTGCTGAATTTTCAAAAAAATGGATTGAAGCAAAGACTTCGGCTGATTTAGCAAAAGGCACATTAAAAAAATATAATGATTTTTGTCGTGTTCATTTTAATCCCGAATTTGGTCATCGTGATTTAAAATCAATTCACAAAAGCGAAATTCAAAACTTTCAAATTAAATTAAGAACTGCGCATAACGCGAAAGGAACTAATTTGATTATGACAGGATTAAGATCGGTTTTCAAAGAAGCTGTCAAAGAAGAATATTTAGTTCGAAATCCTTGTGAGTTTGTTAAAAATTTATCTGTCGATAAAAGACTCCCCTCATTCTGGACTGAATCAGATATTGAAAAATTTCAGAATCATTATTTGGATCATAAATATTATAATTTGGTCACTTTCGCGTTTAATTCAGGAATGAGGCTTGGTGAATTGGCAGGCCTTTGCTGGGATAGAGTATCTTTCGAAGATAACTTGATAACGGTATCGCGCACACGTGATCGTGCTGAGCACAAAGATCGATCAAAAACGAATCGAATTCGATTTATACCGATCAATGAAAAATGCTGTGCGATTTTACACAAGCTTAACGAACAAAATGTGAATGATTCAAAATTTGTGTTTCTTGATAAGGATGGACAGCCATTTAAGCCGCATCATCTTTCTAGGGATATTCGGGGCCTTCAAAAAAAAGCAGGCATTTTAAATGAAATTAGATTTCACGATCTAAGACACACATACGCCAGTCAGTACATGCGAAGTGGCCGCAGCATATATACTCTTCAGAGGTTGTTGGGTCATTCATCTGTAGCAATGACAGAGAGCTATGCTCATCACTCGAAAGAACATCTGCAAGACGCTGTAAAAGGGTTTCAATTAGGAAAATAGATTAATCGCGAAAGAAAAAGATGTGGTTGTACCAGATTCAGCCCATTCGAATTTTAAATTTTGAAATTTATTAGTGATTCCAACCTCTTAAAGAGAATGGTAGGGAGTACAGGATTCGAACCTGCGACATCGACCTTGTAAGGGTCGCGCTCTACCAACTGAGCTAACTCCCTGCAAAACCTATCCGGTTGGTGACTGGATAGGGATTTAATGAACTAAACATATATAACCGACACTTGGCAGTGACAAGCCTTTTTTAATAGGCCCTTTGCTTTTTGCAGATAGAATCGATGGATCCTGGAATTTTTTTAAGCATCATCATTTCAGCTTGGAACTGATCAACGTTGATTGGTTTTTGCGGATACTTTACCTGTCCGATCACCTGCATATTGGCGATCAAAACCTGGTCTCCACACAATGAAATCCCGTTGTTTGCTAACACTTTGGTATCAAACATTCCTAACGTCAGTTGGTACCGTAATGTCTTATCAGACAGGATCATTCGCACCACATTTTTTTCAGAGGAACTCATGTAACCAATGCCTTTTGCGACAGGAGACTTGCAATTTCCTGCAGTTATTTTTTCAACCGCTAAGATCTTTTTATCTGATGTTGAATTCGTAACTCTAATTCGGAAAAATGTATTCGATGAATCCGAATTCAGCTTCCACACCCCTTGAATCGTATTCCAAGGAAATGGCTGAGCCACATTCCAAGGCCATGTATCAACTCCACCTTGAATAGTGAAATCACATGAACTTTGAGCAAAAGAAAGTGAAGCAAATAGAACTAAAAATAAACTCGTAATTGTGAACCTCATAGTGACCCCTCAACGCGGTTTTCAACCATTTGAATTTTTGATGACTTATTTAAGTAATAACCATTTTTTGCACGGAATATATATTTCGGCTTATCATAATCAGGTTCGATCAATTTTCGAAGGCGCTTGATTGTAACATAAATCTTATTGTCGTGAACCGCTGGATCATAATTCTGTTTCCAAACTTGCTCGACCAAATATTCTTTAGAAAAAATATGACCTTGATTGCCAATAAAAAGTTTAAGCAAATCTAATAAAATAAACTGATTTTTAAAATCGATCTTACCCACATTTTTTTCAATCACCGCGTGATTATCAAGATCAAAAACCAAATCCGCAGACCCTTGAGAGTCCGTCACTATCGAAGATAAGTATTTCGAAATACGTTTGATGGCTTGTTTGTTGTTTTCAGGATCTAAAGCCTTGTTTGCCAAGTTTAAATAAATCTTAGCTGCATCTTTTTGGCCCATTTCGAAAAGCACGATGCCGATATTGCTTAAGACTCCGATAGCTAGCGTCAACTGCTTGGTGTTTTTAAGCTCGTCATAAGCAATCCACAAAACATCTAGTGCTTGCTCGTACTTTTTTAAGTCCAAAAAAATTAGTGCGTTGGTGTTGGCTGAAGCCGCTTTTAAATCGGGTATATCTAAAACTTGCAGAAAAATATTTAAGTTATAAATTTCTTTTAAAGCATCTTCAAATTTCTTAATGTGACGGTAGCAAATGGCAAGACCCAAGATAGCGTAGCACATGTCTTCTTTGCTATTTTTTTCTAAAGCTAAGTTTAAGGATTTTTTTAAGTATTCGATCGCATTTTCAGGCTGGCCCTTCATGCTAGAGCATAAACCTAGAACATAATATGTTTTCGCACTTAGTTCGATGCCTTCGCGGATAACTAAGTCGTGTAAGTTTTCTTTAATCTGAGTGATCTTATCGAATTCTTCACGTTCTGCATGAATACGTAAAGTTAACTGCAAACACTTTAAATAAGAGGCGTAGTTTTTTTCAGCGACAAAAACTTTTGCTGCGTCCATCAACTGGGGAAGTGCTTGATTGTAATCTCCACGATCACAATAAAGTTTTCCAATTTCTAAAGATCGTTCGGCAGAACTCATAAATTATCACCTTTGAATGAAGTCATTTCTTACAGAGTCTTAAATGGAAGGTCAATTAGGAAACAAGCGCGTATAAAAATTAGCGGCTAAGTAATGATAAAGCATTGAAATTGTTGAGAATAATTAAGAAAACGTGAATTTAAGATTTTAGTACTAATAGGTTATTTCTTGCTCAAACGAAAAAATCCGACCCCTTTTGCGTTCAGGATCGGATTTAGACTTATTTAGAACTATTACAGACTATTAATGAGTCGAAGCGTGGATGTGTTGGCCCGTGTAATTGGCCTTGATTCCTAGCTCGCGCTCTTGTTGAAACTTGAAAAGCTCTTTAGGATTCTTGATATCTAAAGCATTAATCAAAACCTGATCGACGTGATCAACTAAGATTATTTTAAGCTCCTTTAGCACTTCTTTAGGAATATCTTTTAAATCCTTTTCATTTTCTTTCGGACAAATGATGGTTTTAATACCACCGCGATGGGCTGCAAGAATTTTTTCCTTTAAGCCACCAATCGGTAAAACTTTTCCGCGAAGTGAAATTTCGCCCGTCATCGCGACTGTGCGCTTGACAGGAATTTTCATGATCGAAGAAACAATTGATGTCGTTAAGGCAATACCTGCCGAGGGACCATCTTTTGGTGTTGCTCCATCTGGAAAGTGGATATGCACATCAACATTCGCATAGTACTCTTTATCAAGGCCAAATAAAGGACCCCGAGACCGTACGTAGCTCATGGCTGCGGTACATGATTCTTTCATCACATCGCCCAACTGACCCGTGACCGTGAATTTACCTTTGCCTGGTACGGTACTGACTTCGACAGCCAGTAAATCGCCACCAACTTCGGTCCAAGCCATGCCGTTTGTTAAACCGATTTCGTTTTGCTTTTCGATTTCACCATATCTGTATTTGTGTGAACCAAGTAACTCAACTAATTTTTCCGGAGTCACAACGTAGCCATCGTTTTTCTTAGCTGATTTTTTCGCTTTACCTTTAGTCGCTACTTTCTTAGCTCCTTTTTCTACAGGAGCTGACTTTTTAAATTCTTCGATCGCGTCTGACATCACAATTTCTTTTGCAACTTTTCTAAAGACGTTTGCTAGCTGTCGTTCTAAATTACGCACCCCAGATTCGCGGGTGTAGTAACGAATGACATCACGAATAGCTTTATCCTGAATCATAATCTTGAAATCTTTCAAGCCATGATTTTCAATTTGCTTAGGCACTAAATAATTTTTAGCAATATGAAACTTTTCTTGCTCGATATAACCTTCAAGATAAATAATTTCCATACGATCTAGTAAGGGACGTGGAACTGTTCCCAGGTTATTAGCCGTGGCGATGAACATAACTTTTGATAAGTCATACTCAAGCTCTAGGTAATGATCCGAAAATGTTGAATTCTGCTCAGGATCTAGAACCTCTAGCATCGCGGACGCTGGATCGCCGCGGAAGTCATTGGCCATTTTATCGATTTCATCAAGTAAAACAACCGGATTTCCTTTATCAACTTTACGTAACGCTTGTAATATCTTACCCGGCATAGCACCTACGTATGTTTTTCTGTGACCACGGATTTCCGCTTCATCACGAACTCCACCCAAGCTGATGCGGGCGAAAGAACGATTTAATGATTCGGCAATAGAACGCGCTAACGACGTTTTACCAACCCCTGGAGGTCCCGCTAAACAAAGAATTGGGCCCTTCATATTTTTTGATAGCGATAACACCGCAAGGTATTCTAAGATACGATCTTTAACTTTTTCTAAACCCCAATGATCGTTGTCTAAAATCTTTTTTGCATTTTTCACATCATGACGGTCATGATTGTAATCTTGCCAAGGTAAAGACAGCACCCAGTCGATATAATTTCTAACGACGGTCGCTTCGGCGCTCATTGGTGACATTAACTTCAATTTTTTAATTTCTTTGTTAACTTTATCTTTAGCGTCCTGTGGCATTTTCTTATCTTTGCACTTCGTGGTCAGATCCTCGAGCTCAGCTTGATAATCATCTTTTTCGCCAAGTTCTTTTTGAATGGCTTGCATTTGCTCATTCAAATAATATTCTTTTTGCGATTTTTCCATTTGTTTTTTAACTCGGGTGCGAATCTTTTTTTCAACTTCAAGAATTTCAATTTCACCGGTCATTAAATTCAATAAATGCTCAAGTCGCTTAGTAGGCTCTAAAATTTCTAGCACCGATTGCTTGTCTTCTAGCTTCAAATTTAATTGCGCCACGATGATATCAGCAAGCTCGCCCGCATTTTCAATACTAGATACGCGCATTAAAATTTCAGGTGGAATACGCTTATTTAATTTCACATACGTCTCGAAAGTTCCTTTGACCGAGCGAACTAGCGCTGAAGCCTCAGTTGCATTTGAAACATCTTCATTAATCGATTCACAAGTAACGATAAAATGACCTTCGTTGGGGACAAAGCCTTTGATACGGACACGGCGCTTTCCTTCAACCAAAACTTTTACGGTGCCGTCAGGCAAACGCAAAAGTTGAATGATTGAGCCAACTGTACCGATAGAATAAATATCTTTTTCATCGGGGTTGTTCGTCTTCGCATCTTTTTGTGCGGCAAGGACGATATCAGTTTGTTTGCTCATCGCATCTTCTAAGGCGTTAATACTTTTTTCGCGTCCTACGAATAAAGGCATCATCATATGCGGGAATATAATGAGATCTCGTAAAGGAAGTAGGGGTAGTTGCTGTGTTTTCGGTTCGCTCATGCGGGGGGCTCCTTCCCAGTTGTTAAAAGATTATGACATCTTTTAAAGTGTTTCAGGTTAACATCATCCTAGATTATTATCCGATTGAAACTCGTACCTTAAGTCTAAAATTTTCAGAGCAGAGTGCAAAGTATTTCTATTGAAAAACTCATTTTAGTCACACCCTAGACCTGGTTTTCACTGCGAGGCATAAGAGATTGTTTTAGCTAGAAGAACAAAAAATGCATTGCGGTTTTCGGCAGCCTGTAAAGGTAGCAACGCAAGCT
>JAYUWH010000021.1:0-7070 GCA_043753645.1 Bdellovibrionales bacterium
AAAGTTTCAAATGCTTTTGGACCAGTTTATCAATTGATAAATAAAAAATATTTAGTTGATGAAGCCTATTCTGCGGCTATCATTAATCCCTTAATTCAAGGAAGCAAAAATCTTTGGTATTATGTCGACGTCAATTTTATAGATAAAGCGACATTTAAAATTGCGGATGTAGTTCGCGGTGGCGGATCTTTTATGAAAGCGCTTCAAAACGGAAATATGCAGCAGTATGCAATGTACATCGGTGTCGGTGTTGTTGTGGTTCTTTCTTTTGTTTTAATGAGGTAATTATGATTTTATCGGGCTTGATTTTTCTACCATTAGTATTTGCGTTGGCGATTTGCGCGTGGCCGCAAAAAAACACCATTCGCCACGTGGCCCTTGGATTTTCAGTGCTAGAGTTTTTATTTTCAATAGCCATGCTTCAGCGCTTTGATTCAACAACAGCCGCTTTGCAAATGGTCGAGAAAACAGCTTGGATCGAGCGCTTCGGTATTTCTTATTTTATTGGAATTGATGGCATTTCCTTAATGCTTGTGATGCTAACGACATTTTTAGTTCCGATCATTATCTTGGCATCGTGGAACTCTGTGGAAGAAAAGCTAAAAGGATTTTTCGTTTCATTATTTATTTTGCAAACAGCCATGCTTGGAACTTTTTTAGCAATGGATGCGATTTTATTTTACGTTTTTTGGGAATTATCATTGGTTCCAATGTACTTTATGATTGGGATCTGGGGCGGCACGCGCCGAGTATATGCAACGATTAAGTTTTTTATTTTTACAATGTCGGGCTCGATCCTGATGCTTTTGGCCATCATCTTTATGATGCGGCTAACTCCAGAAGTTACCGGCGGCGCAATGAGCGCAAGCTTGCTTGATTTTTATAAACTGCAAATTCCATTTATCGCAGGCGAATTTTTTACGGCTCAAACACTTTTATTTTTCGCATTTGCCCTAGCTTTTGCAATCAAAGTTCCGCTATTTCCCCTTCACACGTGGTTGCCAGATGCTCACGTAGAGGCGCCAACACCAGGATCTGTAATTCTAGCGGGCGTGATGTTAAAGATGGGAACCTATGGATTTCTTCGTTGGGTCTTGCCGCTTTTTCCAGAGGCCACACAACAGTATGCGTGGATATTTATTGCCCTTGGAGTTATTGGAATTATATACGGGGCTTTGGTGGCCATGGTTCAGCCTGATGTGAAAAAACTAGTCGCTTACTCTTCCGTATCGCACATGGGTTATATTATTATCGGCTTATTTGTGATGAACACCTATGGACTTAACGGAGCTTTGTACCAGATGTTGAATCATGGAGTTTCGACGGGGGCGCTGTTCATTTTGATCGGTATGATTTACGAGCGTACACACTCTCGAGAAATTTCTAAGTATGGTGGACTGGCCTCAGCTTTACCGATATTTGCAATCGCTTTTGTTATTGTGACAATGTCATCGATCGCAGTGCCAATGACAAATGGATTTATTGGCGAGTTTTTGATTTTACTTGGCGCTTTTAATTATTCTCCTTGGGTTGCAGCACTTTCTGTAACCGGCGTTGTTCTTGGGGCTGCCTACATGCTTTGGATGATAAAGCGTGTATTTTTTGGACCTGCTGGCGAGATCGTTAAAAATTCGGCGCACGATGCTTCCCATGCGCTGTTAGATTTAAATATTCGGGAATTAGCGGTGCTAGCGCCGTTAATAATTCTAATTTTTTGGATGGGAATATTCCCCAATCATTTTATGAATTATTCCAAAGCAAGCGTCGATTACTTGGTTAAGAATAAAATGAACTACACATTAGTCATCAATAGCGAGGCTAAATAAAATGAATATTACTTTTGGACTTTCAGACATTTTATTGATTTCTCCGCTTATCGCGTTGTTTGTTTTCAGTTTGATACCAATTACCATTAAAGTTCTTCGCGGCAACGTCGAGCAATCAGCGGCGGCAACAACAATTGAAGCCTTGATTGGATTAACATTAGCCGCAGGGCTGCTAATTATATTCGGTGGCTCTGGAAAAACGGCGTTCAACGGTCAATTGGTTTTCGATGGTCTGACCCAATGGATGGGCCTGATTGCCGTGTTTTCGGCGGCTGGCGCCTTGATCATGATGTATGAAAACCCTGCTACCAAGGGCTCGCAGTTTTCAGAACTGATATTCTTAGCAATGAATGCGATTGTTGGAATGTTAATTTTAGTTTCTGCCGTGGACTTGCTTATTATCTTTATCGGCTTAGAGCTAATGTCTTTATCGTTATATTTAATGATAGCTATGTCTCATGAACAAAAAATTTCAAAAGAAGCGGCAATAAAATATTTCGTGTTGGGATCCTTTGCGTCGGCAATTTTCTTATACGGCATTTCATTTGTTTTTGGAACTGCAGGCACAATTAACTTGCTGGATTTGATGGACAACTCGGCGCAACTCATTGCCACCAACAAACTTTATTTGTTTGGTATTTCATTTATTGTCATCGGATTTTGTTTCAAAGTTTCCATAGCCCCTTTTCATGCTTGGACGCCGGATGTTTATCAGGGGGCACCGACGCCGCTAACATCTTTTATGGCGACAGCAGTTAAAACAGCATCTTTTGCCGCCTTTTTACGAGTAATTGCCACAAAATCTTTAATCGGATCACAAAATTTATTTGATGTTTTACAATGGCTGGCGGTGATTACCATGACCGTCGGGAATATTGCGGCCATCATGCAAACCAATTTTAAAAGAACATTGGCTTACTCATCTATTTCACATTCCGGATATATTTTAATTGGTGTGATTACGGCCGGCATAAGTCAGAATTCAGCGTTTAGTGCCACTAGTGTTATTTTTTACTTAATAGGCTATGGCTTAATGACCTTGGGTTCTTTTGCGATCATCAGCATGATCGAAAAAAATGAAAACTCGATTGTCCAAACAGAAAATTTGGCTGGTTTTGCAAAAAATCAACCGCTGCTTGCACTTTGTCTGACAATTTTTTTACTATCTTTGGCCGGACTTCCGCCAACACTAGGATTTTTTGGAAAGCTTTATCTATTTAGTTCAGCTGTTAACGAAGGCCTTATTTGGTTGGCCTTGTGGGGTGTTATTAATTCTGTTATCAGCGTTTACTATTATTTGCGTCCAATTGTGATGATGTACATGCGAGACGGTGACTGCGACATTACTGACGACTTGTCGTATGCGACGATTGTGGTAACTGTACTTGCCGCGGCCTTAATTTTAATTTTAGGATTAGCTTCAGGACCGTTATTTCAAATGATTGAGCGAAGTTTAACTTAAGCATTGTTTTTCGAAACAAATACTAACCTACAGGTAATCTTTCATGACCTGTAGGCCAGACTTAAAACCAATTTTTAATATTTTCTGCAAAATTTCTGCGTTCAACGAAAAATGATCCGCAAAAAACATTTCATAATCTTGAGACCGCGGAGCAATATATATGTGATCTACATTTGGGTTGTACGCCAACTTATCTTTCATCGTTGTTAACAGTTGGTTTTTTACCTCCGTCGAAAGATTTAATTCCTCGGCTACAGATTTTAGTGCTGTGTAAGCATCACTTTTTTGCTTTTGGTAGCGAATTGCATTTGCAACCTTTTGCTCGACCACCTGGTAAAGCGCCTGGTTGATGATGACGGGCATTCCATAGGTGTGCAACGAGCCAGCCTCTTCGGAATAGTGATAAGGTTGCATGGAATAAGAGGCAATAATTAAATCAGCGCCATGATCGGAAGCCACATGAGTACTTAAGGTGTCGCGAATTTCACCATCGTAATGATAAATAATTTTCTTATCTGGCTTTTCAATTGCGTAGGGGGCGAAAACCGGCGGCAGCGAAGTTGAGGCCGCGACCGCATCGGAAATCTTAGAATAACCAATAAGTTGGGTGGTCTCGGTTTTAGAGTTTTCTAGATACGGACCAAAAACGGTTTTTCGGGAATGATTTAATTGCGTTGCGATAATGTAAAGCTCGACTCCAAGCCTAGAGAATTCATTTTCATCTAATACATATTTTCTTAAGTAGCGTTCGATACCTTTGGTATTAAACAGGCCATTTAAAGTAAACCCAGTTTTCAAAAAAACTTCCAGCCCGCCTGTAAGTAAAGATTTCTGCAGCAAACTTTTTGGCAACCAGCTTAAAATACTTTTTGAATTTAAATGAAATAAATGACGATACCCGATTGGTTTAATTCGCTCTTCTTTTGGCAGATCGTAAAATAATGGAGTGCCTGCGCCTACCTGAAACGCCGTGATTAAAGATTCAAGTGAACGACCCGAGGCTAATACAGAGGCCACAAAAGCTCCGGCACTGGATCCAACATACAACCGAATCGTCGGTGATTCAGAGTTTTTATCGGGATATTTTTGGCGAACTAACTCTTTCGGGCCTCCAGCAAAAGAAAAGCCCTTTTCTTTTAACGCTAAGCAAACACCTATATGGTAGGCAGCGGCTTTTATTCCACCCCCACTAAGGACAAGGGCTATTTTTTTCTTTTTATGAATATTCATTCCGAAAAGTAGTTAAGCACGAATTAAAACGGGGATAAACCTGAAATTTACTTAAATTTCTTATGATTAGCCAGACCTTCAGCTAGCATAAGCACGTATCTAACGGCCCGCCAGCATGGTTATCCACGACTTTTGACCTGTTCTTACAGCATGTTTGACAAGTCTTTTGGCTATGCTAGGCTTTGAGTAGTCGAGGGGACCTAAGGAATGAGACCTGATCAAATTGAAAAAAGCTGGCTTCCGCTAGCTGACTATTCAATAAAGTACAAAATCAGTGTTTCGACTTTACGCCGACGAATTAAGGCCGAGGATATTCAATTTCGTTTCGACGATGGAAAATATCTTCTGCTGGATGAAGCGGTCCCGACAAATGACAGTGATATGCAGGAACATCGCCCCTCCCTTAAAAGTGACGCTGAGCCTGCAGTCTCTAAATCTTCGCCGGATATGAAAACCGAAGCCGGCGAATCCGTAATTACGGCAGCCAACAGACTGTTGGCTGATTTAAAAAAAGCTTATACTCAAGTGCTGCAAGAAAAAGAACAGCAAATCATGCACTTGAATCAAGAAATTTCTGGCCTGAACACGCTTATTAAAGTGCTTGAGTCGGAAAATCATCGTCTAAGAAATTAGGTTTCGCCTGAAAAAAATGAGATAGAAAAATAAAAAAAGCCAACTTTTTACAGATGGCTTTTTCGGGAGGGGACGATGAGAAAGCGTTTTCTTTACAACACTTTCATTTTATGAATTAAGCTGCAGCTGCAGGATTTTTGTTTTTCTTGTCCTGTTTTCGCGAGCTCGTTTTTTTGTTTACGAAGTTTTCTGATTTCTCGAAAGCAACTGCAAACACTTCATCTAAGTTATCAGCTAAAATGAAATTTATTTTTTCCTTAAACACCGCAGGAATGTCTTCTAAATCCTTTGCGTTGGCCATCGGAATTATAATATTTGTAATACCTAAATTTAAAGCGGCTAAACACTTTTCGCGAATACCGCCGACAGGTAGTACTCGACCTTGAAGCGTAACTTCCCCGGTCATCGCAATATCATTTCTTACCGGAGTATCAGTCATCAAGCTGACCAAAGCCGTTGTTAAAGTGATGCCGGCAGAAGGACCATCTTTTGGGATAGCGCCTGCTGGTAAATGCACATGAATATCATTCTTATCAAAAAAGTCAGGGCTGATATTCAACTCATCCATGTGGGCCTTTGCATAAGACATTGCCGCATGAGCAGATTCTTTCATGACGTCACCAAGTTGCCCCGTTAACATCAATCCGCCTTTGCCTTTCATTTTTAAAGCTTCGATTAATAAAACTTCTCCGCCGGCTTGAGTCCAAGCTAAACCTTGGACTATTCCAACTTGCGATTCAAACATTTTTTCTTCACGCATAAATCGTGGTGGACCCATTAATTCTGCGACTGTTGTCGGATTAATTTCCATAAAACTAGCTTCTTCAAGCACAACTTTTTTGGCGACTTTACGGCATACAGAACCAATTTCACGCTCTAGATTTCGTAAACCGGCTTCACGCGTGTAGCCCGCAATTAAAAACTTTAAGCCTTCGTCAGTGAAAGAAATATTTTCAGATGTGATTCCATTAGCTTCGATTTGACGAGTGATTAAATGTTTTTTCGTGATTAATAACTTATCATTTTCTGTATATCCTGGAATGCCAATCATTTCCATACGATCACGTAAGGCGGCTGGAATATTTTCAACGACGTTAGCTGTGGCGATGAATAAAACATTAGATAAATCGAAATCAACATTTAAATAGTTGTCACGAAAAGTTGAGTTTTGTTCTGGATCTAACACCTCAAGCATTGCAGATGCTGGATCGCCGCGGAAATCAGAAGCCATTTTGTCGATCTCATCTAATACGATGACTGGATTTCTGGTTTTAGCTTGGCGTAATGCTTGAATAATTTTTCCTGGCATTGCGCCAACATAAGTTCGGCGGTGACCACGAATCTCTGCTTCATCTTTTACTCCGCCCAAAGCGATTCGGAAATATTCCCGACCCATCGCACGGGCAATCGATCTGCCTAGCGATGTTTTACCCACTCCTGGTGGTCCGTTGAAACAAAGGATTGGACCTTTCATCGATGCTTTTAGCTTTCTTACTGCTAAAAACTCTATAACACGGTCTTTGGCCTTTTGAAGATCATAATGATCGTCATCTAAAATTTCTTTAGCTTTTTTAATATCAATAATGTCTTCAGATTGCTTGCTCCATGGCAAATCAACCATCCAGTCTAGATATGTACGCACCATCGTTGCTTCACTAGCATCTGGATGCATTCTTTCTAAACGAGCCAATTGTTTTAATGTTTCAGCCTGTACACCTTCTGGCATACCAGCAGCCATCACTTTGTTTTTTAATTCATCCATCTCTTCAGATTTAGAGTCTTGGGCGTCGCCCAACTCGCCTTTTATAGCTTTCATCTGATCGCGAAGAAAGTTTTCACGCTGAGATTTTTGATCGTCACGGCCTGTGCCACGAATTTTTGCCTGAGCTTGCATGATTTCAAGTTCAGTTTGTAAAAAA
>JAYUWH010000022.1:0-21135 GCA_043753645.1 Bdellovibrionales bacterium
AGATGAACAAAAAATTTCCAGAAATTAGCTTCCCGCTTACCGGACACATCGTACGCTGCTGAGAAATCTAAAAAGCCGCACTGTTTGACAAATACTATCAGAGCCTCACTGACGCCAAGTTTTTGATAATCAGAATGATATGAATTAAGCTTTATGATACTTGGAAATAAATTAGCTTGCCGATTTAAGGAATTCCAAAGCGAGCACTGCTTTGCTGAATGTTTTGCGATGTCCTGATCGGATAAATACGCCCAAGGGCTGCGAAGTAGTAACACAAGGTTTTCGTTATCATGTGGATTAACTAAAAATTTCAAAATTGAAATTAAGTCCAGAATTTCTCGCTTACGATCAAAACCCGCTGACATCTGCAGTTGTACAGGAATATTTTGTTGTTGAGCTAAACTTGCAATAGACATCAGATTAGAATTTTTTCTTGATAGCACACAAATGTCTTTGGGACTAATATTCTCATTTAATAATTCTGTAATATGTTGCAAAGCCGCAGCGCTTTCATTTTCCGATTCGATAAAATGAATTTTGGTGCGCAACACTTCCTTATTTGGATTAGTCTTCATGGGTTCAAACTGTGAACTCATGTGGGAAAAATAATCATTTATAAAAGCCATCAAGCTGGGCTGGCTGCGATAATTAGTGTCTAAAAAATGCAATTTCAAATTATCAATATTTTCAGCAGCAGCTTTTTGTTTTTCTAAGAAAACCTCAGACCTTGCGCCGCGAAATAAATAGATGCTTTGTTGCGGATCGCCAACAATAAAATGGGGTTTGTCCCCAATAATGGCCTCTAATATTTCAACTTGTATTGGTGAGGTATCTTGAAATTCATCAATCATGTAATAATCAAATTGCTTAGAAAAAGAAGTAGCTGCATCTGGCTGCTGCCGAACAAGTTGCAGAGAAAAAAGTTCTAAATCGTTGATAGTTATCTGGCCGGTTTGCCGCTTTCGCACTTGATCTATTTCAAAGACCTGTTGGATTAATTTCAAGAACAAAACATTCAGTTGTTCGTGCATCTGAAAATATTTTTCAGTATCAGCAACAGATAAATCAAAATCTTTCCAAAAATTTTCAAGAAGTTCATGACCTATTTCAGAAAAAGCCGGCTTCTTTTTGTTCCATCTTGGTTTTGTTGGCTCGAGTTCTAAACTATCCAGTATAATTTCCACATTTTTTTCCTCTAAAACTACCAGCAGTTGTTTCAAATAGGAAAAATATTCGATCCAGCTATCTGGAATTTCGCGTTCGAAATCTAGCACGTCCTTTAATTGCTGCTGCAAGTTGCTAATTTTTTCAGAACTAAGTCCAGTAAGTTCAGCCGAACTTACTGGGGCTAAGAATTGTGACTGCTTTAATGAGTCTAATCCGTCTACAACTAAGTCAACTAGACGCACAAAAGAATAGTGCTCAAGAATTTCTAAAAAATCAGGTGATTCCTTCAGACAATTACGGATCGTGCGGCGTAAATTCTTCTTATTAACATTTTGGTCTAAAATTTTAATATTCTGGGGCAACCCAATCATATCTGCATTCTCCTGTACGAATAATGTTAGTAATCCGTGAATGGTCGATATGTGAACTGAACTTTTTTTATTAATATGATGAAATAGTTTTTGATTTCCCGTCTCAATAGCTTTGACACTGAGGCGTTCTTTGACCTCTTGCGTGGCTTTACGAGTGAATGTTGTGATGGCAACACGGGGAAATTTTTTATTTTTCCGCTGGAATTCATCACAAAGCTGTATAAAAGTTTTTATAAGTAAAGTCGTTTTGCCGGCGCCGGCACCAGCACGAATTAAAAGCGATTGCTCTAGCACCTTAAAATCATCGGCAATCACACTTTGTGGTTTTACATCAGATGGCGAGCTCGACACAGCTTACTCCAGTTGCAACGTGTGCATATTTCAACATCCACAGGTAAAGCCGTGAAATCATACATCTGTAATTTTAAGAAAAGGGCCGCTAGTAATTCATTAAACTCAATTAAAAGAAGTCGTTTACTATCTAAACTGGCGACTGATTTTTTCTTGCGGTTATTTTCAATAAACTGGGCATGGAAATTTTCGTCCATGTAGCCTTTTGAGAACTCAAATTTTTTATAGTCATAATAAATTGACGCTATAACGTCTTGACCAGGATAGAGTATTTTTTCACAGGCTAATAGATAAAGTAATAATTGAAATTCTCCGTTTTTAAGCCAATCACCGTGATATTTTAAATCATTCGTTGAAGCCTTATAATCAAAGATAATAATTCCGTTTGACGCCTTATCAACTCGGTCGATTCGCCCTTTGATTTTGATGGACTTATTACTTGGAATAATTACAAAATCTTTTTTTTCTAAATCGAAATAAATTTCAAATGATTTTTCAGAAGCCTCGTGACTTGCTTGTCTACGATTTTTTTCGAATTCAAAAAAAGCGGTTCCAACTTGTAGCATTTTTGTTTTTTGCACTGTCCACAGCAAATCGTCTTGCGGGTAAATATGCAGTTCGCCCCGCTTTAAGTCCAAAAAATTAATTATTTTGGTTTTTGCACTGCCTGTGGAATCCAAATTGTTCTTTTCGGAAGTTAAGAATTCGAAAAGTTGATGTAAAAGACTCCCCTTTTGCCGGGGGTCCAAATCGACAGCAACCTGTGGTAAATCGCGCAACAAAAAAAATTTCTGCGCAAGCAATTTAAAGCCGCATTTCCAGTACTCTTCCAAGTCTGATGGCGATAAGCTACTTGCATTCTGATTTGGCACAATGTTTGGGGTGTTATTTAAATCACGGTATAATGATTCAAATCCAACTCGTGGCAGGTCATAATTACTAATTTTAAATGACTCTAGGATCTTCATAGCATTTGAATCTTTTAAGTAATTCTGAACTTCGTCATGACGAGTTTCGGCAGGAATAACAACGTCGTTTGCACGATTATGTTCTAGAAAAAATAGCGAAGGGGTAAGCGGTTCAGATTCAAAGCTTGAGTTGGCACATATATATATTTTTTCCGTTGCAATCTTTTCAAAAAGCCACCGTACATTAAAATCATAAAAACTTTCTTCTGGATATTCGATCGAGAAATCAAAATTGCTTTTAAGTTCAAAAATATCGCTTACCGGGATTAAGTGTTTTTTTCGGGAGGCTAAGGATTTTTCGTCCATCCCAAGCCACAGTTGGAATTTTGCACTTGAAAGATGGGACGACATTAGCGGTAATACCTGAATACCTAACTCTTGGCTTAGTTCAGTCTTAATTTCTTTCGAGTTAATACAACTTTGTAAAAATAGCATCCATTTTTTAAAATCACTTTTAATATCTGCACTTCGTGCTAAAAAATCCTTGAAAATTAATTCAAACAAAAGACTATTCTGCTCGGTGGTTGGCAGCCCATGAAACTGAATAGATTCTTGCCAAATCTTCACAATAACTATCAAAAAATCGGATCGGCCAAGTGGTTTTGTATAATCTATTTTTTGATAAAATAATTTTTTTATTTCATTATCTCGCATCAAGTCTGAATCATCATATAATTGATAGAACAAAGATTTAAAGCTTTCATACTGCCGATCCGATGATTGGGTTCGTGAATAAAGTGATGTTTCTAAGCTTTCCCAGCTAACGTCATGCTGGAGGTTGTTACAGTAGGCTAAAAAATTTTGCACCAGTCCAATAGAATTTATTTTTATAACGTGATCCTTCTGAAAATTTACACCCTCTTCATCCAAAAAGAATTTAAGTACAGGCCAGTAATTTTCTATTTGCGGCGACACTATGGCGATGTCATTTAACGAAGCGCCCTGATCATGCCATTTCCGGATCTGGGCAATGGCGAATTTAACTTCTGCAAGTTGGGTCGATACACGAATGAACCGAGCTGCCGAACCCCCGCTTTGAATGGCTGCCTTTTCAACTTTCGCAATGTTGCCGTAGCCAGAGCTATCACTATATGTTTTTAGTAAAAGTGGAAAATCTATTTGCCACGTGGGCTGGGGCCAGATGATCTGCACCTTACTTTTGTTAGACAAGACTTTAAATAATCCCATTTCAACCGAACTCATTTCAGTACCAAGATCGATAATCAAGTCATTTGGCCAATGGAAAACTGAAATATCTAATGTTTGCAAGTAAGCCGCAATCCAACGGCTATCAATCATTTGATTTTCATAAATTATAAAATTAATGCAGCCCCGAGCTAGCAAATACCAACGCTTCCATTTTTTCTCTTCATGCTTTGATAAAAACCATTCATCTAAAAGAATATTGCTTTGGGGTTGCAATAGTATCGGCGCTAGCTCCTGCACAAAGGCGTGCAGAGTTGAAGACTCAAGCTCTTTTATATCAAGTTGTTCTCCAAATTTTTGGACAAAGCTGTCGACTACAATTTGCATAAAGTCGCCAGATACCACTTGAATCTGGGGTGCCAAACGCCTTAGCGCGATCTTCCAAAAATCACTTGCACGAAGTATAGAGGATTCCAGAAAGTAGCCTTGCTTATCAATCAGCAATTTTTGAATTTCATTTTTTGACTTTAGATCAGAAACAACCCAGGTTGTCTTGGCAAGATTTTGACTTTTTAGAAAGCTAAAAATTGAATCAGGAATTCCAAGCGGATAAAACTCAAGCATTGCAAAAGATTACACTATCTTCGCTGCTTAAGTCTTCTTTTTTTACCTTCCATATCTTGTAATTTAAAACTTTGGTCAAAATTCATTTCGAACGTTAAACTGAAAATATAACGATCATTTCGTAATTGCCCTGCAGCATACCCTAGCTCAGAAGTGAATGCGGCAACATCTGCTTTCAAAAACCAAAGATCTAGGCCTGCTCCGTAAGTCAAATAACCTTGATTAAGGCCAACTCGTAAATCAATAGGTCCTAATGAGGCTTCTGTCCCGATATGAATTTTTTTGCTGAAATCTTCGTTCGGAGTTGCAATATGTTTGTACTCTATAGCATGAGTCCAATTGACGATCGACATCTCTTGCTGGAGGGAAGCACCAAAAATCAAATTGTCCCCTTGCGACGGCGGTGAACCCGTACCCGCATTTTGTTGAAAAGTCGTGCGCCCTAAATCTTGCCAAACAAAAGTTAGCGTTGGCTTTAATGCTATTGGTAAAGTGGTCATGATCGCAACGTCTAAAGCATTGCCGACACCTTTATCTTGAAATGTATTCTGCAATAAGGTTTTGTCATTTGTTCCAACTAAATTAGTGATTAGAATATCTTGGTTTCCACCCCAACGCTGCACATGGCGACCGGCAACTCCAATAGAGGTAGCTGGCCCGATTGGCAAAGCTCCACCAACGACATAGCCGTAATCACTAATAAATGTGGCATTGAAAGTAGGAAACGGAGGATTGTTAAAGCTTTCTAAAATATAATTGGCCGAATAAACGCCAACTCCAAAATTCGGCATTACAAAACCCGAACGTGCTGTGACATCAGCATAACTATTGTATCCATAAAACTTATTAATGTCGGCCAAGGTTAATGTTGAACCGGCGCCCTGAGCTTGGCTTGCAAATCGACTGGCATCTGTTGAATAGGCACCATGAACTTGCCCAATGATAAAATCAAATCCTTCAACCCGGGCAAGGGCTGCAGGATTGTGATAAAGAGATTCAGCACCTTTGACAAAAGAAATATAGGTGCCACCCATAGCCATTGACCGCGCATTCGGACTTTGCTGGTAAAGCTCTAAAGCTTCGGCCGAAGCACTAATTAGTAATAGGAAAATGCAAAGAAAATTCAAGGACAAGCCCCTACGACTAAGACTGGATTGCCACCTGTAACGACAGCACCTAAACCGTACTCTTGAGTATTCAGCAGATCGCGCATGGTATCGCGAATGGCCGCCGTTATTAATGCGGGATCAGTGATTGTACAATTCGCACCTGCAATCGCAGTGCATTGATTAATTGTGCTATTAATCGAAGTTTGCGAGCTTGAGCCAATCTGCTGAGTTGACAAATAGGAAATATTTTTAGAAAGAAAACCAAACCCAAGGACAATATTATTTATATCAGCGTCGACTATACTACATAAAGCCGTATCAACGGTGCCATCGCCATTGGCCGGAGCAATATCTGCTGATGCCCGTGTTTGCGAACCCATTAAGGCCATTCCTAAAACAGCGACAAATGCATTTTGATTTGCAGTTCGCCCTGTCACCGGAGCAATCGATTCCATTTTATTAAGCCCCAATAAACATGAAGCTGGATCTACGACAACTCCAACAAAGGGTGTCATCATTAAGCGAAAGGCCGAGCCTGTTGTTGCAGCTGCAAGACCAGTCACGAAACTTGCGAAATTTAAGCCGCACTTACCTGCATAGGCTATGGCTAGTGTCTCTTTAAATTCCGGTTTGGCCTGAGAGCCACTAGTAACTTTCACTGTTAATAGCTGAATCGCTGTTGGATAATCTAAAAGATTAATGGCGACCTTAGCTTGTAGTAGATATTTGTAATCGGGGTCTGCCGAAGTCACATCTGTTAGAAGATTGCCGCTGCAACCGACCAACACAAAAGACAAAAATATTTTCAACATATAATGTTTCATAATTAAAACCTTACACTTATTTTAGTGTTCAAGCGGCGGTCTTCGCGTGGAGCGGCTTGAGTGCCGATTTCTTCTCCGTACGAACTGACCTGCCACTGTAAACGTTCACTCGCAATTTCAAATCCGGCTGTCCAATACCTTTGATTATACCCCATTCGGAAAAAGAATATATCTCTGGTGTTAAATTCGATTCCAAAATGCGCTCTTTTTAAGTTGTCCGTATCAATGCGAGAGTTCGTGACATCACTGTATTCAAAAGTCCACACACTACGAGCGTTATTTGAATGAATTGGAAACATGGCAATAGCGACATCAACAGATTGTTTTATTGGAATAGGTCGCGATGTCGTTCGTAAGCGAAAACCATCTTGCTTATCAAAAGAAGTATTTCCAACGTCACGAACAACAGCACCAAACGTTGGTAGTAATATCCATGGAATCTGTATTAATAGTCCAGCATCAACAGCTAAAGCTGTTCCTTCTGAACCTATGGTTGCCAAGTCAAACGGCCCTGCCGCTGGTAATAACGGATTAACAACTTCAATTCGATTAAAAGCGCGAAGGCTAGCTCCAATTTTTATCCGGCCATCAAATAATCTTAGATTAGATCCTAAAACGATACCCAGATCATTTTGATAATGTGTGTCAGTTGTCGTGCCGGTGGCTTCCATTTCACTGCTGACTTCATTCTTATATATAAGTCCGATTCCAATATTGCGACGAACTAACGATGGTGATCCCTGTATTTTCGCATGATAATACGTATTCCTATTAGTATTTAATACGTTTGAAATTTCCTGTAAACTAAACGCTTTGTCGATCGAACTTGAAGTGATTTGTCGCACAAAATTAGATGAACCTTCCAATTCTGGATCAAAAAAAGTACCGTAAATATCTCGGATGCTTCCTAAATTTGCGGGATTTCGATACAGCGCTGTTTCATCGCTGCTAACGGCGACACTACAACCACCCATTCCTAATGATCGGGTGTTGCTATAGAATTCATACCATTCGCTATTAGCGAACAAGTTTAAACTTATAGCGACAGTAAATATAAAGGCGCATCTTGCGCTAACAAAAATCCATTTCATGTTACCTATGTTATCGGCATTTTTTTTAAAAACTTGAGTCAGACTGAGACACTTATAATTTTCTAGCCCGACCTTAATCTGGCTAGCCGAATAATGTACATCCGCACAACCATTTTTTACTAAAAATAAGAATGTCAAAATTCAATAAAAGTTTTTAAAACTTTATCTTTTTGCTTGTAATTTACTTATTAAATTTTTTATTTGAACTTCTAAGCTATGGAATGTTGACGAATTATCAACACAATAAGTTGCTAATGGAAGTTTTTCGAAAAGTGGCCATTGCGCTTGGATTCTATCATGAACCTGCTTTTCAGTAAGATGATTTCTTGTAATAAGTCTGGATTTTTGCGTAGGTTCATCACACCAAATTAAAACAGTGCAAGCGAATTTATCTTGCATTTTTTTTTCAAATAATAAGGGCACATCATAAAAACATAAAGTATGACCCTCGTCCGCGAATTTCTTCTTAAGAATTTGCACTTGAATTTGAATTAATGGGTGAAGAATTCCTTCAAGCTCTTGACGTTGTTGCTGTGAAGTAAAAATAATTTCAGCCAACTTGGATCGGTTTAGGCTTTGATCAGGATTTACTACGTCCGCGCCAAAATGAGACACCACTTGGCGGTAGCCGGGCTGGTCGGGCTGGACTACAAACCGCGCTAATTCATCAGCATCAATGACAGGTACGCCTAGACTTTCAATCAGCTTTTTTGCGGCCGATTTACCTGTTGCAATACCTCCGGTCAGGCCAATCCATTTCATCTGTGCAAACCTTTCATAATTTCTTTCAGAATTGTCATATTTAAACCGATGTTTTGCAAGTAGGAGTATTTTCTAAATGTCAGTAACGCCCGCACAGGTATTTGAAAATTTTGGTAAATACGTGCTTCTGGAAAAGATTGCCGTTGGTGGTATGGCGGAAGTCTATCTTGCTAAATCGGCGGTCGCGAACGGGCTTAATAAGTTTGTCGCCGTTAAACGAATCTTGCCTCAGTACTTCAGCAATGAAGAATTCATTGAAATGTTTAAAGAAGAAGCCAAAGTAGCTATCAATTTAAATCATAGCAATGTTGTAACTATTTATGATTTTGGAATTGAAAAGAAGCAATTCTTTTTGGTGATGGAATTTGTTGAAGGACGAAATTTACGACAAATTATTAATGAACTTAAAAAAAATAATAAGTTTTTTACTCAAGATCAAGCGATTTACATGATCAAAGAGGTCGCTGCTGGTTTAGATCATGCCCATCGCTGTGTCGATGCTAACTCTGGCCGGCCACTTAACATCACTCATCGTGATATGAGTCCACAAAATATTATGGTTTCATTTGAGGGCGAAGTAAAAGTCATCGATTTTGGAATTGCCAAAGCTGAAACCGAAAAAGAAGAAACGAAAGCTGGCACCTTAAAAGGTAAATTTAGTTATATGAGTCCTGAACAAGCGGAAGGTCATCACATTGATCCACGCACCGACATTTTTGCTATCGGAATTGTGCTTTGGGAACTTCTAGCTAATGACCGCCTGTTCACAGGTAGCAATGAATCTGCAATCTTAAGAAAAGTTCGTGATTGCCAAATCCCGCCTATTCGCAAAGTAAATCCGCTGGTCCCACAAGAGCTTGAACGTATTGTAATGAAAGCGCTAGCTAAAGATCGCAATGTTCGTTACCAAACTGCTGCGAACTTGCATCGTGATCTGAATCGTTTCTTAAACATGCAGTACCCTGATTTTTCATCGCACGATTTTAGTAATACATTAAAAGATGCATTTAAAACTTCGTATTTAGATGCCCGGGAAAAATTAATTTTCTATTCAAAGGTGGAACTTAATGCCACGCCGACCGTGGATGATAAAATGCTTTCTAACACGATAACTTTTACAGCTCCTGCTTCTCCGAATCAGGCTATTAAAGTAGTTTCAACTGCGGAAGCAGTGCCAAAAGTAAACCCTGAGCCGCCACCGATAAAAATAAATTTGGAAGGCGTCCTTGGTGCGAATATTAGTAAGGGAAAGCCCGCCCATATTTCATTCGGACCGCAAGCCAAATTAGGACCAAACAGCAAAACTAATAATATCGGTCAACAAACCCGAGTTACGCAGGTCTCACAACTTAGTCATCCCAAGCCGCAGAAAAAAGATTTTCTTGAAGTGGCCTTTAAAATGATTCTATTTGGTATGCTTCTGGTGGGCGGTGTGTGGGGATATAAATTTAATTTTAAAAATATTTTTGATCAACCTGTGACTGCCCGTATTACAGCGCCATTGCAGAATCCCACAAAAGGGCAAATCGACTTAGCAGCGACGGCCGCAGTAAAAATATCTGTGACGACATTGCCAAGTGGCGCGCAAATTTATGTTGATGGCAAAGACAGCGGCAATGCGACACCCGCAATCATTACCTTAACTGCCAACAAAGATACGGTTTTAGCACTAAAAAAAGATGGCTATCTGAATTATGAAGTCATAAAAAAGTTCAGCCACACGGACCAAATTTCAGCAACTTTACAATCGTCAGCCCAAGCCGGCTATTTAAATATTTATATTGCTAATGGCGGTCCTTCTACAAAAATTTATGTTAATGGCCAAGCCTTAACTGAGAAAGCCCCCGTCATCAAATATCCAATCATAGCCAATGCAGAGATAATAATTAAGGCGTACAACCCTATCACTCAGCAAAAAGATGAATTAAAAGTTAATTTGCGAGCCGGTGAAAATAAAAGTGTCGAACTTATTTTAGGTCGTAACCAAGAGATTCGTAAAAAATGACGGTCGGCCGCTGGCTTCTAAACTTGCAGCACCGAACAACCGGGACGGCGATAAAGTTCAAATCCGAAGAACAATGGAAATCAATTTCGTGGGCAGATTATTTGCAAAAAGTTCTGACCATCGCAGAACAGCTTGATGATTTTACTCAGCAAAAAAAAATGCATGTCGGAATTTTGGCTTCTACCCGATGGGAGTGGGCCATCTTAGATATGGCGTTGATTGGCTCAAGCCACGTCACGATTCCCCTTTATGCTAATCAAAGTGATGAAGATCTGCTATTCATTATAAACCATTCTGACATTGAGTTGCTAGTAATAGAAAATGAAACTTTTCTATTACAAATAAAACGCATTAAATCGAAATTTTTAAAAAAACTTATAATAAAATTGTTTGCGGATTTCAATTTCACATCTATCGTCAATCCGACATTTCAAGAACTTTTTTATAAAAATTGCGGAAAAATAAAACCAAGCCATTTAGCTACTATTGTTTACACCTCAGGAACAACCGGGATTCCGAAAGGAGTCATGTTACTGCATTCAAGCATTGTTTCCGAAGTTGAAGAAATTTTTCGGCTCGTCGGAGTCAAACCGCACTTTACTTCGCTTACTTTTTTACCGTTTGCCCATGTGATGGGGCGCGCGGAACTATGGGGCAGTTGTTTTAATGGGCACACCCTAGCGTTTGCAGAATCTTTTGATACAATTAAAAAAAATATGGTAGAAATCCAGCCCGATTTTATGATCGCTGTGCCTCGTATCTTTGAAAAGGTTTACTCAGGTATCATGGCGCAAATCGAAACTCAACCTTTGAAAAAAAAGCTCTTTGAAAAAGCAGTCATAGTCGCAACAGAAGTAGCCAAATACCGCGACACGCGCCAAGCTATTCCTTGGGGACTGCTTGCACAATATGAAACTGTTTGCCGTATCGCTTTTGCCCCGATTAAAAAAGCTTTTGGCGGCAAGTTGCTTTTTGCTGTCAGCGGCGGGGCTCCATTAGCTTACGACCTGACATGTTTTTTTTCACATTGTGGAATTCAAATCCTTGAAGGCTATGGGTTAACAGAAACCTGCGCCGCGGTGGCCATTACAACTCCAAATAATTTCCATGCCGGTACCGTTGGACGTCCTATTGGTGATGTAAAAATATCTTTTGCCGAAGACGGTGAAATATTAATAAGCAGTAAGAAATGTATGAAAGCGTATTATAAAAATCCAGAAGCGACGGCTGAAGTATTTAAAGATGGAAAATTTGCCACCGGAGATATAGGAATACTAACCACGGCTGGCCAACTAAAAATTACGGATCGCAAAAAAGATCTGATAAAGACAGCAAATGGCAAATATGTAGCTCCACAAAAATTGGAAGGTCTACTTAAAATTGATAGCTTAATCTCGCAAGTTTTAATACACGGTGATCAGAAAAAATTTGTCACTGCCATTATTTCTATAGAAGAAGCTCAGGTAAAGCGCTGGGCATCGGCTCAAAATTTAGCATATAAAAATATATTAGATGTTTATGCAAACCCTGCTTTTAAAATGCGGGTCCAGCGCCACATTCAAAAAGTGAATTCTGAATTAGCCAGCCACGAAGCCATTAAAAAATTTGAAATAGTCAGCGATTTATGGAGTGTCGAAAATGGTGCTTTGACTCCGTCATTAAAAATAAAACGAAAGTTCTTAGAAAATAAATACCAAGCTCTTTTAGCTGAGATGAATGAGTAATCTATGAACTTTTATGCAACTATAATTACTTTTTTCTTGGTCTCTTGCATTCTTACCCCTAAAAGGTATGTGGCCCAATCTGAAGGTAACACGATCGTTTCCTTTTATGATGCTTCGACCTGTTCGCAAAATCATTGCGATGAGCGTAAATATAACTTGAACGATTCTGCAGAACGAAATGCGTTAGTCAATAATTTGCAAATATTAGCCGAAAAATCTAAAAACTTAAAATCCGAAAATGTCAGTTCAAACCTGATGGACGAAAGTATTCAGTTTAATTTAGGTCATAAAAGCATTGCCAAAAGTGCATCTTTTGCAGCAAAAATTGCACACAATGATGAAGTTAATGCCGCTAGCGAAAAAATACGTGAGCTTTTTGCAGCTCTGAAAAATAATTTTATTCCACCGATTGATAGTGAATTTCAGCTCTTGTCTTTGCCAATCGCCCTTTTAAAATTATCACAATATAATACTGTGTGGCTAAATTCTCGTGGTGAAAAGTATTTGATGGATCCAATCGCTTCTACTTTTTGGATTCCTAAGGATCTTGAAAATTTAAATTATTATGCCGGGTTTGGACGCAAGAAACCTGCAAACTTGTCAAATATTGTATGTAATTACGATAAAGCCAAAGCAGGCTGGGGCATTAACCCTGGTTTTCACGCTGAATGTGGTGGCCAAAAATATAAAGTTAAGCTTGGTCAAGAAGTCTATTCTTCGTCTTTCAATGCCCGCATCTACTGGGCTTTAGGATATAATGTTCCCACCATTGATTTTGTTGAAACTCCTGTCATTAATTATGATCGCCGGCTACTGACAGAATTTAATAGCCGCAAAATAGAGAATTTTAAAGTTAAACTGGGCTTAGCTGAGCTTAAAAAAATTGATCACATCAATTACCACTCTCCTTTTGATTACATTAAAGAAGTAGTGCTGGCAGATAACAGCACCGCAACTTCGACTGAGCTTCGAAAGCTATTATTTTTAAATCCAGAACTGGCAAAACCAGAGCAAGATTTACAAAATTATAATACAGAGTTTGAAAGCAAGATAAAAAAAATTGTGCTAATGCCCGCCTCTTTTTTAACAAAAGATGACAGCATTGAAGTTGGAGCTTGGAAGTTCAGTGAGCTCGGACATGAAAACCGACGCGAATTGAAAGGTCTGCAAATGCTAGCAGCCTGGGTTGGAAATTTCGATATGCGCATGGATAACAACCGTCTCATCTTTGACAAAAATGCGTCCGGCAATTCATACAAACACGCTTTAGTAGATGTGGGCTCTGGATTTGGAAACTCTAATTTTTTACCAACTAAATCTTCATCAGATATCAATGCGATGCCGTGGAAAGCAACTCAGATAACAGATACAACGGAACAAACTCAAGTCGTGAAGCAAATTCAAATTACAGGATTAATTCACATCGAAGCCAATCAGGCCTTTAAAAATATGTCGCTGCAGGACGGCCAATGGATGATAGCAAAACTGTGTGCTATTTCCGATGAGCAAATTAAGGTAACTTTGATTGCGTCGGGATTAACTTCAGCTGAAGCCCGGTTAGCTTATGAAAAATTACTGACACGGCGAACCCAAATGGTTGATGATTTTCAGCTCTCACGCGAGCTTTCCCAATGTCTTCGCTCGACCAATATGAGCTTGTCCTACGTAGAAGATAGTGATGGTCCTTTCGATGCTAAATTGCAAAATGGCGTTAGAATAACAGCCCGTCGTGGAGCTTATAAAATTGAAAATGGCCAGTTAGTAAAATAATTTCCCTGTGCTTATGATTTATCGATTTATCGATTTAGGAAAGCACAGACTTAAAATTTAGTCATCTGCGATTTAGTTTACATCCTAGAATATTTAGAACTTGCAATCCTGCCATACTCAATAGAGCTAATTTTTACCGACAGACGATTTCACGAATTTCTTCAGTTACTTGATCCAACGACGTATTGTAATAATCTGGACTAGATAAGTAAAACATCCGATTTTCACTATTAATTGCAAGCGAATTTGGCGAAAATTCCCCTACAACAATTCCATCAATTTTATGGAACGTGTTCCCTAAATCGTAAGATAAAAAGGTTGCTGTATTGCTGCTTTGAGGAATAGTCGGTGTTTGAGTTACTATAATTTTAGAATGACTTATAAAATAACTTTGATAATATAAAGGATTTAAGTTTACGGCAGGTAATTTTTTTTCTGAGTACAAACCATCCATACTGTAAGAATATAAATCGTGAGGTTCAGCATGAGGCTGGCTACCGTAGACCATGTTCAAGTTGTAGGTAAAAATTCGGTCTAATTTTATACCGTTGGTAGGCATAAAGATTTGTGCCGGCGCCCCAAGTTTTATTTTTTCGCCCGTTGACGTATTTACTGAGTAAGTAAAATTACCATCATTGATGAAGTAAAAAATTATATTTGCTGAATTGGTATAAAAATAAGAAGTGATACTTTTATTTGCGAGTGCTGTTTCAGAGTATTGAGGTCCTTGGTCAACTAACAGATTGCCAACTAATTTTTTGACTTGCATCGTTACACCAGCGGGGGCCTGGTACAACATTGAGCGCATCAGAAGATTATTATTTTCATCAATCGACATTTCACCGGAGTTCCCAGTTATGCCCATGTTGGTGGTCGCATTTTGAAAATCTAAAACTTTGCTGACTTGGCCTGAGTAATTAATTTGATATAAAGCGGCCGTATTTTGACTAGCCACAGGATCCAAACATCGTACATAAATATAAGCAAAATTAACATGGTCGGAAACGGCATCAGAAATGAAGCAAGCATCACCCGTAGATAATCCTTTTTCCCATTTCGTTCCGCTGAATGAAATGTCAAACGTTTGATTTGTACTGGGCGTAAAAATTTTAATTTTTCTTTTGGCTTGCATTCTTGTGGCGTCAAAAGGATTTGGTCCATATTCATATTGTGAAATCAGAATTAATTTATCTTTTACCGGTAGGACAGCACTCTCATAATTATTATACCTCTGATTACTGGCTAAGCCAGTAATACCAATCGAAGCTACTGACGCACTTTTCTTTTCGCAAACAGGTTGTTCAACTGTTGGTGTGGCAGGCAAAGAAGCGCTGGGTAAGCCCGTATTACCTACCGGTCCGACTTGACCACGCTGAATGCGGATTTCTCCGCAATTTTGGAACAAAAAAACTAAGCCAAAACACAAAAGAAGTGCTTTAGCCCTTAACGAGAAGAAAAACTGGTTCCCCATAAGTGCAGGATAGCACAATGAAGTTATGATAAAAATAAATTCAAGCAATCGACTCAAGTTGATACAGCTGAAATACACCAAGCAACTAACAGAGAACTCAAATAGAGCCCCCCCTTATGAAAAAGAGGCTGTGAAAAAGAGGCTGCATGTGGCGTCACCTTTTGGCGAAGTGTCTCGGTTATGTACAACTGGCGATGCCAAATGTAGCCAATTTGAGTTGAATCGAATATTCGTGTGAATGCTTTTTGAAGATTAGTTCTGTTATGATCTTAATACGTCAATTAATTCTCTCCTTATTGTTTATGCCAATTTCAATTTATGCAGCTGAAAAAGCGGCAAAAAAGAATTTGTGCTCGATCACTATCAATTCAAATCAAGAAGTAGAGCTTTTCAAAAAGAAGCTTTCCGCAGCAGATTGGAATTTCATTGAGCTTACCGATAATGCAACTGACTCGACAGATAAAAATTGGTTTTCAAAAGCGTGTGAAAAAAAAATTTCGTGTGATGTGTTGATTATATCGGGCCATTTTGGCGGAACTTTTTTTGGAAGTTCTAAATTGTCCCTGACATTAAATGAATTAGAAAAAAATTCGTGCGACCAAAAATGTGAGGGCATTTTAAAGCAACCTAAAGAAGTGTTTTTGTTTGGGTGCAATACACTGGCGTCTAAAGAAAAAGATCACCGAACACCAGAACAATACATGCAAGTGCTTCTGGATGATGGTTTTACAATAAGCCAAGCCAGTCAGATCGTATCGTTCAGGTACAGTGGATTTGGCGATTCTTTTAAATACAGCATGTCCCAGATTTTTGCAGCTACTCCGCGTATTTATGGTTTTACTTCTGTTGGTCCAAGTGGCAAAACGATCGAACCTTTATTGTCAAAATACTTAGATGATACCAAGCCGGAATATCGCTCGTTTGATGAGTACAATAAAAAAATATCCGTGAATAAAAATGAAAAATTATTTTCAGCTTTGAAAAATACCAGTCTTGCACAGACGCAAGGCCTTATTCAAAATATGAAAAGTGTTGAAGAAAAACCTTATTGCTACATTCGTAGCGAAAGTGTTTCAAGGTTGAATCGATTGATCTATATTAAAAATTTATTCAAAACCAATCGGGCCATCAACATTTTGTCACATGTTCAAGCCTTTCTACATCAATTGAAAGCAGATCCAAATCCGTTATCGGCTGCTGAAAAAGAAGTTCTAACTGAAATTTCTCTTGATACTCAAATAAAAGCAGAATTATTGCGCTTACTTCAACTCAAAGATGACGTTTATTTGCCCTTACGCGTAGATGTTCTGGACACATTAAAAGACTTGGATTTGGTTTCAAGCCAATTTGTCGAGACTGCTTTTTTGCAAATGATCGATTTGAAAAACCCGTTTACGGAAATTAGGAAAAATATGCTGTGCTCAACGCAGCTAAAAATTAATATCCCAGAAAATACAATTCCTGATGCAAGATGGAGCGAACCTCATTTTGTGAATGCTATTCTTTGCCTTAAGCCCCAAACTGTGGAAATTCAAAACAAGCTAGCCCAGTTGATCAGTTTTTCTTCCAGCGCAGTTATTCGGGGTACGGCCATTTGGTATTTTTACTGGTTAAAAACAAATAACACTCGTTACCACGCGATTATTGCAAACTCTTTGCTGGGCGATTCAGATTTAAGTGTTCGTTTTTCAGCAGCAATGGTTTTACGAGAATTGAAGCCAACTGATCGAAGTGTGCAACGACTTATGATGCAAGCCCTCATCAATGAGCGTGAGCCAACGGCTATGAACCAGATCGTAGCAGCCATCTCAGTATTAGATCTAAATCAGGAAGATAAAATAGAGTTTTATAGGAAGGCTTCATCCACTCCAAAAAATGAAATTGTACAAAAGGCATTGTTTCATTAACAGAAGGCTTTCACCAGCCTTCTGTTAAATCGGTAACCGCAATTTGACTCTCGTCGAAAAGTTCGACAGCGACTTTGAACCCAGTTTTAATCTAATGGCTAAGCCAAGCATTACCGATGGCTCTCAAATTGAAACAGATCAATTGTAATTTTAAGCTAAAGGATAATTATGAAAACTGTATTTGTAGTTTATATCGCGTTGTTGGTTTTAGCATTATCAGCCTGCCAAAAACAAAAAGATACTGAAGCTACGGCTCCGGGCATGAACGCTCAATGTGTTAATAATCCAAATTCATGTCAGTCGAATGTTTACAGTGCGCCGGGCTTTACCCCCTACAACTACGGTAATAATGGCTATGGATCTTATGGCAATTACGGAGGTGGTTATTCCTACAATGATCCTTTTAATTACTATCAAAATAATTCAGCTTTTCTTTGCAATTGCTCTTCGGGCTTAGTGCCTACTTACAACAGTTACGCCGGCCTTGGCTGCGTTCAACAAAGTCAAGTTAACGGTGGTGGCTATGCTTATTTCAGCTGGGGCGCAGATAACAACCAATGGACAAACATTCCGCAAGTTAGCAACGTATCGGGCTATTCAAATTCTGGTTGTTATAATGGCGTTGTACAGTCCTGCTTAGTAGGCCAAGCAAACACCTGCTCGGTTGGTTTTACGTGTCGTACGAATGATGCTAGCTCGCATTTAGGGCTGTGCGTATCTAATTCGACGGCAACTAATAGCAATGGCGGCTATGGACCAGCCGTACGCTAATTTATTTTCTAACAACTTCAGATGCCGCGCGATATTGGGCTTAATCTTCGACACATTTCCTAGGTCATGTTATAAAATTCTTAATATTAATTAAGGAGTTTTTATGGCCGCAAACTCGATTCAAAACAATCCTTTATTGCAAGATTTTAATCTCAAAGATCAGGTTGTTCCGTTTCAGCTTATTAAACCCGAACATTACTTGCCGGCCTTAACAGTCGCTCTTGATCAGGCACGGTCTCGTATTGCAGAAATCAAGGCCCAAAAAGAAGTAATGTTTGAAAACACAATACTTGCTCTTGAGGCGTCTTCAGAAGAAGTTGATATCATCTCTGGAATTTATTTTAATTTATTTTCCGCAGAAGCCAATGATGAGCATCAAGCCTTGGCACAGCAGATTTCTCCTGTGCTTTCGGCTTTTGCTTCTGATGTCTCTTTGGATGCGGATTTATTTCAAAAAATAAAACTAGTCTATGACCAACGTCTATCTTTGAAATTAAATCCGGAGCAAATCCGCCTTGTTGAAAAATCATTTTTAGATTTTTCCAGAAACGGTGCCTTGTTATCAGCAGATAAAAAAACTCGGCTACGCGAATTAGATCAAGAACTTTCAGTGATGAGCCCTCAATTCGCCGAAAACTTACTAAAGGCAACGAATGCTTACGAGCTTTGGATCGATGATAAAAAAGATTTAGCTGGCCTACCCAGCGGTGCGATTGAAGCAGCAGCTATCGCTGCTGCTCAAAAAGGTAAAAAAGGACACTGGTTATTCACCTTAAACGCACCGTCACTTATTCCTTTTTTAACGTATGCCGCCGATTCAAAGTTACGCGAAAAAATGTGGCGTGCAAGTGCTTCAAAATCCTTCGGCGGAACGTTTGATAACTCAGTCTTAGTTAAAAATATGATTGAATTAAAACACGAACGCGCAGGAATACTAGGCTACCCAACATTTGCGGATTACGTTTTAGAAGAGCGTATGGCTAAAAATACCGATACCGTATTTAAGTTTTTAAAAAATTTAATTGAGCCTTCTAAGACGGCGGCGCTGAGGGATTTACAAGAAGTTCAAAATTTTAGACAAGAAATCGAAGGCACTTCTGAAATTAAACCTTGGGACTTTGCCTTTTATTCAGAAAAGTTAAAAGAAAAAAAGTATTCTTTTAATGAAGAAGAACTAAGACCTTATTTTAAACTAGAAAATGTGATCGACGGTGTGTTCGAACACGCCCAAAAACTTTTTGGTTTAATATTTAAACCTGTGACAGGTATCCCCATTTACCATCCAGACGTGAAAACTTTTGAAGTTCATGACCAAAGTACCAATGAATACGTTGGCCTTTTCTATATGGATTTCTTTCCCCGCGAAACTAAAAAAGGCGGAGCCTGGATGACCAGCTACCGTGATCAAGGGCAGTGGGCTGGAAAAGTTAAACGTCCACACGTTAGCATTGTTTGCAATTTCACGAAGCCAACACCAACAAAGCCCTCGTTATTAAACTATGATGAAGTGCAGACATTATTTCATGAGTTCGGCCATGCTTTGCACGGACTACTTTCAAAATGTACTTATCGAAGTCTATCAGGCACGAATGTTTACTGGGATTTCGTGGAACTTCCTTCGCAAATAATGGAAAATTGGACGCGCGAAAAAGAGGGCTTAGATATTTTTGCAAGACATTATGAAACCAACGAAAAAATTCCTGCTGAACTTGTGGAAAAAATAAAAAAAGCTGACAAATTTCAATCTGGTTGGATGAGCCTTCGCCAACTTTCATTCGCTTGGCTTGATATGAAATGGCACACTACGAATCCGAAAGATATTATCGATATTGATCAATTTGAAACTCAGATTGATGATTTCACCAGGTTACTTCCGAAAGAAGCCGGTACCAATAAATCAGTAAGCTTTGGGCATATCTTCGGTGGAGGTTACGCAGCTGGATATTATTCTTACAAATGGGCCGAGGTCTTAGACGCTGATGCGTTTGAATTTTTTAAAGAGCGCGGTTTATTTGACACTGAAGTGGCCACGAAGTTTAAAAATAGTATTTTAAGTCGTGGCGGCACAGCCCACCCGATGGATCTTTATAAAGAATTTCGTGGTCGCGAACCCGATCCAAATTCTTTACTTCGTCGTGATGGACTGATCTAATGCGTGAACGCCAGCTGACTCTTAAGGGAAATAAAAAGATTGCGATCGTTTATCGAGTGCATTCCCCCTCGGCCGTAAAAATTGCGAAGAAGTTGACGGCAAAGCTAAAGGCGAAACGCTATAAAGTTTTCACTGCACCCGAACAAAAACAGCTTCCGGAAACTCAGTTATTAATTAGCTCAAATGAGTTAAAAGAAATGGCATTAGTCATCGTTTTAGGCGGAGACGGCAGTTACTTGCGCGCGGTTCGATTATTAAGAGGTCACCCCGTTCCGATTCTTGGCTTTAATATGGGGTTTCTGGGCTTTTTAACGGCGCACTCGGTGGAAGATGTTTTTGCAACAGTTGATCAGACGCTAAAAAATAAAATGGTAGTGCACATGCGCGCACGATTACAGGCGCAAGTGCATTTAAAGTCAGGACGCCGGGTTGTGTTTGAAGCCTTAAATGATGTGGTGATTGAGCGTGGATCTTTTTCCCAACTGATTAGCACGGCTTTATACTTCGATAAGTCTTTGGTGAATCACATCAAAGCCGATGGATTAATAATTTCTAGCCCCACAGGTTCAACGGCTTACAACTTAGCTGCAGGTGGGCCCATTCTTCATCCGGATGCACAAGCATGGGTTGTGACGGCCGTGGCGCCCCATTCGTTAACTTCAAGACCATTGATATTTCCCGATAATAAAACCTTGATAGTGAAATTGGATTTACAAACTAGTGTTGCGCATTTAATTGTGGATGGCCAAAAAGTTGTCGAATTATCACCTGAAGACGAAGTTCACATCACACGCAGCAAAACAGACCATGTTATGCTGCGACAGCCGGGACATAACTTTTTTAAATTATTAAAAGATAAATTAAAGTTTGGAGATCGCTATGTTACAGGAACTTAAAGTTTCTCAATTTGCCATTATCGATT
>JAYUWH010000023.1:0-6877 GCA_043753645.1 Bdellovibrionales bacterium
AAACTTAAAGTGAAAGACAGCGATACAACAAGGGGTCGATGGGGTGCTGAATTTAATTTTAGCGACGCTGGGCCTCAACGCGGCTACAGACTTGTATCAATATCAAAAAACAAATGCGATTTTTTACCTAGCCCATCAACTTTAACAGCAGGACCGTCAGCTAACGCTGGTGGATTTGCTGTTAGTATTAATGAACAGGGAAGGACTCTTGGAAGTGGTGCTGGTGCCTATTCATTTAACTTAACAACAGGGACTTGGTATATTAACATTCATGTAACAGCAGATGGCTGCCCGCTTAGAAATCCAGATGGATCGGTTAGTGTTTGTGATGTTGTAGCTAAATGGGCTAACTAGCTAATATTCTATTTTTTCAGATGGCCATTAACAGCTGGCTTGTACGCGCTTTTTGTTTACTATTGAAAAATTCTTGATGCAAAATCTACGTGGGGCATTACCTCACAGTAAACCTTAAAGCAAATCTGGGTTCCCGTTGAAACCAAGTAAGAGGAACTGTTCAATGAGGCAAAAAGCTAGAAAATATCTGTTCTTTTTCAGCATTTGCTTTGCCTTTATTTTTGCGTTTCAAAACTGTGGGCCAGCGCATTTTTCATATCGTCAGCCTTCATCATCTCTTGCCGAATCGGCAAGTAAAATTTCTGAAATCTCAAAATTACCTTTCGAAAAATCTTTTTCGGGGCCTTTTGCTAGTTGGAAATCTATTAAAACAGATTACTCGGCCAAGGGTGATGCTCTGACAGATGACAATCCTGCGATTCAGAAAGCACTTGATGATTTAAAATTAACCTCAACAAATTTTTGATCAACATTCTATTTTCCCGCTGGAACCTACGGGATCACATCTGGAGGACGGGGTCTAGATTCTACAGATTTTATCCTTTTAGGGTCTAATGAATGGGGCCCCACTTGACAGAGTTAGATAGATAAACTGGCACCATAAAATTTTCTATATTTCGGTAAGTTAGAACCCCGCGAATTAATGGTGAAGTCGATCTTTTGAATGATGAGTTTTCGTCAGAACCTATAATTACCCAGCACTCATGGTGCATATCAGTTTAAGGTGAGCGACCTGGCTAGCATGATAAAAGTTTACATCCTTTCTGCTAACGCAAATTTGACAACCCAAATTTCAATTAGAAAAGTGCGATCAGATTTTTTAATTTTTAGAAAATATAAATCAGCGCAGAGATTGCGGATAGGACAAATTAAGGCCGAATCGTTCAAGTCTAATATCTAGGTTTTGCTTGGTTCTTGTTAAAATCATGTGACTGGATTGGGTCTTTGGCAAGTTGATTCCGTTTAACTTGTATTAAAATTAAGACTTTGTGTTTAAACTGAATCTGTTTAAAATAAAGTATGAAAACAATAATTTTTTCTCTTTTTTTCGCGTTTATTTCAAGTTGCGCCTATTTACCTTCAACTCAAAGAGTTCCATCATCCGAGGCTCCTTTGCCGGCGCTTAGTTCACAGATTTACGTCAGTGATGATAATTCTTTAATGACATCGCCGCAAACCTATCAAGTTTTTCAGCGAAGCACTTTGACAGCCGGAAACTTTACCGTAAAAGTTCGTATTGCGCTACCGAATGTTGATCTGATCCGTGTTCAAGTATTCGAAGCAAAAAATAATTCAAATATTTTATTAGCTACCGAGCTTAAAAATACGCAAAGTCAAAGTTCAGTTTATCAAAAACTTTTACCGTTACCGGCAGGGGGCTGGTACAAAATTCAAATCGAACAGGTGAGCACAGCAGGACAACGCGCATATCGTTCGACTGTTTTTAATTTTGGCATCGGTGATGTTTTTATTACGTCGGGTCAGTCAAATTCAACAAGTGCTGGCGAAGTTTTAACTTCAACAAAGACAGGGCTTGTCAGTGCTTATCGACCTCAGCAGAACTCAAGCGGTCATCTGATTGGCGAAGGTTCATGGCAATTAAATAATGATCCACAACCACCTGAGGGTCTTCCAAGCGAATCAGACGCGCGCGCCGCTGGCTACTTACGCACAAATTTTGGTTCAGTCTGGCCGACGATGGGTGATGAACTTTCAACGGCCCAGCAGATTCCTATTGCAACAGCTGAAACAGGAGTGGGTGGGACTAGCATAGCTCAGTGGCAAAAAAATTACACAGGTTCAGCGATGCCACCGTATGTTCGCTTGATGGAAACAACAAAAATGCTTTTACAAACCACAGGTGTGCGCATGATTCTTTGGGATCAAGGTGAAAGCGATACAGGCCCTGAGGAGCTAGCTTTTCCTTTGGATGTTTATGGAAATAAATTTAAAAAACTGCAAAGTGATTTAGCCACTGATGTCGGACAAAAAATCCCTTGGATGATGGCGTTAGCCTCATTTGGACCGATCAATTCTCATCTTGATGGAACAGTCTGCGATTCAATACCCGCTACAGAGTACTGGTCAGCTCAGGGCACTCCACGTTTTAGTATTGTACCGGCACAAGAAAAATTAATAAAAGATCAATTTGCTTTTGAAGGGCCCCATACGGATAAATACATTGGTGCAAACTACCGCTACCCGGGAAAACGTGGCACATGCATTCACTTTTCATTGAACGCACAAATCGCAGTCGGAAAAGATTGGGCCGAGCAAATCCTCAAGACAAAATTCGGCGAATTTCCGAGTGGTTCTACACCAGTCGTACCTTCACAACCCCCAACAACAACCGGCGTTTTACCAACGCCGTCAGGCTTGACCCCAAAAGTTGAAAACTTAGGACAAGGCTGTGATGATAATTTATGTTTATGGTTTGTCGTCAGAGATATCGAATCAGATTTTCGCATCGATATGAGAAAATCTGATTCAGCCGGCGAAATCAATTGGACCTACGATCAAAGTCACTTATTTGTTTCACCACTTTTAAACGGAAGCTATGCAGTCACGCTAAGACTTGCTGAACCTGATGCACAGCAAACACTACTAGCAAATAGAATGCGCTACTGGGTTGTAAACCCCACCTCTCAAAAATGGGTTGAAGCAATTAAGAATTAATAATAAATAATAAAAAACTAGAATCAAAATGTTCAGAAGCTGTTAGCCACGAAATTACTATTTTTTTTCACAGTTCTATAAGAAGGATTTAATGACTTAACGTTTGTAGGCGTCAAATTGACTGGGTGCTGTTTCTGAAAAGTGAATCGTTTTTGAACCACGTTTCAGCGGCCACTGCATAATGTATTTGATTTTGATACCTGTGTCTTGCACCGCTTGGTTGACTTCGGCGGCTACCGCGGCGTCGTTGTACCAAGTTTCTTGGATTGAAAAAGCCATTTTTTGTTTGAGACCCTTTTCGTCAAGAATTTTCGCGATTTTTTTTAGCACACTATACACTTCGCCTGGGCTTCCATAGACATCTAAGCCATTATAAATCGGAAAGACTCCGACTTTTTGATAGATATCAATGATTTGACGAGCGCCGCAATCATCGGCGTGATTCCATGAAAAACCAATGGTGTCTTGCACACCGTACTGAGCCGAGTAACGCTTCCAGATTTCAGTTAAAAAGCCAGTGACCTCAGCGCGGCATGTGTAGGGATGAGCTGCTAATTCGACACCTAAATCGTAAATCACTTTTACCTTAAGTTTCATTTCAGCAATGGCTTCATGTGTGTCTTTGATGAGTGTCCAGTGCTGTTCGATTTGCGCAACCATATTCTCAGGCTTTGTTCCGAAAACATCGGCATCACCTTGCGAGGCAAAACGAACCTGCACTTCGTTAAAACCAAGTTCGTCCGCTTTTTTTACAAAATCTTGCAAGTTTTTTCTGTGCTGTTGATAGAGCTTACCGTTTGAAGTGGCGATCACGTGACCTAAAGATCCATTTTCGGGGTGGTTTCCGATAAACCATAAAAGCATGCCTATTTTTGATTGGCCGCCATCTTTGATGGACTTCATGGTCGAATCGACTTGGTTTTTATAAAGATGATAACCGCGGGCGATGCTATAAAAATCAGGATCCCAGCCGTTTGAATCCCATGCATTGTAGAATTTAGATTTTGGATCTAAAAAAGTGCCAAAGTTGGCAATTGAAAAAACAGTGCCGCCGTTTTCTAAAACTGCTTGTGGCGCTTTTTTAAAATCAGGATTTTGAAAAATTGAAAAAGGCCATAGAGCAATGCTTGAAAGTTGTATTTCTTTAACCGGTTCTGGCTTTTGAAAAAATTGAAAAGTCAGTAACGTAAGGGCAGCTAAAAGCACAGGCGCAGCAAATATTTTTTTTAAATTTATCATAGCTATTTTATCGGATTTTAAGGTCACAAGCATAAGACAAAGACCAGCCTATCAGAAAAAGTTTTTTGTCCAAGCTAGACCTAAGGTATGCCCCAAAAAGAAAAGGTCGCGTTAAAAGCGACCTTTTCTTAAGCAAACTGATTTTTAAAAAAACTAACTAGCGAGGGCCCATAAAATCAATAGTTGCTGATGCCGCCATCCAGTTCCAAACCTGAGCGTAGCAGTCAGATGATTCGTACATTCTGAAAATGTAACGTTGCCCTTTAGCAATCCAATCGGCACCTTGTTGACCTGAAGAACCACCACAAGCAAAAAGCTTTTGACCGCCACCTTGATTAACAGGCTCGACAGTTACAACTGTGCTGTTGCCACGGTTACCGGTGCTCCAGCTAATGTTGAATGTGCATAATTGTGAAGATTGGCAATATTGTTGTTGTGCTGAAATCTGACCACGGCCGATTGGTGGTTGCGAAGCCACATTACAACGAACGTTACGGTTACATTCATTTGCATCCGTGTAGCGGCTGTTTTGACATGACTGGATCACCCGGTCTTGCGCCGTATATCTGTCGTTGCTTGATTCTGAAAAATTGTAACCACGGCTGCTAGTTGTGCAAGTCGCTGCGCTTGCTACTTGAGCCATACCCATCAGTGCGATTGTTGCGAAAAACATTTTGATCATTGAAATCTCCCTTTTAAAAACTTTTGTTATTATTTGGGCATAGGTAACCCTTTGCCCCCACAGATTGGGTATTAAAGCATAAACAGTGCCAGATGCACGCTGCGAGTGAAGGGCCACTTTGACTCCTGCGTTGCGTAATTTTTTTGAGTACTTCTAGTGCCTTATGAACTTTCTAAAGCATCGTACATCGCTTAGATCAAACCACAACCGGTGCACCTTCTCTTGAAGAGAAGGAACTTGAATTGAAGACTCAGCTCAAACGACTGAAAAAAACGTCAGTGTAGGAGCTGTGGCAAGCTTCCCCATATACGGGCAGAAATCATCAGATTATCTAGAATGTGACAAAAACACAAAAAACGCCTATCCAAGTAAGAGTGCCGTATTGACGGCACTCAACTTAACCAGATAATTATTTTAAGCATATGTAGCCGGAGATGAGTTTGTTCTCTCTCCACCACACGTCAAAATGGCAATCATTGTTAGCGCAAAGAAGGATAACTTGAATCACCGACCAAAGAATTAGAATACAAGCCCAACGGCGAAATTTCTGTACGTGCCGTACCATCGGGTAAAAAAGAATATAAACGCCACTTTACAGCTTCTATCGGGGCCATCCGGTGAAAATAAATTCTTGATCCATCAATAGACCACGCCGGTTTTGAATTGATATTTCCATCATTGATTAAATAAATTGGGCTTGATCCATTGGCGCTCATTTTTTTGATGCTCCATGCTCCAGCACCACTCCAAGATGTATTGTTCACTTGGTTAAGCCAAGAAATCGTCGTTCCATCTGGAGAATAATACGGATCGTAATCGTCTTGGCCATCGGCACTTGTTAGCGCCGTTAAAGCGGATCCATCTGTTGAGCTTATGGTATAAATATCTAAATTACCAAAAATGGAATGGCAGTTAACCGACCCGCAGCGATTAAAAATAATTTTTTGTCCATTTGGCGACCACGATGGATCACAATTCCAACCGCCAGTCGTTGTCAGTTGACGGGCAATTACGCCAGAAGTTGTGGTGACAAAAACGTGAATGACCCCGCCCGAAGTTCCGCACATAACAAATTCATTTCCAGACGGTGACCATTCGGCATGGGCTTGAATGGTCCAACTATTTGCACCCTGCGCAATTAGCACTTGCGGATTTGAACCATCAGCATTCATCACTAGCAGTGTCGCCTGACCGTAATCCTCATTGGATCCTGCAGGCGCGTGATAAAAAAGAATTTTTGTGCGATCTGGTGATGCTTTCGGCCACCAACTATCAAATCCAGAACTATTTGTTAAACGAATCGGATCTGACCCATCTAACTTAGAAGAATAAATTTCTGAATTTCCGCCAGGTGGCTTGTAAGTAAAAAGTAATCGATCGCTGCCAAGTGTAGGTGTGATAACTTCAGTACCTGGTGCATCAGGCTTCTTGCAACTAGAACTTAAAATTAGGATTGAAGTTAGAGTAAGAATTAAAAATTTCATTTTTTTACAATACTATAAACTTCCCGATAAGTCTGCACGACCAAAGTAGCGACTGTAGTATTGTCTATTAATCAAATCCAACTGAAGCTGAACGCAAGCAGTCCGGACTCAGAAGCCGAATCTACTTGTTGCAGCAGTCTTAACGGCAAAACAATGCCATGACTGGGACAGTCTGAAATGGCGAACAGCAGATTTTACAAACTGGCATAGGTTGAATAGGACATTGTTTTCAGTTGTGCAATCGGGGTTTAAACTGTGCCCGTCGAGCGTGAAATAATAGTATTGGTCATTCAGCCAAAAGGGAGTCGACAAGATTCGGGGCTCATCGGTAAATTTTAAGGAAAAGACGGATACAACGAATTCTCGAGTTTAAACACGAAGGCCAGAAGTCTCGAGCAGTAACGCCACAACCTGCAGTTGGATAGATGCATACCCAGAAAAG
>JAYUWH010000024.1:0-55122 GCA_043753645.1 Bdellovibrionales bacterium
GAAGATGCCTACCATTTTTCAAGTTTTTTTTCAGATCGACTCGTTATGATTTTTCAAATTTCTGGTATGTAAATTCAACAAGTTACGAATCTTTTGCCTTCGTTCGGGTAAAGTGTGAATCGGGCCATCATCAGGTGACCCGAACCTTTTTTATATTCTGAGTCCATCATTTTGAAGGTGCTGGAGCTTTACTTACGTTGAGCTTCAGGGAAGCTTGGACAAGTTCTTTGCAGATTCTTGCGGCTGCTGGAATAAAATCATCTGTTATTTTTTTACCTTTGTTAAGATGGTCCCTTGCTATTGGGTATAGTAATTTCGCATAAGTACTAATCCACGGGTTGTTGTACAAAGATTGATCCTACTTCAGACGATTTGGGTTGAATTGTTCTAAGAAAATAATTTGTCCGAAAATAACGGCTAAAGGTTCTTCTAAAATTGTGAGTTTTCTCAAAGAATCTTTGATATCACAATTTTTCAAAAACTCTTCTGTTAGCATTTTCTTTTGATTAAAAGTTTGCTGATTAGAAATGACATGAACGACTTCATGGAATGCGATATCGCTGTCTTCTGCTGCAATCTTGAGAGCTTTAATTGGGTTGTAGCGCATAACTAGATATTTTCCAGTAGTTGAAGCATCACTGCGTTCAATTGGCGGAAACCAAACATAAAGAATTCTATAATCGAGCGACGGATCTACATTATAGAATTTAGCAACTTTGGAAAAGTAATTAGTCACTTTGTTGCCAGCTAACGATTTTCTCATTTTTAGAAGAATGGTGCGAAATACTTCGCTTTCTTTTCGAAAAACTTCAGCTTGTCCTTTGAAATGTAGATAAAAAGATTTTAGAAAATCGATTTCTTTTGGTTGTAATTTTTTTTGTAGTTTTTCATAGGCTTCATCCATAGTTAAGGATGAATAAAATGCTTCGGCTATTGGATCAGCTGTTGCACTTGAGCTCATACTTAAAAAACCGTTTCGATTTTTTAATGGATTTTTTTCTTTTTGATTGGGGTCGCTGTAGTATTCTTTTTGAAGATTCGCATACTTTTCAAATAATTTTAAATCTTCAGGCGATTTTACACCAAAACGCTTTTCCCATTCTTTAGAGTATTCAATATCTGTGAAGTCATCCAACCAGTTTGATAGGTTATCCATAATATCAAAATAGTTGGCAGATTCAGAGTATTCCACAAAAATATTAACTTTGGCAAAGGCATTTGAAACTAATAAAAATGAAAACAGTATGATTTTATTTATCATGCAACTCACTTTGACCAATAATATGTGCAACTTCTTGATCACTCGAAACAATAGCTTCAAGACTTGAACAGAAAAACATATTCACGATCATCGCATTAGAACTTGAAAGACCATGCTGTTCAATGAGCTTCACTGCATCTGACCACTCAGGAGAAGAGTTAAATAACGGTGAAGAGTCTTCATTGCGAGTTGATAAAAAATTAAGACCCAACTCATCTTCAGTTTTACTCCATAAACTTTCCAGCTTATTTCCGATTTTGTTTTGGCATAATGATGCCCACAGATTTTTTTCGCCGTCGATAATTTGTATAAACTCTAGTTTTATTTTTTAATATCTGATTCCGAAAGCCTCAGAGGCGAGCGCTGTTCATCCACACGTTTCTTATTATTAGCTGACCATTTTCCAAGTTGTGCTGAAACATCAGTTGGCAGCAGAGTTCGATCAGCTTCTCGAAAGAAATTAATAAGTGCTTCGGTAAAAATAATTCTGCGATGGATTTCTAAAAATTCAGCGCGAACATTTACGTTACAGTAGATTGGTATCTACGATAAGGCCATGTTTTAAAAAAGGTTTTTTATTGAACGTTGTAAGAAAGTCGCTACACCCTAAAACTTTAGACACCTAAATCAGTTGAAGGCTTTGCTGACTTTTTATCAGTCTGGTTACTATTTTTATTAAAGTTTTCTACAATCTCGAAAACCTCTTTTAAAAGAGGGGTTTTGCAAATTTTAGTAAGCTCGCTGGCGATCCGCTTGGCGCCGCCTTTTTTCCAATTTTAATTGCTTTATTCATAAAAACCTTTCAATTTTTTTATATATTAGCACAACTGTTGGGCTTCGTAACAAATTGAAATTTATGTAGATTTTGGTTTTCAAGGTTTCTACCGTTTTATTAGATTCAGTGGCGACTACTTTTGGTTCTACTTTTGGTTCTACTTTTGCAATTTAGGAGGATTGGCCTTAACGCCAGAGAAGAAATTTGGTGACCCCCATGATCCGGTTCTTGAGTCATACAAAAGCTTGGCACGTGCGACACTTGTGCGACTAAGGCTATAGATTTAATTCTTTTCTAAAACCGCTGCATAAAATCCATCAAAGTTGTGTTTGTGTGGCCAGATACGAGTTTCTGATAACAACACCCAATTTTTTCCGGCTGCGGATTTTAAAAACCATTGTATTTGTTCTTCATTTTCACTTTTTAAAATACTGCATGTGGCGTAAACCATAAGGCCGCCCGGTTTGCACATGCTTGAATACCTTGATAAAATATCTTTTTGCAATTCAATCACAGTGTTGATTTGTTGCAGACTCAATTTCCACTTCGTATCAGGGTTTCGGCGCAGCACGCCCAAACCCGAGCAAGGCGCATCAATTAATACGCGGTCAAAATTATTTTCCAGGCGTTGAATAACTTTTACAGAATCAATTAATTTGGTTTCTATAATCGATGCTCCGGCCCGGGTAGCGCGTTGCTTAAGATCTTCAAGTTTCCAGTCATGGATATCCATGGATAAAATTTTGCCTTTGTTTTGCATAAGTGCTGCAAGATGCAACGACTTCCCACCAGAGCCAGCACACGCATCTACAATCTGTAAATTGGGCTGAGGTTGCAATAAGGCCGCAATAGCTTGCGAACCGCCGTCTTGCATCTCGAAATCGCCTTTTTTAAAAGCCAGGGTTGAAAAAACATTACTTCTTTTCTTCAAATGTAGTCCATCGGGAAGGGACAAGGTCGTTTTAATTTTAGTAATTTCGATATTTTCAACTTTTAGATCTTTGATTAGTTTTTCGGAATTTGTTTTTAATGTATTTGTTCGTAAGTAAATTTCGGGCTCGACATTTAAGCTTTTCAAAATCGCGGGCCACTCTGAGCCAAATTCTTTTTTTCCAAGATCAAATAGCCAGTCGGGAACTGAATTTTCGACAGCACTAAGCTTTTCAGACTTCATACGACTTCTAATTTTATCTGCATCCGTACTTTTGAATTCAGGTCTTAGAACTGGTTTTAAATTTTTAGTTACTAAGTAAGCCCCAATAATTTGCCAAAGGTTTTGTGATTCGGAAACATACTCTAAAAGCCTTTTATGTCTTACTATTCCGTAAACGGCTTCGGCGAAAAAACTGCGATCATTCGGAGTCCAATTTCTATTAACACGCATGTATTTATCAATCATGCGGTCCGCGTGTTTTCCTTTTTCAAAAACTTCGATGAGCGATTGAGACAAAGTATTTAAAATGTGAAATTGAATGGATTTACTCAATCGAAGATCTCCTGACGCAATTCTTTATGACTTGTTTATTTGATTAGTTTCTCATGCTTCAGCACATTTAAAATCTTTTTGATGTATTTTGTTGGAGCATCTGTAGTGATAATATATCCCGCGTTTTTTATCATCGTGGCAGAGTGATCTTGCTGAGCTTGCTGTTCATATTTCTGAATCGCCGCTTGCTGAAGTTGCAACCGGGCCTACGAATAACAAGATGGCAGGTACAAGGGCAAAAAATTGTATTTTCATGCCCAAAAAGTAGCTGATCAACGTAAAATTGGCTATAAATACTACTTTTATGCGAATGTAGAGAAAAATTTACAGCTGCAGCATTTATAGAAAAGTGATCGGGATAGTGTACTTTAGGCCCAACTTGAAATCACCATAGGAGATCGTTTTGAATCACAAATTAATCGTAAAAGTCGCTGTCGTTATGCTTATTGTCTACGGCGCAACAGTTTTACTTTATCCGACCTTGTTTAATCCAGATGCTAAATCTAGAACTCCGATTGAAGTTCCAACCGCAAATACACACTAATTACTTAAAAGCTGCCCCCTTTAAATGTTGGTAGAGTTTCATTTTTAAATGAAGTTGGCCTTTGAATTGAGTTCAAAGAGCTGCATGAATTGCATCTACCGTTTAAATGAAATTGCACTGACACCGGCATCCGAATCTCAATTCCTTAGTCATGCCACTATAAAAAGCGGACATTTTTTAAGACACTCCGATGGCCTTTTAATTCAAAGATATTACTGTAAAGCATGTCAGAGATCCTTCTCGACGGAGTCTTTAAGCCCGTTTAAATTCCAGAAGAAAAGAAATTTAAATTATTTGATCTTTTCTCTGTTCGCCAGTGGAACCTCGCAACGAAGAATGGCATGCATTCTGTCAATTAATCGAAAAACAGTCGTAAGAAAGTTTGAAGTCTTAGGAAAAATTTGCTTAGACGATATGAATTTAAAAAAGCACCTTCGTCCTGAACGGGTCCAAGATTTTATTTTCGATGATATGGAGACTTTTGAGCACACCAAGTTAAAACCACTTTCGATTACAATGGCAGTCGAAGCTAAAACAAGGATGATTCTTGATTTTAGGGTTTCTTCGATGAAGGCCAAAGGGCATCTGGCAGAAAGAGCGCGGAAAAAGTATGGTTACAGAGCTGATGAACGTAAAAAGCATTTAGCCGAGATGCTTAAGAATTTAAAAAAAATTACTATCCAGAATCCGCTGATTAAATCGGATATGAATCCGCATTATGTGGTTCCCGTTAAAAAGATTTTCCCTGAAAGCCTTCACGAAGTTTTTAAAGGTAAAAGAGGCTGCATCGTGGGACAAGGCGAACTTAAAGCCGTAGGCTTTGATCCGCTCTTTGGCTTTAATCATACGGCAGCTATGCTTAGAGCAAATATCAATCGTTTATTCCGTAGAACTTGGAACACCACCAAGAAGCCAAAGTGCTTAAGGTACCACATTGCCATTTATGTTTTCTACCATAACTTGAGACTACTTGCCCCCCCCCCCCTCTAACAACAATTAAAGGGGGCAGTTTGAGTGAATCAAGGATAGCGTGCATTTTCTAAAAAAAAAGCATGCTATTGTTAATGTCTCAGGTAACCTGTGGCTATGAAAATACTGGTAGAAATTTTAGTTGCGGTAATTAGTTTGTTGCACTTTTATTTTTTGATTCTAGAAATGTTTCTTTGGACAAAGCCAACTGGATTGAAACTGTTTCGGCAGTCACTATCGGCGGCGAACTCATCAAAAATTCTGGCTGCCAATCAAGGCCTGTACAATGGTTTTTTAGCAGCCGGCTTGCTATGGAGCCTATTTCAAGCTAATCCGGTCTTTGCCATGCAACTTAGATACTTTTTTCTACTGTGCGTTGCTATGGCGGGTACCTACGGCGCGGTTACTGTCAGTCGCCGAATTTTTTATGTGCAGGCGCTACCGGCTCTAATAACCATTTTACTTCTGAATATGGTTTAGGAAATATTGCGTTATGTTTTTCATTTTTGGCGTAGCAAAATGCATTTTTACATTGCGTTTCTTTTTAGTAATCTACTACGCTAAAAAGCATGGAGGAATTTGCATGCAATCACTAAAAGTTTTAACGTTGGTTTTGATCTTATCAAGTGCGATTACAGCACAAGCGAAAAATAAATTTTATACCAAGGGTGCTTTATTAACTCCGCGGCCGTGGGCTGAAACCACAGAAAACATAAAGTTGGTTTATTATGGCGGTCCCGTAATAAGTCACGTGAAAGCGGTTCCGGTCTTCTGGAATTCTAAAGTGAATTCTGAAATTCAAAAAGTTATGAGTGATTTTTATGGATCCTATGTTCGTAGCAAGCACTTGGACTGGCTATCTGAATACAATACAAATTTAACTGCCATCGACGGTCGTCAAGGAACAAATCAATCTATTCAAAGAGGCGAATCAATACCCTCAATATTATTAAAACCTAATTTGACTAAATCTCAAATTACCGATGAAGAAGTTCGCAAAGAAATCGAAATGCAAGTAGATGCCGGAGTATTACCAAAGCCTGATAGCGACACTCTGTATATGATTCACTTTCCATCGGATATGCAGATTACCATAGAAGGAATGTATTCGTGTTTTTCATTCGGCGGGTATCATAATGGCTATAAAAGTGAAAAATATGGCGATACTTTTTATGCGGTCTTACCAGACTGCGTATTCACTCTTGATAATGAGGCGTCTGTTTCTAGTGCAACATTTATAGCATCACACGAGCTTATTGAAGCCGTGACCGATGCTTACCCAACTCCAGGAAGTTCTCCTGCGTATCCGCAGGCATGGAATGATGTTGGCGGCCAAGAAATCGCTGATATTTGCCAAAATGGCCGTGGAAAATTACCCGGACTTAACGGCGAATACACGATTTCACTAGAGTGGAGCAATTCACGAAACAAGTGTTACGACGGCGAATAGTCACTTGACCCAGACCCGCTTTTTTCGTCACTATAAAAACAAGCCCTATAAATACTTAGGGCTTGTTCGTCATTCCGAGACCTTAGAAGAACTTGTTTTGTATGAAACTTTATATGAAAATGAAAATGGCAAAGTTTGGGTTAGACCGAAAGACATGTTCTTTGAGAAAATTATAAAAAATGGCCAGCTAATTCACCGATTCGAACCCATAGAATTCAGATTCGCCAAGCTTGATACGATTTCTGATGAAACCTTTAAAATCTTAAATGACTTATACGCGAAAACCTTGGGCGTATTGGATCTTAAAAAATTTAAGATCAAATTAAAATTGAATTTAAAATTACTACTTCTACTTGCTTACGATGGTGTAAAACCCGTGGGTTTTAAATTGGGTTACGCCCTATCCGAAAGTGATTTTTATTCATGGTATGGCGGAGTGATTCCAGACTATCGGCAACTAGGAATCGCGTCGGTACTTATAGAAAAACAGCATGAATGGTGTAAGAAACATGGTTTCATAATTATAAAAACTAAAGCTAAAAGTACTTTTGCAGAAATGATTTCGTTAAATCTGAAAAGTGGTTTTGAAATTGTTGGCTGCGAAAAAAAGCCTGATACAAGTCTTCGTATTATGTTTGAGAAAAAATTGGACTAAATCTAGAAATTTGTAGATGCGGTGGGATTTTTTCTTGGTAAGAGCTTTCAACTAACACTTTTGCCGCATGAAAACTTAAGCCCATTCCATGTCCGGAACAACCGGCCATCACAAAAATTCCTTTTTTGAAAGGATGTTCACCAAGAACCATTTGCCTATCAGGGCTAAAACCCATAATGCCACTCCACCGATGATTTATTTTAAGTTGTTTGGAATGCTGAAAATAATCTTGAGTAAAATCTGTCAAAGCGGCTTGAATTTTTACGGTGATGGCATCTTCATCGGTATTTTCAGCTTCGGCGTCATGGTTACGAAATCCGCCAACCAGCAATTCGCCCTTTGGCAGTTGACGAAAATAGCACAAATGTTTAGTCAGATAACACGGGCCCTGTACAAATTTTTTCAGAGGCTCAGTGACAATAATTTGTCCCCGCTGCGGCTTAATTAGGCCAGCTAATTCAGGTAATAAAGTGCCGACGTAACCATTTAGACAGACGATAACTTTGTTAGACTTAATAACGTGGTTTTGCAATGAAGTGTTCCAATCGGACCCGCTTTTTGTCAGTGCCAACACTTTTTCGTCTAATAAAAATTTAGTATTTTTTAATAATGATTTTATTTTTTTAAGAAGTTTTACCGGATGAACCACGCCGTCATGACGATATTGGATAGCTCCGTGAAAACTTCTGACGCCATAATTTTGGGATAAATAGTTTTCATTGATAAGCTCAACATCTATTCCGGCCTTAAGCATTGATGCTGCTAAATCCTGATAGCGGCTCCAATCGTCTGTACTAGCAGCAACGGTGCACGAGCCTGTCGAGAAAAAATCAACTTCTGTCGGGTCAGCTCCGAAAACCTCTTGTTTTAGCAGTTCACGATTTTTTTCAGAAAATTTCCAAATCTCAAGCGCTTGTTCTTCCCCAAATTGCTGCCTAAGTTTGTAGAAATGTTCCGCCGAGCCACAAGTGACGAATCCAGCATTGCGTCCGCTTGCGCCGTTACCAATGCTACCATGGTCTACAATAACGATTTTTAATTCAGGATTTTTCTTCTCAAGCCAAAAGGCGGTTGAAAGGCCGGCAATACCTGCGCCGATGATGACGACATCAAAATTTTTTTCTGTTGCAACATCAGACTTGGTTAATTCCAATGATGTTTTTAACCAATATGAAAGCGTCATGCTTTCTCCTTTTCAATTATAAAACCAAGTACATTTCTACGGCGGTACAGCGGCAGGGCTTGCCATCGCGGGGGCAGGTGTAGTCGACTTCATGCCAGTATAGCGGATGCTCGATAATTTTTTTAAAGCCAATTTTTTCTAAATACCGAATGGATGAGTTATTAGGAGATTCTTTCCATGAATGAGTAGCAATGCCCTTAGCGCCTAATTTTCCAAACGCGGCTAATGACTTTTCAGACAATTTGGGGCCCCAGCCGTGGCCTTGCAGATGTTTAGCTAAAAATAAACTTTGAAAATACGCAGTTTTAGCAAGTGGAAAGGGCCATAAATCTGAACGCTGCTGTGAGCCCTTACCATGATGCCAGTTGCTAGGGGGATAAGCTAATCGTAACCCCTGCACTTCATTTTTTTCATCCACCAGTAAAAATGAACATATAGTTCCATCTGCGGAGATCGACTTTTCTTGATTGTCTTTTAATTCAGTGTGCGAGTAATAACCTTCGCCTATCTCTCTATCCGTAAATTTTTTCACGGCATTAATGTCTTCCGGAAGAAATGGCCTTATTTGCATCGACGCTGTTTATTCTTCTTCATCTTCTTCAAGCTCTTCTTCCTCGTCCAAATCATCTTCGTCATCGTCTTCGTCGTCTGCATCGATTTCTTCAGAAGCTTCGATGCGGATTAACCATCCTTCTTCGTAATTGTCTTCTTGAATAAGGCTTGGTTCATCTAAGACTTGCGTATTCACTTCGACAACTTTGCCGGCGACCGGAGAATAAACATCTAAGGGCCCGTCATCAGTTTCGATAGTGCCAATCGCAACTTCGGCAGCCACATTTTCATTTTCAGTTGGCAAATCCACAGCGGTGATTTCAGTGATATCAGCTAGGCCTTCATCATTAATTCCGATAGTAATAATTCCATCTTCTTCTGAGTACCACATATGATGATTGAAATTTTTGATATCCGCTTCCATAGTTTCTCCGATTAAAAAGCTGCTTGTTTTATAAATAAAAAAAATCGTCAAGAGGATTTCGTTTTTATTTTAATTTCTGATCTATTTTAACGAATTTTTAGCATCGGTCAAAGTTTGTCACGCTAACGCAACCTTAAAAATTTGCTCAATCGCAAAAGCTTTGTTAGAACATCCGAACTTTGTGATTAAAACTTAATTTTCATTATGGTTCTGAGGGGGATTCATGACGACAATACGGTTTTTTGCTATCGGTTCTTGGACCGAAGGCATGTTGAACTTTGAAAAACTCAAAAATTTTATTGTTTCCTATGAAACTGCTTCAATACAAGGCTGTGTCTACCGTTTGCCTGTAGGATTTCCAGTTTATTTAGACCACGGACCAGACGAGATTACGGGCCAACTTTTTGAACTTAAAATAGATCAAACTTTACTCACATTGATGGATACTTTTCATGGTGTAAATTTTAGTGATGCCGCCAAAGGTTTACATCAGCGGATTCTAAAAACAGTAAAGAAAGTATCAGGTCAGCTTGAGCAAGCGCATGTTTATATTTTTAACCCCAAAAAATTATCTAAAAATGCAACTTTGATTTCTGATGGAGCTTGGAAAGAGTCGTTAACCCAAGAACCACCATTACCTGAAATTTTAACAGAAAAACAAAAGTGTTACGTGCGTAAGCTTGGCGCTGCAAAAGGCCGCGAAATTGTGCCGATCAATGATTTAAGTTTGTACCGAGAATTGATGAAATTAGAATTGATTGTCGATAAGGGGCGCCGTTTGGCATTGAGTTCTTTAGGTAAAGATGTTTATAACCATCTAGTCTGATGGAAACAAAATCCCTATTTAAAATTGTATTACTCGAGCCCGAAATTCCGCAAAACACAGGAAATATTGGTCGCACCTGCGTCGGAGTTAATTGCGAATTGCACATCATCGGGCCCATGAGTTTTGAAATCAATGACACACAGTTAAAGCGTGCGGGCCTAGATTATTGGCAGCATTTAAAATGGTTTTATTATCCAAGCTATGAGGACTGGTTCAAAACGGTAGCTGATCCCACCCGCGTATTTTATTTTACCACGAAAGTTAAAAGAACTTATTTTGATATCGCTTATCAGTCTGGCGACTGGTTGGTTTTTGGCAAAGAAACCAAAGGATTGCCTCCGGAAATTATTCAGCAGAATTTGTCTCAGGCGGTGACTATCCCCCAACCCGGCAATGTTCGAAGTCTTAATCTTGCAACGGCCGTAGCAATTAGTATTTACGAGGGGTATCGGCAAACCCAGTACGCCAAATGACGGCCCGCTTAATCAATTAGCAGGACCTTTATCCTGTAACTTGGCTGGTCTTGCCCATGGGTCAGACAAGCTCTATTCTAGCTAACTATGATACAGAAAATATTAGCTAAAATCTTTGGAACTAATCACGAACGCGAAATGAAAAGAATTCAACCCATAGTTGATGTTATTAATTCATTCGAACCAAAAATGCAGGCCTTGTCGGACGAGCAACTCAAAGCAAAAACTCCGGAATTGAAATCTCGATTGCAAAAGGGTGAAACGGTTGATCAAGTTTTACCCGAAGCTTTTGCTGTTTGTCGTGAAGCCTCAAAGCGCGTTTTAGGAATGCGTCACTACGATGTGCAGTTAATTGGCGGTATCGTTTTAAATAGCGGAGCCATTACGGAAATGCGAACAGGCGAAGGTAAAACTTTAGTGGCGACTCTTCCGACGTATTTGAATGCGCTGACTGGTAAAGGCGCTCATGTTGTCAGCGTGAATGATTATCTAGTCAGTCGTGACTGTGAATGGATGGGAACACTTTACAATTGGTTGGGACTTACCACCGGAACGATCGTGCATGGATTAACTGATGATCAACGTCGCGCGGCGTATAATGCCGACATCACCTATGCGACGAATAATGAATTGGGTTTTGATTATCTTCGCGACAATATGAAATTTGATCTAGCTGAGTATGTGCAGCGAACTCCAAACTACGCCATTATTGACGAATGCGATTCCATTTTAATTGATGAGGCCCGTACACCACTTATTATCTCAGGCCCGGCAGAAGCTTCGACAGACAAGTACTATGCGATCAATAAAATAATTCCGTTTTTGAAAAAAGATCTGCATTTTACAATGGAAGAGAAATCAAAATCGGCAACTTTGACAGACGATGGTAATTTGGAAGTCGAAAAACTATTGAAATTGGATAATCTTTATGATCCAGCCAACATTGAGATTTTGCATCACGTAAATCAAGCTTTACGCGCGCATCACTTATACCGCTTAGATGTCGAATACATGATAAAAGATAACGAAATTATTATCGTGGATGAATTTACAGGTCGGTTAATGCCAGGTCGCCGCTGGAGTGATGGACTTCACCAAGCGATCGAAGCTAAAGAAAACGTCGAAGTTAAGAATGAAAATCAAACGTTAGCGACAATCACTTTTCAAAATCTTTTCCGCATGTATGACAAGCTTTCTGGAATGACAGGAACAGCTTACACCGAAGCGGTCGAGTTTAAAAAAATCTACAATTTAAGTGTTTCTGTGATTCCGACAAATAAGCCAATTCGAAGAAACGACGTCGAAGACATCGTCTACAAAACAGAGCAAGCAAAATACAAAGCCATCACGACTGATATTAAAGAGCGACATGAAAAAGGCCAACCTGTTTTAGTAGGAACAGCTTCGATTGAAAAATCTGAAACTTTGTCGGCTTGGCTAAAAAAAGAAGGCGTTCGCCATGACATTTTAAATGCCAAACATCACGAACGTGAAGCTGAAATTATTGCTTTAGCAGGTCGGAAAGGCGCTGTAACGATAGCCACTAATATGGCCGGTCGTGGAACAGATATTAAACTTGGCGGCAACGAAGAGCTGATGGCAAAAAAAGCTGCCGGTCTTGAAGAAGGCCCAGAATATATTGACGCTTTAACTCGCTATAAAAAACAAACTGAAGACGAGAAAAAAGAAGTTGTTGCTGCAGGTGGTTTGTATATCGTCGGAACAGAGCGCCATGAGTCGCGTCGTATTGATAACCAATTACGCGGTCGCTCGGGTCGTCAGGGTGATCCTGGAGAATCTCGATTTTATTTATCTTTAGAAGATAATTTAATGCGAATTTTCAATGGTGAGCGCATTCAGAAAATTATGGGTATGCTAAATATACCTGAAGATGAACCGATAACTCATAAAATGGTTACGAATGCAATCGAAGGCGCTCAAAGAAAAGTTGAAGGCCATCACTTTGATATTCGTAAGCACTTACTTGATTATGACGACGTCATGAACCAACAAAGAAATGCCATTTATAAAATGCGTAGGCAAATTTTAGAAGGTCAGAATATCGAGCGTTCGTTACTGGATATGTTAGGTGATGTTGTTTCTGTCATTTTGGATACACACATGGCAGAAGATATTAAAAAAGAAGAATGGAATTTAGAGGGTCTTAATAATGCATTGATGAGCCACTTTGGTTTTAAATTAATTTTTAATCTGTCAATGACAGCAGTGCAAATTCAAACCGAAATTACTGGACGAGTAAAAAAGATTTTTGATGCGCAAAAACTTTCGATGGGACCTTACTTCGAACAAATTTCTAAAATGATTATGCTAAACGCCATTGATCACCGTTGGAAAGAGCATTTGTACACGATCGACAAAGTTAAAGAGGGCATTAATCTGCGTGCTTATGGACAAAAAGATCCGCTGATTGAATATAAAAAAGAAGCTTTCAAGGCATTCGAATTTCTAAATAACATTATCAAATCAGATACCATCGAAAAAATGATGCGTGTGCAGCTAGTTTCGGAAGGCGCCGAAGAAACTTTAGAAAAAATGAAACCATTCGAGCCTGAAATGGATGAACTTAATTATTCATCGCCTAGCGAACCAAGTAGTGATTTTAATATCGATGAAACGCGCTCTGCTACTGGTGCTGCAGATACGCAGCCACAAAAGCGGCGCATTGTTGCTGGGCCTCAACGCAATGAGCCCGAGCGCACACTAAACCGGGCAGACCGGCGCAAACAAAAAGGACGTTAATAGACGTGGATTGTCCAAGCTGTCATAAAACCGTGGAGGTCCTTGAAAAAAACTTCGGGGCCTTGTTCACGTGTCCTGAATGCCAAGCCGTTTATTTTTTGAATTTTGATGGATTACCCGAGTACTCAAATATCGAAGAAAGTAACTTTACTGAGCCGGAAAATTCCGAAGCCCCAGTAACTAATGAAAATTTTAATTCTTTTGAAACAGCGGATCCTTTAATAAATAATTTTGAAAGTCCTTTTGTTGAATCTGCGTCTGCCAAAGATCTTTCCCAAAGTGAATTTTCGCACGTTGCTAAAGAAATCGCCGATTTTGGTAATTCAGACACGCAGATATCGTCCATGAATTACGATCTAGAAATTACGGGTTTAGATTCCAAAGAAGAGCTAACTGCATTTAAAGAAGCTATTTCAGAAAGCCGGTTTGGCTGGGAACCCGCTGATATTTTAAAACAGATTCGTAATGGCGAATTAAAAATAGAGAAATTAAATCCGGTCCAAGCGTTTGTCCTAGCAAAAAGAATTCGGTATCTCAATTTGGGCGTAAAGTGGAGACAAAATGTTCTTGAATAAGTTAGTGGTAATTCTGGTAACAATTTTTATCGTTTCAACTTTTGCTCAAGAAGAATCTGAAAAAAAAATGCCAGCAAAAAAAGACTCAGCAAAAGCCAACGAGACAAAAATCTATTCAGGAAAACAAAATGAAGAATGGCTGACGGTCCAAAATCAATTAACAACCCTGAAGGGCCGGGTGGGGAATCAGAAAAAACTCGTCGAGAATTTAATCATACAAAAAGAGGCCGTGAAGGGCGCACAGCAAGCGGCAGTTATAGATGAATTAAAAAAAGCTCATCTTGAGCTGATCCGACTTATTGGCCAGTACAATGAAATATCAACCACTTTTGAAACGAAATTTCCTGAAAAAGGTGGATCATTGGGTCGGGTGTACAAGCGCATAGATCCGGCCAACATCGATGCTATGGAAAATAAAATGACTATTGAGGGGCGGCTGCAGAAGTTAGATCGCACCATTAAAAATAAATATTCTAAAAGCCCAAAAAAGGATGAGGCTGAAAATCAAACTGTAAAAAAAAGTAAGAAGAACGTGATTAATACCGAGGCAGGGCCGCAGCTCAAGCCGCTTGACGTTCAAGTCACAGATCAAATTATTTTGCAGAAGTAGCTAAATTAAAATTAAAGGATTGCTGCAAAACTTTTTGTATTTCTAAATCTGTGACAGTAAAATTTGAAATTCCTGTGATTTTAATCTCTGCCAGTTGCCAAGATTTTGGGAATTCTTCGCCTGAATAGATGTGAGCCCGTGTTAACTGGCTTTCATTTGAAGTGACCGATTTTTGCTGGTGCATAAGTTGGAAATTTGCGATCGAAGTCGAAAGAGTTTTCAGAGTTTGATCTTTTTTTATCTCAGCACAGGAATATGTGTGGGTAATTAAAGGCGGCGCTCCGTCAAAAGCAATGTTCAAGGCCATGAATCGCAGCTCGATCATACTTGAGCTATCACAAATCATCTGTAATTTGTCCGTTTGCAGTTCGATCGATGCTGCCGTTGCTTGAAACTTAAAAGACTGGATTAATTGCCACTTGTTTTTTTGCCCTTCTGATAGTCCTTCTAAAGTCTGCTCGTCGACCGAAGCCACTGTTCTATTTTTAGATTGAGTTAATGTCATGACCGTGCCGACAAAAACGAAGTCTAAAATCAGAAAAAGTAATAACATTTTTTTCATTAATACTCACATTTCAAAGAGCTTCTATCGGTAGCTCCGGGTTGATTTCTTACCGTTCCTGCAGCTAAATAAATTTGCATCACACTTTCTTGAACAGCGACATGAGTTAGTCCAAGTCCGTGTCCTAGCTCGTGCAGAATTAAGCTTTCAAAATTAATTTTTCCGCCGGCGGAAGATTCACCAGTCTTAAAAAACTGAAAGTTTTTGGCATTTATGCGAATATCGGCATCGACGATTTTACTGACATCCCAGCGAACTGCCGTTCTAGCTTGTTGATCTGGGTTTTCTGGCTCCCACTCGGTCATCCAATAAATGCCATTAGCACCGTCATTCGAAGGTGGGCTGGTAAAGCCGGGATCGCGAGTGATGGTAAGTAGAGGTTTGCCAATTAACGTGTTCCATTTTTCCGCGGCGTTGATAATTTCGGAGTCAAATGTTGTTGGTACATTTGAAGTGATAATAAATGTGGCGGGTGTCGCATTCTTCCACGAAACTCGAAGAGTATTTGATAAAACTGACGTTGTGATAAAATTGCATGACTCTTGTGCGCCCAAAGCCAACACATCTTGATCTTGTATCTTTAGGGTAAAACCTTTGTTACACGAACTAAGAATTAAAAGTACAAGGCTATAAACAAGTATCACTAAACTTTTAAGAATTCTATATTTAGACACCTCTAAATTGTGACCGAATTATGGAAATCTGACGAGTCGAGATCTAGAACTAGACTAGGTCTGGATTGTATTTTGCCCACAACATGCGCACCGCATTTGTTAAAGGAAATTCATAGCTTAGATTGATTGAAACGCATAAATGCTCTATAAGATAAGGTAACTAATTGAAATTCATACTTTATAAAAACGCTACAGGAGTTTTCGCTGATGTCTGAAAATCACGATCATCATAATCAAGTTGGAATGCTGGCATTCTTGGGCTCAATGGCATTTGTTTTTATTTTTTTCTTTTACATCGTATTTATTAATAAGGGTGTCACTCTCGATGAAAAAATTATGGAGCCAGCTGCAGCCGACGCTCCAAAATTTGAGTTAGCAAGTATCAAAGAGCCTTGGGTTCCTAATCCCCAAGTGGCGATAGCTGGGCAAAAACTGTTCAAGCAAAACTGTGCCGCTTGCCATGGTGAAAAAGGCGATCTTGTTGGCGGTATTGCAACAGCTCGAAATCTTGTTGAAGGTAATTGGAAAATGGGATCTGGTTTGACGGATCATTTCAAAGTTTTGCAAAATGGTATTGCTGGAACGCAAATGGTTTCTGTAAAGCTAACTTTAAAGCCTAACGAACGTTGGGCAATTTTAAATTATATCGAAACTGTAACTAAAAATAAATCAACTGAAAAAGCGGAAGACACTGTCACTTTTGCTAAAACAGCTGACTAAGGATTGATGTGAAATCGATTTTCTTTGCAACCTTATTAATAACTTTAATTTGCTCGGCAGATGCAGTGCCAGTTCCGGGCATGAAAGCGGCCTATACGGGTATTGAGCCTGAAAAAGCCTCTGCTGTAATGCCGGAAGAATTAAAAGACGTTGGTATCGAAGAAAAAATTGGTCAAAAAATTGATTTGTCGGCGCAAGTAACAACCGAAGAAGGCCAAGTCGTACCGCTTTCAATTTTTTTTAAAGCTCATCACCCGGTTATTTTTAGTCCTGTGTATTTTAGTTGTCCTGGTCTATGCAACTTTCATTTAAATGGCTTAACAGACACTTTAAAATCTGTGGACTGGTCACCAGGAAAGCAATTCGAAGTTGTTGCTTTAAGTTTTGATTCGCGTGAAAAACCGGATTTAGCTGCAAAGAAAAAACAAAGTTATTTAAGTAGCTACCAGCGGCTTGGCACTGAAGCTGGTTGGCATTTTCTGACTGCAGACCAAGCAACAATCACTAAATTGACTGAACAAGTTGGCTTTAAATACAAATGGAACGAAAAAGTTAAAGAGTGGTCTCATGCCTCTGCAGCAATTGTTATAGCTCCGGACGGAACCATAGCCAGATATCTACACGGAATTCAATTTGAAGCTCGTGATGTAAAGTTGGCTTTGAACGAAGCTGCCGAAGGTAAGGTCGGAAACATTGTCGATTCAGTCATGCTTTATTGCTTTAAGTACAATCGTCATGAATCAAAATATGGGTTACAAGTATTTCGTGTCATGCAGGTTGGTGCAGCGGCAACAGCTTTATTGCTAGGGTTGTGGTTGCTACCAATATTGATTCGAGCGAAAAGGGAGAAGAGTTAAATGGCCTTTTGGATGTTGTTAAATCAAGCGGTGGCTGGAACGTTCATGCCTGAACAAGGAACTGAAATTGCTAAACAAGTTGATAATCTGTATGGATTTTTACTTGTTGTCAGTTTTATTTCGTGCGCCATTTTAATTGGCGGGATGATTTACTTTGCAGTTAAATACAAACGAAAATCAGCCAACGATAAAACACCCTATATCACCCACGACACGCGTTTAGAAATACTTTGGTCGGTGATCCCGCTTGTTATATTCTTATTTGTATTTGCTTGGGGCTGGGTTGTTTATCACGACATGCGAACGATGCCAACGAATGGCTTAGAAATTCATGTCACGGGCAAGCAGTGGGTCTGGACTGCAACTTACAAAAATGGTGTCATTTCACCCGATGTCGTTGTGCCTGTAAATAAAGATGTAAAATTAATTCTTTCGTCTGAAGATGTGATTCACTCTTTTTACATTCCTACATTTCGCATCAAGCAAGATGCTGTTCCAGGCCGCTATTCAGCGATTTGGTTTCGCGCAGAAAAATTAGGCGAGTTCCAGGTATTTTGTGCTGAATTCTGCGGAACTTCCCACTCGGCTATGATGACGAAAGTTAAAGTTTTATCGCAAGAAGACTACGACAAATGGTTGATCAGCGAATCTGAAGTTGGCAATTTATCGTTAGCTCAGCAAGGTGCAAAAATATTTCAAACTCGTGCCTGTGCTTCTTGCCATAACGTCGACAATCCCGCTGTTAAAATTGGCCCGTCGTTATACCAAAAATGGGGAACGCAAGAGGCGTTCGATGATGGTACTACTGGAGTGTTTGATGAAAACTATTTCCGTCAATCAATCATGGAGCCGCAAGCAAAAATCGTAAAAGGTTTCTCGCGACCGTCTCCGATGCCTTCGTTTCAGGGTCAGTTGTCAGAAAAGCAAGTTAATGCGTTGGTCGAATATATAAAAGGTCTTAAGTAAGAGGTAAAATATGGGTCATGCATCTGGAAAAAATTATTTGAATGAATCTTCGGGCATTTGGTCTTGGCTGACAACTTTAGACCACAAGCGCATTGGAATAATGTATTTCGTAACTGTCATGTTTTTTTTCCTGATCGGTGGAATTATGGCGTTGCTGCTACGGCTAGAACTTTTTTCTAGCAACACTTCAGCAGCAACAAGTTTTCTGGCCACGCTGCCTGAAGCCATCAAAGGAACGACAAATCCAGCTGATTTGTACAACCGGATTATGACTTATCACGGGGCGATCATGGTTTTCATGGTTATTGTTCCTGGAATTCCGGCGATCTTAGGAAATTTCTTTTTACCATTGCAAATCGGCGCCAAAGATGTCGCCTTTCCAAGATTAAATTTGCTTTCTTGGTACTGCTTAATGGCCGGAGCAATTTTAGCTTTTGCCACCTTGTTGGTTCACAAGATTGATACCGGTTGGACTTTCTACACTCCGTATTCAATTCGAACTGGTACATCAGTTGTAATGATGGTCGTAGCTGTTTTTATTATGGGGATGAGTTCGATTCTGACCGGTTTAAATTTTATCGTTACTGTCCATAAATTGCGATGTCCCGGAATGACGATGTACCGCATTCCTCTTTTTGTGTGGGCTTTGTATTCGACAGCGATCATACAAGTTTTAGCGACGCCAATTTTAGCGATCACATTACTGTTACTAGTGATGGAGCGCGTGTTCGGGATTGGAATTTTTGATCCAAAACTGGGCGGCGATCCTGTCTTGTTCCAACATTTTTTCTGGTTTTATTCTCACCCGGCTGTTTACATCATGATTTTGCCAGCTATGGGAATCATTTCAGAGCTTATGACGACTTTCACCAAGAAAACTATTTTCGGATACACGGCTATTGCGTATTCATCATTAGGAATTGCTGCGGTATCATTTTTCGTTTGGGGACATCATCTTTTTGTTTCAGGCCAATCCGAAGTCGCAGGTATTGTATTTTCATTTTTGACGATGCTGGTTGGAGTTCCGACTGCCATTAAAATGTTTAACTGGTTGGCAACGATGTATCGTGGTTCGATTGAATTTCGTGCTCCGATGCTTTATGCATTGGGATTCTTGTTCTTGTTCGCTATCGGTGGTGTGACCGGAATTATGTTAGCCGTCGTGCCTGTGGATGTTCATTTTCATGATACTTACTTTGTCGTCGCGCACTTTCACTATGTGATGGTGGGCGGAACTTTGATGGCCATCATGGGCGGATTTTATTACTGGTTTCCAAAAATGTTCGGAAAAATGTATAACGAAACAGCTGCGATTTGGTCATGGGTATTTATTTTTATTGGCTTTAACGTTACATTTTTTCCGCAGTTTATTTTAGGTGCTAAAGGAATGCCACGCCGGTATTTCAATTATATACCGGAATACCAAGAACTTAATCGTATATCGACCGTTGGATCTTGGTTGATTGCGACGGGCTTTATCATCGGCTTAATTACTATGATTCAAGCTTTCCGCAAAGGTGCTAAGGCGCCTGATAATCCATGGGGTGGAAAAACATTGGAGTGGACAACATCAACTCCGCCTCCACATGATAACTTTGCAATTGAACCTATCGTGACTGCGGGGCCGTATGAGTACAAATAGAACCATTAATGGCGTTGAAGTCGCCATGCATTTTAAAGATGATGTACACCAATACTCTTCTAATAAAGAGGGTATTTGGTTGTTCATGGCCACTGAAATTTTAATGTTTGGTGGTTTGTTTGTAGGCTACACAATATATCACACCTTATATCCCGAGATGTTTGCTGAAGGAGCAAAGTATCTGGATTGGAAACTGGGATTTATTAATACTTTAGTTCTTATATTCTCGTCGTTCACGATGGCCTTGGGTATTTACTTTAACCAAAAAAATCAGTCTAAAAAGGCCACAGTTGCACTAGCTGCCACCATTTTTTGTGGTGCTGTATTTATGATTATTAAATACTTTGAATACACTCATAAATTTCATTTAGGCATTTATCCAGGGCAAATGTTGGATGTGGCGAAAGTTCATCCCCAGCATGCAAATTTAGGATTATATTTTGGTTTCTACTATTGTATGTCGGGCCTACATGGAATTCACGTGTTGATTGGAATGGGCTTAATCACGTGGTGTATGATTAGAAACATGCGCGGCGAATTTCATTCGAATTATTATACACCGGTCGAAGGTGTGGGAATCTTTTGGCATATTATCGACTTAATTTGGATATTTTTATTTCCGTTATTGTACTTGGTTGGATAAAAAATAAGAAAATAAGAAAGCGAGCATAAAATGGGAACACAAAATTCGAATACTCCACATGATACCAATCATGTTCACCATTCAGAAAATCACGTAACCCCTTTTAATGTCTACGTGAAGGTGGCGGCAGCCTTGTTTGCTTTAACATTTTTGACTGTTGGGGCCCATGCTATTGGCGAGCATTTACAACCTTTCACAACGTTAATTGCATTTTCCATTGCGTCCGTAAAAGCTTTGCTGGTTGTATTGTTTTTCATGCACTTAAAATATGAAACTAAAATAAATCGCGCGATTTTCGTAAGCGGATTTATTTTTTTGGCAATTCTTTTTAGTATTTGCACGTTGGATATCTACACCCGCATCTTTCAAGCTAATGTTTTATAAGTGTTAAAAACTTTTTCAAGCCTTACTAAATTTGGAATAGTTATTTTTGTCCTACTGGCAGGTCTTGCTGGCTATGCCACAAGTTTTGCAGTTGAAGCACCGTTTAACTGGTTGCATCTGATTTACTTTTTAGGTGGCTTGTATCTTCTAAGTTCCGGTAGTTTGGCTTTAAATCAAGTGCAAGAGTATAAGTTGGATCAAAAGATGCCTCGCACGAAAAACCGCCCCGTTGCCAATGGAAAAATAACGCCAGCTGCAGGATTAATTCTATCCATAGCAATGATTTTTTGCGGACTAAATTTACTATATGAACTGTCGGTAACAGCAGGGTATTTAGCTGTGATATCTGTTATTTTATATAATGGCTTTTATACCTGTGTCTGGAAGCCTAAATGGGTTTTTGCTGCAGTGCCTGGCGCAATTCCTGGGGCGTTACCAGTAACAATTGGCTATGCCGTTAATAATCCTCACATTACCAATTCCGATTCGGTTTATTTATTTTTGGTGATGTTTTTATGGCAAATGCCGCACTTTTGGACCTTGGCTATTAAGTACAAGGAAGATTACCGTCTTGGCGGAATTCCAACTCTGCCAACTGTTTTAGGAGTTCAAAAGACTTTATTTCATGTGGGCTTGTATACATTTTGTTATGCGGGTGTAGCGATAGCCGCGCCTTTTTTTCTGAATTCAAGTTGGGTTTATGCGATTATCGTTTTTCCATTTGCATTTATGTTATTAAAAGAATTCTTTCGAGTTTACAGATCAGAGGCAACAGAGCGCTGGTTTGCTTTTTTCATGTGGACCAATGTCAGTATGCTGGTTTTTTTATTCGTCCCCGTTATAGATAAATGGAGTTTTCTTTTCATCGGGCGCGTTTAAACTCGTAATTCCGGGGGCGTATCAGGTTGCCGAAATGGATGAGCCTTTTGAAATTCAGGTAAGGCTAAGCATAAATCATGAATTCTTCTAATTATAGGGTAGGGCGACAAATCAACTTTGAAACGATTTGCGGTAAATATTTGTGGTATTAACAGACATTCTGCCGCCGATAACGTATCACCAAAACAGAACTTCTTCGCCGTCTTAGCTAACATCTTTTCTAAAACCAAAAAGTTCTGTCCAATCCAATGCTGGCACCACTCTTCTTTACCTTCTTGGGAAAAATTATGTTTTATTTCCAGATACTGGTGCAATTTCAAATTTTGTAGAGCGTGAATGTCGGCATTGATAGTTTCGCAAAATTGCCGCATTTTTGCTTTTTCATAAACTCCTACGGGCATCAATTGATATGTTTGGGGAAAAGCTTCATCTAAATATTCAATGATTGCAAACGACTGAGAAAGCACATGTTCACCATGCACCAAAGTTGGAACTCCGCCTGCTGGATTTATAGATCGGTAGGTTTCTTTATTCTGTTCGCCGCCGTCTTCAAGCAAATGAATTGGCTTGTAGTCATAACTCAGTTTTTTAATTTCAAGTGCGATACGCACGCGGTAGGACGTCGAACTGCGGTAGTAATTGTAAAGTGTTAATGCCATTAAAAAATTCTGACTTTATTAAAGTTGAAAAACAAGCCATTGCAGAGAGCCATTGTTGCCGCAGCTCGTCTTAAATTCGCCATGAGTCCATAAAAGCGAACTGGTTTTTCATGGTACAAATTGCTAAGCTCTTTAAATCAACAGGAGACACCTATGAAAAATTTTTTAGTTTTTGCATTGATGGCAGCAGCACTTACATGTTTTGCAAACACCGAACATAAATCCGACGTTTCTTATTCGATGCCAGCCATCGAAGTTGGGTTTAAATGGGGTTCGGCTGATTTAGCACAATCGGATTCGAACAAACAGGTTATTGGTTTTGAAGTCGGCGGTTCAGCGGTTTTTAATATTTCTAACAGCATCGGAATAAAAACAGGTCTATTTTATAATGAGAGACCTTTTCAATCTACTTTCAGTGGAAGCGACCAAAAAGGAAAAATTACCTATTTTGACGTTCCTGCTTTATTGATGTTTAAATTCGAAGACTATGCGGGGATTTATATTGGGCCGTCGTTATCGATGAAATTATCTGATGAAGTTTCTCCAGGAAAATTAACTAGCATAAAGGGTTCGGTCACACCGATCACAGTGGGTGCTCAATTTAAATTTGCTCCGAACTTTGGAGCTAATATTTATTTCGAATCTGTGTCGGGCGAGATTGCCAAAGATGTAAGTAACGCCCGTGCCGTTGGTGCCAATTTACTAATTACTTTCGACTAAGTTAAGAAACGAGACCGCGTGAAACTAGGAACACTAAAATCTGCTTCATCTTTAGACGGTGAACTTGTTATCGTTAGTCGTGACTTAAAATTATTCGCGCGTGTGTCGCATATCTGTCCATCGTTACGTGAAAGCCTTGAACAATGGCCTAAGCTTGAGCCTGAATTTAAAAATATATCTAAAAAGTTAAATGCGGGTACTTTTGAAAAAGCGGAAAAAGTACAAGATGAAAAAATTTTTCAATCGTGTTTACCACGTACTTGGCTATTTGCCGATGGCTCGGCTTACATTCACCATATTAAGTTGGTCCGACAGGCGCGAAAAGCAGCGTTGCCAGCAACGTTGCTGACGTCGCCTTTGATGTATCAAGCCGAAAGCGGCCGCTTTTTAGCGCCGACAGATGATATCCCACAAGTTGATTTTGCTTTTGGAACCGATTTCGAAGGCGAAGTTGGGGTTATTGTTGATCATGTGCCAATGGGCATCGACGGCGAAACTGCACTTAAACATATAAAATTAATTGTATTAATAAATGATGTGTCACTACGCGGACTAATCCCCGAAGAGCTTGAAAAAGGTTTCGGTTTTTTTCAAAGTAAGCCAACAAAAGCCTTATCTCCTGTAGCCATAACTATTGATGAGCTAGGCTCTGCGTGGCAGCAAGGCCGCATTAATTTGCCATTAGATATTCGATATAATGGAAATTTTTTTGGCAAAGCCAATGCAAAAGAAATGCATTTTCATTTTGGTCAATTGATAGCACATGCTGCTAGAACACGAGATTTGGCGGCGGGATCATTAATAGGCAGTGGTACTGTTTCGAATGAAGATCCTTCGATGGGCTCAAGCTGCTTAGCCGAAAAGCGTATGATTGAACAAATTAGTAAGGGCCAAGTTGAAACCCCTTTTATGAAGGTCGGCGACACGATTGAGATGGAAATGAAAACTACAAACGGTGAAAGTTTGTTTGGACGAATTTATCAAAAAGTTACAAAAGCCTAAATCGTGGCCACCATTACTACTAAGTTTCTTATTTTTTTTCTTAGGATGTTCGTCATTAGTGGTTACTAATGGAATTCCAGAAATTGAATCACCTGTTTATCAAGGTCGAAAAAGCTTTGGATTTTCATTTTTAGCAAGTGCCGGAAAAGAATTAACTCTAAATGATGATCCTTCGGCAAGACCTCCAGACGTAACCGATAAAAAATTTGAAGTGGCTAATCATTTCATTTCTAGACCAGCCATTCATTTTTACCCTATGTCACAGTTATCCTTGGCAATTGGCATGCAAAATTCATCGGCGCTATTTGCATCGTCAAAGATAAATTTATTGAATGGATTAATAGATGATCCTGCGCCTGGAATTTTTTATGCGGTTATTAACTTTATGTCGACTTACGAATTAGCCAAAAAGTCAGGAAATCAAAATGGATTGGGTGGTGCCAGTGGTTATCCTTGGGAAGCCAAAGTTGAAAACCTAACGGGTACCGCTGGGTTTTCGATCGGTTATCAAACTCGTAAAAAAATTGTACCTTTTTTTGGATTTAATTATCAAGCAACTAAAACAACGGGCAAAGTCGATCAGAAATCCTCGGCGACTGATCAAGGTGGGAGCTATACTTTGCGTTCACAAAATGGCATTACCAGAGTTTATGGTATTGGATTCGACTGGAAACCTAAGTATGGATTTTTCATAGCTCCGCAGTTAAATTATTATGAATTCTACTGGGGCGGTAATGAAATTAAAGAAGTTACGGGCTCTGTAAAAATAACCTATATTCCGGTGCAATAATGAAAAGCTACTCTACTTATTCTGAATTTTACCCGGATGCCAAAATACTTCGGAACGAATTTGAATCGCATTTCAAAAATTCTAAGTCGACTGATGCAAAACGTTTCGTTTGGGATTTCTGGTACGATGAAGATCAGTACCACTTGATTAGAACGCCAGCCTTTCATTACTTTTCAAAAAAAAATTATCAGAATTTTCATTCTTATCTAGTCCAATGGGGCCGGGAAAATTTGGGATGCCATGATATTTCGCCGCCATGGCTAAGCTACTACGTCGATGGTTGTTATCAAAATTTACATTCTGATGTGCCCCATGGCCCATGGGCTTTTGTTTATTCACTAACGCCCAATAAGAAAGAGTTTCGAGGTGGCGAGACGCTAATTCTTAAATCGCAGACCCTAAACTATTGGTCAAATTTTGTTGAACAAAAAAATCACGAATATAAAAACTTTGTTGATCGTATTGAATCAAAAATGAATCAACTTGTGGTTTTTGATCCGCGCTTCCCGCACGGTGTGACCGAAGTAAAAGGCACACGGGACCCGCTTAAAAGTCGCCTGGTCGTTCACGGTTGGTTCGTGAACCCGCGCCCGTATGTCGTCGGTGGATTGGCAGCTAGCCAAGTGCAAAAGGCCCTGTTGCCCCAATTTAATTTTCTAAACGATGTTTTAACAAAAATAGATTTAATGAATGGGACCATGTCGTGTCGATTGCAGGTTGCCAAGACTGGAAAAGTGCAAAGCTACACTTTAGTTTCTGATAGTGTTCTAAGTATCACGGGTAATGCGAAGGATGAAAATTATTTGCACCGGGAGTTGAAGTCAATTTTTGGTTCTACGCAATTTATGACGGCTAAAAAAAGCTCAACCATAACCATTCCCTTAATTTTTAAATAGGAGTTTAAATGACCCTTACGCAACTTGGCTATGTCGTAGCTGTCGACAAATACAAAAATTTTGGTATAGCTGCAAAGCACTGTGGAGTTACCCAACCTACGTTAAGCATGCAAATTCAGAAGTTAGAAGAGCAAATTAGCTTAATACTTTTTGATCGAAGTGTACAGCCCATCAAAACTACAAAAATTGGTGAAACTTTAATTAAGCAGGCACAAGTTGTATTACGAGAATCAGCTAAGTTGAATGAGTTGGTCCTTGAAGAAAAAGATGAATCAAAAGGCGAAATTCGGCTTGGTGTTATACCAACTTTAGCCCCCTATTTAATTCCGTTATTTCTAAAACGGTTCATGAAGGCAAATCCCTCTTTGAAAGTTATTGTGGAAGAACTTCAGACTTCGCAAATTATTAAAAAAATTAGTGAATCCGATTTGGATCTAGGGCTTCTGGTAACACCGATTGATGATGAAAACGTAAAAGCTGAAGCTCTGTTTTACGAGCCTTTCTTGGCGTATGTTGCCGAGACCTCACCACTTCGCCAGCAAAAAAAAATAGAGCAGACAGACTTAAACTCGAATGATCTGTGGTTGCTAACTGACGGTCACTGTTTTCGTGAGCAATCATTGCTACTTTGTCGGAACCGTAAAAAAATAAGTGATCAAAATAAAAATTTATTATTTGAAAGTGGCAGTTTAGAAACGCTTAAGAAAATGGTTGATCAAGAGAATGGTTTTACTTTGCTTCCGTGGTTGGCCGCTCAAGACATAAAAGATGAAAAGAGACTCAAAGAGTTTGTTAATCCTGCGCCATCTCGCGAAGTGAGCTTGATCTATAATAAGTATTTTCGGAAAGAAAAAATAAAGAATTCTTTAGTGGACGTGATAAAAGCGAATTTGCCAAAAGAAATACCACAAATTATTTCTAAAAATATCGAGGTTGTTGATTTGCCAACCGGACAAAGACAGAACTAAAGATCATATTTAAATTCAATCGGAGTTTGTAAATCCGGATGCAGAGATTTTTTTACAGGGCAGGTATTGGCTACAAATTCTAATTTACGCTTCATTTCTTCCGAAAAAGATTTTGGTAAGTGAAATGTAATTTTTAAATTAGCGATACGACGAGGATCGGACGCCATTTCTTTTTCGACTGATATTGTAGAATTCTTAATATCAATTCCGTCGCGTTCAGCGACGATCGCTATTGTCGTTAACATACAGGTCGCTAACGCTGTACCAACAAGATCCGTCGGTGAAAATTTTTCGCCACGTCCTTGATTGTCCTTGGGGGCATCAGTTTCAATTATTGATTTCGACGGTTCATGAATTGCTTCGCAGTGTTTTTCGCCCACGTACTTAGCTGTCATTCTGACCATATTAAAAATCCTTACCCAATGTAATTGGTTCTTTTAGTTCGTATAAAATTTGTTAGCGGCCCTGAAGAAACTATCACAATTATAAAAAACTATTTTGACCTATAAAAAAATACCTTTTTTTAAGACATCAATTAATTCCAGCAGTTTTGCCTCCATTAAGATGGTTTTCATTAGGACCGTACAATAGTTCTTCGTTCCAATTGGTTAAATCGATATTGAGGGCACTTGAAATAACATCATTGATGTGCTCTACAAAAACAAATTCAATTTGTGACTTCACATCCTCTGGAATATCTTTTAAATCCTTTTCATTCCGCTTGGACATAATAATTTTATTCACGCCCGAGCGATGAGCCGCAATTACTTTTTCTTTAACTCCGCCCACAGGTAACACTTTTCCACGTAAACTAATTTCACCCGTCATTGCCAAACGCGGATTTACTGGGGTGCGTGATATTAAAGAAGCTAGCGAAGTTAACAAGGTAATACCCGCTGAAGGTCCATCTTTCGGGATCGCGCCGGCAGGTAAATGGATATGAACATCAAAACGATTAAATTCAAACGTCGGATTTAATAGAGCAACGCGAGCTTTAATTAAAGATTTTGCTATCTGAGCAGATTCTTTCATCACATCGCCCAATTGGCCGGTCAGAATCATATCCCCTTTTCCCGGAACCAGTGCTGATTCGATAAATAAAATATCACCACCAACGGGAGTCCACGCAAGACCTGTAACAACCCCTGGAGTTGGTAACTGATCAGTAACTTCGTAAGAGTATTTTTCGGATCCAAAAATTTCTTCTATTTGTGGCAGACCGATGACAATATTTTCGGGAGATTTTAAACTTACTTCGCAAGCATACCGGCAAACCTCTTGTAATTTTCGTTGCAGATCGCGAACTCCAGCCTCACGAGTGTAATGACTAATTATTTTCATAACTGCTTCGTCGGAAATTTGCACGTTTTCCGCTTTTAAGCCATGTGCGGTAAGTTGCTTAACCCAAAGGTGATTCTTTGCGATGTGCAGCTTTTCAGCTGTCGTGTATCCGCTGAGATCAATAATTTCCATACGGTCCAAAAGTGGCAGGGGTATTGTATCTAGTGAATTGGCCGTAGCAATAAATGTAATGTTTGACAAATCAAAAGGCGTATCCAAATAGTGATCGGCAAAGGTGTTATTTTGCTCGGGGTCTAGGACTTCTAGCAAAGCTGCCGACGGATCACCTGAATAACTGCGACTGAGCTTATCAATTTCATCCAACACAAAAACGGCATCATTTTGATCAGCTTTTTTTAAGGCCGATAAAATTCGACCTGGCAAAGCTCCAATATAGGTGCGGCGATGACCACGGATTTCAGATTCATCTCGCACGCCACCCAAACTAATCCGTTGATATTTCTTCCCAAGAGCTTTGGCAATACTTTGCCCAAGTGAAGTTTTTCCAACGCCCGGAGGTCCAACAAAAAGTAAAATTGATCCTTTTTTATCATTTTTTAATTTCATAACTGCCAAATGCTGCAAAATTCGTTTTTTAATTTTTATTAAGCCAAAATGATCTTCATTAAGTATTTTTTCCGCCAATGTTAAATCAATTTCTTTTTGCAGAGAAGATCGATTCCATGGAAGTGCTAGCATAAAATCTAAGTGTGAACGGACCATTTGATATTCGGGCGACTGTGAATTCGAATTTTCTAATTTATTAAGCTGCTGATTGGCCAATTCCAAAGATTCTTTTGGCAGATCGGACTCGTCAATTTTCTTACGATAATTAGCGATGAAATTTGTATCATCTTTTTCGCCAAGCTCTTCTTTTATCGTTTTCATTTGCTCGCGTAAAATATGATCACGTTGGCTTTGACCGATTTTACTATTTAATTTATTGCGAATGTCTAAATGGATTTTCATTTTTTCTTTAAGTTCATGCAATACGCCCAAAAGCTGCATGACTCTGGCTTTAACCGAAGTAATTTCTAATAATTTTTGTTTCTCGGCCATGCTAATGTCTGCATTGGCTGCTGCCATGTGGGAAAGTAATGACAGGTCATCAACAACTTCGACCATCTCTTGCACGGAATCTGTGTTGCCCGGAATAAGATGTAAGACCTCTTTAGCAACGTATTTAAGACTTGCTAGCAAAGCGATTTCAGTCGACTTATCGACATCAATAACATCATCCAACCGCTCGACATAAGCTTCAAATATTCCGTTTTCAGTTTTAAAGGAAGTGGCCCGCACACGGTAATAACCACGAACCACTATAAAGTACCCCGATTCATTGGCTGATTTGACCGATTCGACTTTACATAATGTGCCGATGTCATGAAGGTCGTCAACTTTCTCGACATGCAGTTCTGGATCTTTTTGAGAAAGGGTCAGGATCCAATTATTTTTTTCTTTTGAAAGGTCTACGGCACGAATACTTTTATCACGCCCCACGCGAAGGGCTTGAGTTACCCCAGGATATAATACTGTATTTTTAAGAGGAAGAACGGGGAAAGAACCAGCGGGAATCATCATACACTCTCCTCAACAGACGTATCTGTTTGTTAGCTTAATATGAGGACCAATAATGATCTGTCAAGGTAGCCCAGGCAGAACGTTTCTAGTCTACCTGTTTAGATATTGAAAGAAAGAATTTCAGGTATTAAGCTTAATTGTGCACAAAATTCTACATTGTTTTTTACCAGTCTTGTTTATATTTTCTTGTACCAAGAAACAAGAGATTGGTTCTAAAGAAAATCCAATAAAGTTTTTTTTAATCCCCGCCCAAGATATGCAGGCCCTAGTAGACAATGGGAAAGTTCTTCAAAACTATTTAACGAAAGAACTTGGTCTTCAAGTAAGTGTGGATGTTCCAGTGAACTATATTGCGGTGGTTGAAGGATTTGGTTCTAAGCGTGCGGACGTCGCAATAATCAATACCTTTGGCTACATTTTAGCCCATGAAAAATATGACGTTGAAGCCCGACTAAAATTAATGAATCGGGGGCGGGACGAGTATTACGGTCAAATAATCACTCGTGCGGACAGTAAAATTAAATCCATCAAAGATATAAATGGCAAAAAGTTTGCCTATGTAGATCCAGCCTCGACCTCGGGTTATCTTTTACCTTTACGACTATTTAAAGAAGAAAATATAAAGCCCAAAGATTTTTTATTTGCTGGCCGCCATGACTCAGTTGTCAGTGCTGTCTATCAAAAGCAGGTCGATGCGGGAGCTACCTTTTACACTCCTCCTGACGATGATGGTTCGCCTAAAGATGCAAGGATGTTAGTACAAACTCAATTTCCTGATGTGTATGATAAAATAAAAATTTTGAAATTAACCGGTCCAATTCCAAATGATCCCGTAGCCTTTCGTAAGGATTTTCCCGAGGATTTAAAAATAAAAATGATTAAAGCTTTAGTTAAATATATACATTCCGAGGAAGGCGCCAAGGTTCTTCATAATATGTATCATATTACTGACTTTAAGGACGTAAAAGACTCGGATTATGATAAAGTGCGAAACTATCTTAAAGATATTGGAAAAGGTGCCCAAGACTTTGTAAAGTAGAAGCGTGATGCCAGCAAAGATTAAATTAAATTAAATTTTATTTCTTTGAATCCTGTCGCTGGATCTTCTTCACGAGTAAATACCACCTCAGCGAGCTCTAGCAAAACCAGCTCGCACGTTGTAAAGACAATATTACCTTCCATTAAGTGGCCGCCAAAAACATTTCCTAAATTGTCTGAAACGGATGCGTGCAAATGAATTCCATTTATGGAAACAGTGCCATTCAAGCTGATAATTTCAAATTTTTTAGATTTTTTCAAAAAGGAATTCGCGCCCGACAATCTTAAGTTAAGCTGACTTAAGCTTCCGACCGAAGAGCTGACGAGGCCTGCTTGAATGTTTCTGGTCGCACATAACTTTGCTATTTCATTTTTTAAATCCTGATTTGGCAGTAGACGAACACAGTGCGTTTTAATAAGGCCTCCGTTTAAATCGACATCTGCGCGACAAAAGATTCAACCATTGTACGGGCAGAGCTAAAGAACAAGCCCAAGCCAAAAATCAACAATGAGCTGCCTATGCGGATATTCCGATTGGCCGCATCACTGGTGTAATAATAAAACAGCATGTGAAATCCAAAAAATATGTCATTGACGATGCGTGCAAAAAAATTATTTATTTTTTGAAAAACTGTATTCAGTAAATTAATGGTGTATTCTTCACTTCGTGTAAAAATAAATTTCGGCCAGAATTCGTTCTGAAATAAAGCCCTGCCTTCAACAGAAAGAATAATTAAACCAGCAACGATAAAGGCGGCATCAAAAGGAAAAGTGATTAACAAGAATCCCACGAAATAGCGGGTTAAGGAATAAATGTTAAAAAGTAATGCGCTTAAAGCCTTAAATATACGCATGACAATAAATTTATTTTCGACATTGAAAAAAGAATCAATAGGGCCAGTCCAAACTTTTTTAAAGCGGGTCGCTAGCCCCTCTTTAGCAATTTCACGCTTTGTTTTTTCTGCATCTTCAGTCAGACCGCTTTTGGTTTCATATTTGTACTTAAATATGCGCGCCTTTGTTAAGGCGTGCTGATCTTCACGTAGTGTATAAATTTCATAAGCATTCTTCGCAAGGCGCACCAGAATCTGATTGGTAATATCGCGGTAGACCACAGGGCTAGTCGTCTTACGTAATCCCAACATCGAATAACCAGCAAGAAATTTCTCGATTCTTTTTTTATTCAGATCACGCTTGTCATTCAGCCAAACGCCCCGAAGTTTTTGGTTTCCAAGCTCAACCAGATCGACTGGGAAATTTTGAAAATGGGCCCAAAGATAATCCCACCAAAAATCGATCATCGTTACATACTCTTTTTGATTGCTGGTGATTAATCGGCCTTGTTCTAGTATTAAATTGGTAAGAACATTATAGCTTTCGCTAGGCAAGCCAACCTGAACTTTTTTAAGTGAACCAATTGTATGAAGAAGCCCAATAAACGCAGTTTGAAAGTAATTACGTAATTGAACCTGGCTTTTAATACGCGAATAATATTTTTTATGAAGTTCAAGTAACGTATTCGTATCTTGGGTAAGTTCTGATAACGAAAGATAAGGCTCGGGTTGATTAGGCCGAAGATGCACTTCATATTCCAAATCGAAGTACTCTGCAGAAAAGCCACCATCAAGAACGCTTGGATCTGCGATATTTACAAATTCTTCTTCGAAAAATCGGACGACGCTTTGGCCCGAAATGACATATTTAACTATATTTTTTTCTGCAAATATTTTTTTTAATTCTATGGGCGTCATGGCTTCAGCCATGACGAAACGCGAAACAAAGATAATTAATAAAAAACCAACTACACGCATGTCATATTAGATTAACATATTGCACTGATCGACGTACATCCACCGACTAGACTTAGATAGGCCAAAACAGCAAAAAAAATCTACGTGTAGGTACGAAATAATGCGCGGACTAGACCTTTAATCTCTACTTCATTGGCTGGATACCAAACGGATTTTAAGCGTGGATTTGCAGGTCGTAATTCGATCATTTTTCCTTGCTGGGGTTTATCAGGATGAGGTTTAAAGAAATATTTTTTGACCGTGGCTTCGTCATTGATGCTTGCAACTACAAGGTCGCCATCTTTGGCCACTTTATGGGATTGAACAACCAGAGTGTCGCCATCAAATATGCCTTCATCAATCATAGAATCGCCTTCAACTTGCAAAGCAAAGTGATTAACGCTGGATTTAATTAACGAGGCAGGAATATTTATAAATTCATTTTCGTGTATGCGTTCAATTGGAGATCCCGCGGCAACACGACCTAAAAAAGGAATGGGCAGAACCCTAGAGTGGCCTTCATGATCGTAGGAAGACTGACCAGGACGAGAGCTGTTCGAAGGCTCTGCCGATATATTTAGTCTTTCGATTAAATCTTTTTTAAAGTCCTGTACCGAAAACAAAATCTGAATTGCGCGTTTCTGATTTTGCGGAATCTGAACATAGCCTTTATTTGACAATTGCTTCAAATAATTCTGAACCGAATTATAAGAGGCGAAACCAAAGTGATCACAGATTTCTTGATACGAAGGCGACACTTCTTTTTTCATAAGTTCGTCTTCAATAAATTGAAGTACTGCTTTTTCTTTAGTTGTCAAAGGTGGGAGGGGCGAGTTGTTCTTTTTCATACATAGAAGTTACAGTGTAATTTATATGTAAGTCAAGAGGGGTCTAGATCAATTTTGTAAAATTATAACGAACAATTCCGTCGGGTGTTGTGCGATTTTGTTGTTGAACAGCTTTGATCTCATCCTTACTTGCTTTTGCCTGTGGAAATACAGAGCAGTTTTGAAAGAAAAGCAACATCATGGGATTAGCGATCAGTAGCAGCGCTAAATAGAAACCGTTTTTTTCATTCATCCAATAAACTCCTGATCGAAGGTCTAGGTCATCGTAATAGCTCATCGGTGATGCCTGAAAAAACATGAGGACTTTTTTCAACAGGTATGATGAACTTCCCGAAATGCCACGTTTCATTTGTATTTTATTTTTCATAACGGCCACAGTAGCTCAATCGGAGCCACTCTCTTTGAGACAATCTTGCGTGAAATCACTAGCGCGCTACAAAAGTTATTACAAAGATGAAGCCATCCAGGAAGCCTGTGCAAAAGCCGAAAAAAGTTCGCAGTGCTCAAGTAGCAAAGGCGAGCCCGTTTTTCATATTGATCACCAGGGTAATGCTAAACAGCCGAAAAAAATTTTAGTTCTCAGTTTGATTCATGGCGATGAAACGAACGCCGGCGGACTGGGCCGCTATTGGGTTGAACGCCTTAATAAAGTTTCGCCGCGTAATTCATGGCGTATTCTTCCAGTAACTAATCCGGACGGTGTTGCAGCGAAAACTAGAACGAATGCATCGGGGGTTGACTTAAATCGCAATTTTCCAACCGCCGACTGGGGAAAGGACGCCGAGAATTTTTGGAAAAAAGAAGCCCATGGTTCTGCACGGAAGTTTCCGGGTTACGGGGCAGGCAAGGAAATCGAAGTGCAATGTATTATGCAGCACCTTGATGATTATAAGCCTGATTTCGTAATTTCCATTCATACACCATTAAAAGTTTTAGACTTCGATGGCCCGAAAGTTCGAAAACCCAAATACAGTTATCTGCCATGGAAAAGTTTGGGTAATTTCCCCGGAAGTTTGGGGCGTTATCTTTGGGTAGAAAGAAAAGTTCCCGTGTTAACAACTGAACTTCGTGATGACCTGCCAACGGACTCACTCGTGTTCGAGCAATTGCAAGATTTGATCGGTAGTTTGGTGCAGGCCGATCTTAAATAAATTAATGAATCTGATCGGCTCTGCCGGCCTGCTGAATAGCATTCAGCCGTTCTTGAGAATTTTCCATTTCATTTTGAATAGCCAGTAAATCTTCGACCAACTTATCTTTTGCTAATTTTATCGCCGCAAAAATATTGTCATGAAAAGCTTCAGCTTCAATCGAGCTATCATCTTCTTTCAAAATGATCACAATTCGGTGCGCGCAATTTTTTACAACAGCGGGGTTTTCTATTTCATTTTCTTCTTGATCTTTAAGCGCAGGATCGCGGGCAATAACCAAGATGGTTGTGTCAGGAGTGATAAAGGGTTCAAAATCAAGGATTTGTTGATTGATGTAAGATTTAATTTCTTTATTTGCTTCAAGAATTGAGGTCGTCTGCTTTAAAAACTTAGCGTTTGAAGACATAATTGCCACCCTTCTGATCGCCTGTTATTTAATAATAACATGTTGAAATCAGACTCAAAAGTCCAATGGACAAAAGTCGCTTTTTAATTTTAAAATAGTATAAATTGCAGGACGTTAAATCGTGTGTATCGACTTAAGTCGTTGTATCATTTTGAGTTATGGCACCCATAAATATTCCTACCAGCTGGCTTCAATTTCTGGATTCCGAATTTGAAACACCTCGTACGAAAAAGTTAAAAACTTTCTTAGCTGACGAGTATAAAAACAAAAAAAATATTTATCCGGATAAAAAAAGCTATTTCCATGCCCTGCAGTTGACGCCGTTACCAACTGTTAAAGTCGTGATTCTTGGACAAGATCCTTATCACAGCGCAGGTCAAGCGCACGGATTATGTTTTTCTGTTCCTGAGGGGATTAAGCCGCCACCCAGTTTGCAAAATATTTTTAAAGAATTAGCCACCGATATGGGGGTTGAAAAACCAAACTCGGGCGATCTAAGTGGTTGGGCCGAACAGGGAGTTTTACTGTTAAACAGTGTGTTGACGGTGGAAGACGGAAAAGCGGCTTCTCATCAAAAAAAGGGCTGGGAGGAATTTACTGACAAAATAATTTCAGTTGTAAACGCCCAATGCGATCACGTTGTTTTTATTTTATGGGGCTCATATGCTCAAAAAAAAGCGGAATTTGTCGATACAACGAAACATTTGGTTTTAAAAAGTGTGCACCCTTCGCCGTTATCATCACATCGTGGATTTTTTGGCTCTAAACCTTTTTCTAAGGCCAATCACTGGTTGCAATCGCGGGGGCTTGCTCCAATCAACTGGTGATTTTTTGTTCTGCGGCCCCAGTTTTTCTTGTCATAGTAGGAACCGTGTGTGAGGCTTTAGTAGCAAATTACAGAGGGAGATTTTATGTCACGGCTAATGTTAATTTTAATATTATCAGGTTTTATTTCGCAGGCTCAAGCAGCAAAGAATTTAGTGTACTGTATGGAAGGAAGTCCAGCGACTTTCAATCCGCAATTAGCAAGTGATTCGGTCAGCTTAAATGCCTCTAGCCAAGCTGTATTCAACCGCCTTGTGGATTTTAAAAAGGGCTCAACTGAAGTTATTCCAAGTTTAGCGTCGTCATGGACCATCGGAAAAGATCGCAAATCATATACCTTCAAATTGCGAGCGGATGTTGCATTCCATTCCAACGAATTTTTTAAACCTACCCGCAAACTTAATGCGGATGACGTGGTGTATACATTCAAATCCCAAATGGACACGAAACACCCACTTTCAGTTCCTGCTGCAAATTATGAATATTTTAAAGCGATGGAATTAGATCAAATTATTACTGATGTAAAAAAAGTCGATGAACACACAGTAGTCTTCGAATTAAAAAAACCAGAAGCTCCGTTTTTGGCAAATCTGGCAATGGATTTTGCAAGCATTATGTCCGAAGAATACGCGCAGTCTTTAGTTAAATCGGGTAAAGGATTAAGAACTTTAGAAACCAATCCGATCGGCACGGGGCCTTTCGTTTTTAAAAGTTATCAAAAAGACTCTGCTGTTCGTTATTCGGCGTTTGATCAATATTTCAAGGGTAAGCCTAAAATTGAACAGTTGATTTTTGTCGTAACAACAGATTCAACCGTTCGCTTGCAGAAAATGAAGACCGGTGAATGTCATGTTATGAGCGAACCTCAGCCTCAAGATATTGAATCAATTAAAACTACTGCTGGACTTAATTTAATTTCTACCGAAGGTTTAAATGTTGGCTATGTGGCCTTCAATACTTCTAAAAAACCGTTCGATAATTTAAAAGTCCGCGAAGCCATTACGTTGGCTATGAATAAAAAATCATACATCGAAGCGATCTATAAAGGCCAAGGCGTCGTTGCTAAAAACCCGATTCCTCCAACGATGTGGTCTTATAATAAGGCGACACCGGATGACGAATACAATGTCGAAAAAGCAAAAAAAGTATTAACTGAAGCAGGGTTCCCAAACGGATTTGAAACAGAACTATGGACGCTACCAGTTTCTCGGCCGTATATGCCAAACGGGAAAAAGTTGGGCGAGCTGATGCAAGCTGACCTTGCAAAGATTGGCATCAAGGTAAAATTACAAACTTATGACTGGCCAACTTATTTAGAAAAATCAAAAAAAGGTGAACATGCTTTTATCCAATTTGGTTGGACAGGCGACAACGGCGATCCAGATAATTTTTTAAACGTTTTATTGGGCTGTTCGGCGGTCGAAGCTGGTAGTAATTATGCCCACTGGTGTCAGCCAGAGTTTAATAGCTTAATACAAAAAGCAAAAGAAGAGTCAACGCAAGCTAAGCGAAGTGACCTTTATCAAAAAGCTCAAGTGATCTTTAAAAAAGAAAAACCTTGGGTAACTGTGGCCCATTCCCGACAAAATAAAGTTATCAGCAGTAAAGTGACTGGCTATCAAGTAAACCCTTTTGGACATGAACAGTTTGAAAGTGTTGATATTAAATAAATTACTCCGCATTATAACGTCGTTTTTCTTTATTTGCCTGGTAAGTTTTATAATTATAAGACTTATCCCAGGCGATCCCGTCACCAATATCTTGGGCGAGCGGGGTGCGTCTGCTGAGCGTCTAATTGAACTTAAAAAACTTTATGGACTAGATAAACCAGTACTAAAACAATTCCAAATTTTTGTTGTCAATATTCTGCAAGGTGACTTTGGTGAATCTAATGTTTCCCATCAGCCCGTTATGGCAGAATTTAAAATTCTTTGGCCTGCAACATTTGAATTGGCGTTTGTTGCTTTGCTGTGGGCTTCAATCGTCGGAATTTTTCTTGGAATCATTGCCGCTATTAAAAGAAATTCCATCTGGGATTACACAGCGGTCAGCATCTCGACCATTGGTTTTGCGATGCCGATTTTTTGGTGGGCTTTACTATGTATTTTCTTTTTCTCGGTCGATCTTCAGTGGCTACCAGTTTCGGGGCGCATCGCCATTGAATTTGATGTGCCCTATCACACTGGCTTTTATCTGATCGATTCCCTTTTTAGTGAATCAGGGCTTGCAGCTTTCTTAAGCGCGCTACGCCATCTTATGCTTCCTGCATTTGTATTAGGAACTATACCCCTAGCCATGATCACGCGAATTACCCGATCTGCTTTTATTGATGTAGAAAAAGAAGATTTTATTCGCACTGCAAAAGCAAAAGGGTTAAACCCAACTAAAATTTTATTTAAACACATCATGAAAAATGCTCTGCCGCAGATTCTGACAACGATTGGCCTATCGCTTGGACAGCTGCTGACAGGAGCTATTATTACCGAGACTTTATTTTCATGGCCGGGCATCGGCCGCTGGTTAATTAAAAGTATCGAGGCCCGCGACTATCCTGTAGTTCAAGCCGGACTTTTTTATTCTATGTTAATTATTGCATTAACAAATGTGCTGGTTGATCTTGGGATCGAGAAATTAAATCCAAAAATGAAAGACGCAAAAAATGCCTAGGATCAAAAATAAAAATTTAATGATCGGCCTTTTTATTTTCTGTTCTTTTTTACTTTTAGCCGTGGGATCCTTGGTATTTACTCCGTATTCATTTCAAGAAGTGTTTTCAGATAGTCAGATGGCTATGCCTTTTTGGAAAGCTGGATACAACCCCCTTTTTTGGCTGGGTACAGATGACTTGGGACGAGATACTCTGTCTAGGTTGCTCGTAGGGTCTCGTTTCTCTATTGGCATCGGGTTGATTTCTACTTTTTTTTCAATTTTAATTGCGGCGGGGTTAGGGCTTGTTTCGGGATATTTTAAAGGGCGAACGGATTTAATTATCAATCAGGTGATGGAATCATTGCAGGCACTACCAAGTTTATTACTGGCGTTAATGGTTGTGGTAGTTCTGGGATCTGGCTTATTTAACACGATTTTAAGTGTCACCATTGTGGCCTTACCGGTCATGTACCGTCTTGTAAGATCCGCTGCGATGATTGAAAGTTCGAAGGATTATGTGCAAGCGTCGCAGGCCTTAGGCGCAAGACACAGGCGAGTTATTTTTAATCATCTGCTACCAAATTGTTTCACACCAATCTTAGTGCAATCAGCAGTTTGTTTTAGCGATGCTGTTTTAAATACCGCGGCTTTGGGATTTTTAGGTCTTGGAGTTCAAGCACCGTATCCTGAATGGGGCACGATGCTTAGTGATTCAAAAAACTATATTCAGCAAGCACCTTGGTTAATGACTATTCCCGGAGTTTGCTTGCTACTGTTAATTCTTTCTACTCAGCTTATTAGTGACGGGCTTCGGGATCAATTAGACCCGAAGCTTCGAAATCGCACGTAATTATTTTTTACTGACAGTGCACTGTGATTGATTAATACGATTCACTTCGCTATAGCGATCGATCGCCAAGTGGCCACTATGTTCTTTTAAATCCTCAACGCGGCTATGACAAAGTCCTAAGTGTCCATTCATTTTTTTGATTTCATGCACGCGAGCTCCGCAAACAATTATTTTTCCAGAGCAGCCGTTGATTGATCGTACAAAAGAGTGCTGATTAGTCGCCACGATAATAAAGTTTCCTTTTTTATTATCAAAATGCTCGTCGTCACTAGTAACAAATTTAAATTTAAAATCTTTGTAACCTTTTTTGTGATGTTTCATAATAAAGGCATAGTTACAAAACTTAATCGAATCATCGTCGTCTTTTTTGCATGATTTATTTTTATGTTCTTCACGCTCTTCATTGTCGTCAGGCTTCTTTGAATTTTTATCTTTTCCAAAGCCATAATGCTTTGCATTTTTAAGAAAACCCAAGTGGCGGCCGTTATCATGGTGAATTTTTCCATCATGATCATCGCGGTCGTTATCATCATCGTCGTCATCATCATTTTTACAAATTTCTCCACCGGAGTTTACTGGCGGCGGATTTGTTATCACGACTGGATCCGGAGTAATTACAACGGGATCAGGTATAACAACAACCGGTGGCACCGGCGTTGGCGCAGGAACTGGGGTTGGTGTAATTACGGGATCAGGAATTACCACAACAGGCACCGGCGTTGGCGCAGGAACTGGGGTTGGTGCAACTACAGGATCAGGAATTACCACAACAGGCACCGGTGTCGGCGCAGGAACTGGGGTTGGTGTAATTACGGGATCAGGAATTACCACAACAGGCACCGGCGTTGGCGCAGGAACTGGGGTTGGTGCAACTACGGGATCAGTAACAATAACTGGAAGAGTTGTCGTCGTTGTTGTGGTCGTCGAGGTAGGTGGTGCAGTGTCAGCAGGAGTTAACACCAGCACGGGGTCCGTTAAAGTAATAATGGGATCCGCAACCACAACAGAAGACGGTGTTGTCGTCGTCGAGGTCACGGGTGTCGTTGACGGTATTGTCGTCGTCGACGTTATTGAATTCGGATCAGCAGGAATCGTCGCTACGGGCGAGATAGGCGTAGGAACCGTTGCTAAAGAAGGATCCGTAGGAATTTGAAAAACACCAGTCGAAACCGATTGAGCAATCACCGAATTGCCAAGATCTAAAGAGGAACTACTGAGATCAGCAGTTGTTTTTACTGCGGATCCGCCGGAATCTTTGGCGCAACCTTGTAATAAAAGCAATGCAATGAAGACCACTAAATTAATATTCTTTTGGATCAACATCATGTTGTCCTCCTTGATAACCATTAACACAGCAAATTGAATACTCGCCAAAACTAATAAAAGTCTTCGAATGTTATATAAAACTGTCTAAAATGAACTTTTGTAGGTTTTTTTTACGAATTTTATTAAATTCGTGATTCAACTGCAGCGAACTGGGCACCAATTCGATTTGATAGACTGTTCTTTTGTGAAACATTTTTTACGTAGATTTTCGTTTGTATAATGCTTCCAACTTCGTTTTGGTACGCGATCGACAGGAAAGTCTTTGGCGGTATAATTTGATCGGTGATAAAAGCCAAACCCATTCTTGAAAAATCAAGAATAACGATCTTCGTATTTCGAGGCTCGGTAATTATACAACCTAATAACGATACTGACTCACGTTGGAATTTCCGCATGACAACGACGTTGCAAAATGAAATCCCGCTGTAATGCGATAGTTTAGCTTTTGGCATCGCTGGTGTCTAAATCTTGAACTCGATCTGTAACCTTACACAGGTGCTTAGGTTATTCTAAGGATTCGGAGACCATGTCTTACTGTTACTCCCGATGTTGACCGTAGGCACATTGTACCGACGGTCAACATCGAGAACGAAAGTCCTTTTAATATAATATGTTAATCTAAGTTAGCCGCCTGAGCTTAAAGAACCATAGCCTTTTTTAGATTTTGATCAATGGCATCTAGAAATGGCTCAGTATTTAGGTACTGCGATGATGTTAGTTTTTCACCGTAAATGCATACCGCTAAGTCTTTTGTCATCTTTCCGGATTCAACAGTTTCGATGCAAACCTTTTCTAATGTCTTACAGAATTTATCAAGTGCCGGATTGTTGTCTAATTTTGCACGGTGCTCTAACCCACGAGTCCAAGCGAAAATGGAAGCGATTGGATTCGTTGATGTCGGCTTGCCTTGTTGGTGCATCCGAAAGTGACGTGTAACCGTTCCATGCGCTGCTTCGGACTCCATGGTTTTTCCATCTGGAGTAATTAATACAGATGTCATAAGCCCTAGCGAACCAAAACCTTGAGCAACGGTATCGGACTGCACGTCTCCGTCATAGTTTTTACAAGCCCATACAAAATTACCATTCCACTTCAAGGCGCTAGCAACCATGTCATCAATTAAACGATGTTCGTAAGTAATTCCAGCCGCCTCATATTTTGCTTTAAATTCTTTCTGGTAAATTTCTTCAAAGATATCTTTAAAGCGTCCATCGTATTTTTTAAGGATTGTATTTTTAGTTGAAAGGTAAAGCGGCCACTTTTTCATTAAGGCCGTATTTAAACACGAATGAGCAAAGCCACGAATCGACTCATCCGTATTATACATCGCTAGAGCAATACCATCGCCTTTAAAATTGTAAACTTCATGAGTAATTTTCTCGCCCGCTTTTGGCTCAAAAGTTATGGTTAACTTGCCTTCACCCTTGGTCACGAAATCAGTCGCGCGGTACTGATCGCCAAAGGCATGCCGGCCAATGCAAATAGGTGCGGTCCAATTAGCAACCAGACGTGGAACGTTTTTACAGATGATTGGTTCACGAAATACAGTTCCATCTAAAATATTTCGGATAGTCCCGTTCGGCGATTTCCACATTTGCTTTAATTTAAACTCTGTCACGCGCCCTTCGTCGGGAGTGATAGTGGCACATTTGATGCCCACGTTGTATTTTTTGATGGCCTCAGCAGCTTCTACTGTAACTTTATCGTCGGTTTTATCACGATATTCCATGCCTAAATCGAAGTACTTAATGTCGATATCAAGATAGGGTAAAATTAATTTGTCTTTAATAAATTTCCAGATGATTCGAGTCATTTCGTCGCCATCAAGCTCAACAACGGGATTAGCAACTTTGATTTTTTGCATAGAAAAACCTTTCATGTCAGAGATAATTTAATTTCGAAAAACCTTATTAATGTAAGTAAAATACCAGGATTAATCACGGCCTAATGCTTGATATCAATTATAATTAAGAATAGATTCAGAATGGTGAAAACGAGCCTTATTTATTCAACTCAATTACCTTCCAGAAAACAGTTTCCACTTGAATCCGTAGTGCTTTACGACTCCGTTTTGGATAATGCAGCGGAATTTAAGTTGTGGCGGAAAAATTTCGCTTTTAGTTTGCCCTTAAAGGCGGGTGAGTCCTTAAAAACCTTAAGCTCGCTAACTGCTGTTCTAAAGGCATTGGCAAAAATGGAAATTCCTCAAACGACTAGCCTTACTTTTATAGCCGTCGGCGGCGGCAGTGTTGGTGATTTTGTTGGCTTTATCGCGAGTGTATTTTTGCGCGGACGTTTTTTTGTGCAGATCCCTTCGACTTGGCTGGCTGCCGTGGATTCTGCTCATGGCGGGAAAAATGGTCTTAATTTTGACAAAAACAAGAATCAAATAGGAACTTTTTATCCAGCCCATAAAATTTATCTTAGTGAAAATTTATTACGAACCCAGCCCACAGCACGTAAAGAAGAAGCCATGGGCGAAGTCATTAAAGCCAGTATTATTAATTCCAAAGAAACGTTCGAATACCTAGAGAAAAAGCAAAGTCGCCTTAATAATTCGGATTTTTTTAGGTTACTGCCGACATTGGTCACTGCAAAAATGGATATCGTTAAAGCCGATCCATTTGAAACCAACGGCTTACGGAGAGTTTTGAATCTTGGTCACACCATTGGCCACGTCCTTGAAGGTCAATTTAAATTAGCCCACGGAGACGCTGTTAAACTGGGAATCCTATTTTCAGCGCGCTGGAGCAATCACAAAAGATATTTAAATAGCACTCAATTGCAAAGAATTACCAATCTTATTTTAGACTCATCCAATGGCAAACACATCCATCTGCAAAAAATATTAAAAAAAATTTCGAAGGACCGATGGTTGGTGCTATTAAAAAAAGATAAAAAAATAACCTCTTTGAATACCATCGATTTTATTTTCATAAAAAATATTGGCAAAGTTCACCGGCAAAAAGTTTCTATGAAGGAAATATTAAGCGAAATTCAGCGGCAATGCGTGGAACTCTGATGTTTGAATTTGCCGGCCCTGTTGCAAGTTCGAAATCGTGGCTGAACCGAGCTTTAGTCATTCAACATTACAACAAGTCTTTGCGTATTGTGAGTAGTACAATGGCTGAAGATGTAAAATATTTGGAACAGGCTCTGACAGATCTTATAAATGGAAAATCGGAATTTCATCTTGGTGCAGGTGGCACAACTTTTCGGTTTTTTGCTTTTTTAATATCAAAAATTCCAGGAACCTGGAATTTAACAATGCATCCGCAACTTCTTGCTAGGCCACAGTCTGATTTACTGATGATATTAAATCAACTGAATGTGCAAGTTAAGCTGCAAGCCAACAGCATTGAAATCGATTCCACGGGTTGGCAGTTGGGAAAGGTCATCCACTGCAGAGGTGATGTATCTAGCCAATTTATTTCGGGGTTGATGCTAAACGCTTGGCAATTGGCGGAAAACCTAAACATTGAAATTGTAAAACCATTGGTCTCGGCCGAGTATTTAGAAATGACTTTGAAATTATTAAGAATCGCGGGAATGGAAATCCAGCGAACAGAAAGTGAAAACTTGTTGTCTCTTTCTGTTGAGAAAAACCAAAATCCACGTTCGGAAGTTCTTATTGCCGAACCCGATGTAAGCTCTGCTTTTTCACTTGCCGGCGCGGCAGTCATCGGGGGACGTATTCGCATCGACAATTGGTTTCCAGGCGCCAGCCAGCCCGACCTGATTTTCTTAGAAATATTTAAGCAAATGAAGATCAATTTTTTAGAAAGTGATTCTATTTTAGCAGTAGAAAAGCAAAAATCTTGGATCGGTATTAATGCAAACTTGAAAGATTCTCCAGATTTGTTTCCAGTGCTTTCCATTTTGTGCGCGCTCGCTGATGGTGAGTCGTATTTGCATGGTGCTAGCCATTTAAGATCAAAGGAATCGGACCGGATTGCGAAAACCGCCGAATTACTATCGCTGTGCGGAATTAAAAACAGTCGTGAAAGTGATGGCTTAAGAATAATTGGAAATTCGTCGGTGTTCATTAAAAAAACCAGCGTAACTTTTGATCCGGACAACGATCATCGCATGGCTATGGCTGCAGGTTTATTGAAACTAGCAGGCTTTAACATCAATGTTCTGCATGCCAATGTCGTGCAAAAAAGCTATCCCAAATTTTGGCAGGATATTCAGGTTATACCATGAGAAAAGTCATCGTTGGCCATAGGGGCGTAGGTAAAACAGCATTTTTAGCTCGTCATAAAAAGTATTGCGAGCTAAAAAATATAAAAGATAAGCACTTTGATTTAGATGCCGTTATTGAACAGAAATCCGGACTTAGCATAAATGAAATCTTTGAAACAAAAGGCGAGAAATTCTTCCGTGATATCGAAGAAGCTACTTTTAAAGAAATAATCACAGAGAATCAAAACTTTGTAATTAGTTTAGGTGCCGGGTTTGCATCAGATAAAATTCCGTCGAATGTCCATATCCTGTTTATATCCCGAGTTACCGACTCCGTTGGTCGTATTTTTTTAAATCGACCGCGCTTAAGTCCTAAAATTTCTGCTTTGGAAGAATATCAGAATCGCTTTTCTTTACGTCAATCTCAGTTCATTAAATATTCTAATGAAATATATCATATGCCCGAGGGAATTAAAGAACCGAATCCTGTTGAAGAGAAGCTTGCCTTAAATTATTTTTTGATTTCAGACGCCTACTACACTTTACTAGCGCATGAAATAAAAAATATTGCGCAATTGAAAAAAAATTTTAAAAAAATTGAACTGCGTACAGACCTATTATCCAACGAGTCAATAGAATCGCTTGTGGCTGCTGATAAAAAATTCCCGTGGCTTGTCTCGATTCGTAATGAAAATCGTCCACATGTAACAGGAACCGATTTTGATTACGATTGCTTGCTTCAGGATGTTCATGGCCAAAATGCTTTACCTGCTAAAACGATCATATCAAGTCATCACGAAAATCTTCAATACGGAATTGAAGCACTAGCAGGATTTTCCGATCATCACCAAAAGCTTTCTCCACGTATCGAAAATTTTTCGGATCTCTGGAGTGGGCACTTATGGCAGCAAGAAGATCCTACAAAGCGAAGTTTTTTACCGCGCTCGGAGGATGGTCGTTGGGGATGGTACCGTGAACTTTCCAAATATTCGCAACGATTAAATTTCGTTCGCAGCTTCACTGATCTTTCGGATCAGCCTTCACCTTATCAATGGCTAAGACTCCCTAAAAAGCGGCCGACTTATTTTGGCGCTGTCCTGGGAAAACCAATATTTTTTTCGCGTAGCCCTAGCTATCATGAAAATTTTATGGCTGGACAAAAAAGTTTTTTCTTAGCCATTTGTCTTTCAGAATCCGAGCTAAAAGAATTTTTCCCTTGGTTAGCTAAGTTGGGATTAAGCTACTGCGCTGTTACGGCACCCTTAAAAAAAATGGCTTACGAACTTTCACATCGGCGCAGTGAAATAACAGAAAAATTTCATGCGGCAAACACTTTAGTGCTAGGGTCCGAACAAATTTTTTCTCAAAATACAGATTTGATTGGCTTTCAGACCTTAATAGATATGGCGAAGCTGCAGCCGTCGGATACCATTGCCGTGTGGGGTGGGGGTGGTACGTTAAGTATGATGAAATCAATACTTCCTGAAGCTGCTTTTTTTTCATCTCGAACCGCGACGCTTCGTGATCACAAGCTTATTGAAAACGAAGGTTTTTCACCGGATGTTTTAATTTGGTCGACCCCGCGTTCTAAAGATACGAAGTGGCCTGTTTCAACTTGGCAACCTAAGTTAGTCATTGATTTAAACTATCAAGAAAATTCGATGGGTCTTGAATATGCCCAAAAAATAAATTGTCGGTACCTATCGGGGTTAAGTATGTTTGAATCTCAGGCCGACCAACAGCAACATTATTGGAGTCAATTATGAGTGCCAATTCCTTTGGAGAATTATTTAAGATGACCTCGTTCGGAGAAAGTCATGGTCCTGCAATAGGGGTTTTAATTGAAGGATGCCCGGCTGGCTTAGAATTTAATCAACAGCTATTAAAAAATAATTTGAATCGGCGCCGACCTGGCCAAAGTTCTGTGACGACCAGTCGAAATGAGCCTGATATGCCCACGGTTTTAAGTGGAATTTTCCAGAATAAAACGTTAGGCACTCCGATTTGTATAATGATTACTAATTCCGACCAAAATTCCCAGAATTACGACGACATTAAAGACAACGCACGTATCGGGCATGCGGATGATACCTGGAAAGAAAAATTTTCCCACGTAGATCATCGTGGCGGTGGCCGGGCCTCCGCGCGTGAAACTGTTGCGCGGGTTATTGCCGGTTCTTTCGCACAGATGCTAGTTCAACAAATAGATTCAAAAATTCAAATCTTAGGCTTTGCTTCAGTGATTGGAAAATACGAATTGTTCACTGTGGAATTAGCAAATGTTTGGAATGAAAATATAGATTCTTTTACGACTCGGTTTCCATCAGCCCAGCATGAAAACGTAGTCGCAATGTTAGAGAAAGCAAAGCTCGACGGAGAAAGTTACGGCGGAATCGTCGAGCTGCGAATTAAGAATGCTCCTGCAGGATTGGGTCAGCCAGTATTTCATAAAATAAAAGCCGATTTGACCTCGGCCATGATGAGTATTGGCGCTTCAACGGGCGTTGAACTTGGCCAAGGTTTTAGCGCCGCTAGCACCACGGGAAATGAACTTCATCAATCGATGCGATCGGCTAGCTATGGCGGCATTCGCGGCGGCATTTCAACCGGAGAAGAAATAATTCTTCGCGTAGCATTTAAGCCAACTTCTTCTATCAAAGATATAGCCAAACAAGGACGTCATGATCCCTGTATCGTGCCGCGTGCAGTTCCTGTGGTTGAAGCTATGGCGTGGATGGTTCTTGCAGATCACTTGCTATGGTCACGCCTGGATAGAATTTAATAATATTTATTTAACGATACCTTTGTAAATGTAGGCAATGCCAAGACTTACCGGAGTAAAGCTAACTTGGCTAAAAGCTTCAGTTTGCCTCATTAAATCTAAAAACTTATCCTGAGAAGGAAAAGCTGCCGATGATTTTTGTAAATAATTATAGGCTTCCTTTTGACCGGTAATCCAACCGCCTAAGATGGGTAAAACTTTTTCAGAGTAGTAATTGTACGCCGAGTTCAAAATTGGAATTGTCATCTGACCAAATTCTAAAATCATAACCTTGCCACCCGGCTTACAAACGCGCGCCATTTCTTGCAAGGCTTTAACGGGATCATTCACATTGCGAATGCCAAAAGAGATACTGACGACATCAAATTGCCGGGCTTGATATTGAAGGGCCGTGACATCGGCTTGTTCAAATCTAATTTCTAAATTATGGGCTTTAGCTTTATGCGGGGCTGATTCTAACATCTCGGCGCAAAAATCTGTGCCGATCACTTGACCGTCTGGGCCGACGTGCTTTTTAAATTCAATGGCTAGATCGCCGGTTCCTGTGGCGCAATCCAAAATGCTTTGGCCGAGTTTAGTTTCAGCAAGGCTTACTAATTTTTTTCTCCAGAGGTGGTGGATACCAACCGATAAAACTGAATTAGCTTTATCATAATTAGCCGCAACTTTAGAAAACATCGATCGTATTTTTTCAGGATCTGGAGAATTTTTTAACATTAAGATTTTATACCATTCGAATTAAGTTGTCGGTCGAATGCTCCTAAAACTTTTCTTAACTGCTGCATTGTCTTGTCAAAGACGTCTAATGTCAGGGCTTGGTCACCATCTGATAATGCTTTTGCGGGATTAGGATGAACTTCAACTATTAAGCCATCAGCACCGGCGGCGGCAGCAGCATAACATAACGGAGGGACTAAATCACTAATGCCAACCGCATGTGAAGGATCAACGATGACAGGATAGGATGTGTGTTTCTTTGCGTAAACTACGGCATTTAAATCTAAGGTATTTCTAGTTGCTGTTTCAAAAGTACGAATGCCGCGCTCGCACAACACAACGTTGTTATTTCCACCTTGTACAATATAATCCGCAGCTTTTAACCACTCATCGATATAGGCCGAGAAATTTCTTTTTAAGATGACCGGCTTATCTTGTTTACCCAGTTCTTTTAGCAAAGAATAGTTATGCATATTACGAGCACCAACTTGATAGGCGTCGACGAAGGAAGCGATGTCTTCGATTTGCCGTACATCAGTGACTTCAGAAATAAGACCAAGGCCAATTTCAGATTTTACCTTTTTAATGAATTCAAAAGAACTTTCACCTAATCCTTGAAATGATTTTGGCGAGGTTCGCAATTTCCAAATTCCACCGCGCAGTAAAGACGCACCTGACTTTTTTACCGATTCCGCAGACTGCCGAAATTGATCTTCAGATTCGATGGAACAGGGGCCCGCAATAACTGTGAATTTGGGTCCACCAATTTCTACATTTCCAATTTGAACAGACATACGCTAGGTCACGCTTTCAGTTAAAATCATCAAAGACATTTGTTTTGTATCCTAAATAAGATAACATAAAAACAATTAATAATTTTTTAACAACTAAGGGTCTTTGTGGGATTGCAAAGTATCATAAATAGAACCGAATTTACAAACTTTTTGCGGGAAGGTGCTCTTCTCCAGCTGTCGGCAGATCAATTTAAACTGATTTGGGGGCCTTTCTTACCATCGCCCGATAAAATGAATGTTTCAGCAGTTGAAAAAACTGTCATTTTTAAGCCACAATTCTGGGACTTTACCTCTGCGTCGTCACCGCTTACTTACCATCTAATGGGCACGCACGAGCTATCTATTTCCAGGTCAAGTTTGCTGCAACTTTTGCGACAGCAGGAATCTGAAGTGCCAGTAATCCGATGGCTGCCATTAGATGAAAAAGATTTTAAGGCTCAGTACCAGTGGAGTTTCGAAAAATTTGCCCAGGGTTTACTACAGAAGTCTGTCCCAATTATTTCTCAGCACGGGGAAATCGATTGGACTTCGTTCCACTTAAGTCATGCTTTAATATCATTACTAAGCGAGGAACACTATGGCAGCACGTTTGGTTTTTGGAGTCAGGGCCAAGGATTTGTAGGACATTCGCCAGAATTAATCGCCGAGTGGGAGGCCGAAACCAGTGAACTTCGAACGGTGGCCTTAGCTGGAACGTACAGTAAGCAGTTAAATTCTGAGAAATTAATTTTGAAAGATGCAAAGATTTTGAAAGAGCATCAAATAGTTGTCGATGATTTAAAGTCAGAACTACAGCAATTATTCTTAGAAAAAAATTTGCAAATAAAACCGATCAGCGTTCTTCCCTTAAAATTCTTAGATCATCTACAAACAAAAATATCTATTCGCAGCGTCGAACTGAATCAGGTGCAAGCCTGCATTGCAGCTATTCATCCGACAGCAGCACTCGGATTGTTTCCACGTGACGAAAACTTGTATAAAGAGTTTCAAAAATTTGAAACTCAGAGGCACCGCTTGAATTTCGCAGCCCCATTTGGCTTTATCACTTCGAAACATATCAAAGTTATTGCCGCAATTCGCAGTCTTTATTTTTATGACAGCACCGTGCAAATATTCTCGGGTTGTGGAGTGACAGATGAAAGCATATTGCAAATCGAGTTAGCAGAATTAACTGAAAAAAGAAATTCTGTAAAAAAAATGATGGGGTTATCGTCATGACGAATTTTGATCTGTGCGAAAATCTATTTTCCGTGCTGCACCAATTGAAAGTCGAATCAATTGTCGTTTGTGCAGGGGCTAGAAACGCGGCCCTTGTTATGAATCTAGAAAAACAAAAATTTAATAAAATATTTTATTTTGAAGAAAGAAGTGCCGCTTTTTTTGCGCTGGGCTTAATGAAGAAAGCCGGGCATCCCGTGGCCATCATCACAACATCCGGGACGGCCGCCGCTGAATTATTACCGGCAACAATCGAATCCTACTATCAAGGATTGCCTTTGATATTAATTACCGCAGATCGCCCAAAGTCTTATCGTGGCACTGGAGCTCCGCAAACAATTAATCAAACCGGGTTATTTTCTAATTTTATCGAGCAAACTTTTGATTGGGACCTGCACCAAGCCAACTTTAATTTTACCACGTCCTTAAATAAACCTATCCATTTTAATCTCTGCTTTGATGAGCCCTTGGTTGATCAAGCAAGCGGATATTCAATCCCAATCGATATTAAATTAACAATGGGTGCTAATAATCCAATGGCCACTGCGGCTGACTTTACAAAGATTGAAAAGCCGTTAGTGATTGTTGGAGAATTTGATAAAAAACAAAGGACCGACGTCATTGAATTTCTATCGGTTTTGCAAGCGCCCATTTATCTTGAGTCTCTTAGCGAACTTAAAAATGAGGCGCAGATAAATAAACTTGTTGTTAGGGCTTCAGAGACACTTGTCACAGATCTATTCAAAGCTGGAGATTGTCGTAGTGTCATTCGTATTGGCTCGGTACCAACTTTACGTTTTTGGCGAGACCTAGAAACACAGTTCAAAAATATTTCCGTAATTAATTTTACGAGGCTACCATTTTCAGGTTTGGCAAGACCATCAACAACGTTTGATATAAATTTCAAAAATGCCCAAAAAACAAATTCAAATAGTGCAGCAGCTTGGATAAATGAAAAAGACCTGGCCTTGCAGCAAGTGAAACAGGATTTATTCAAAAAATATCCAATAGCCGAGCAAAGCTGCGTTCGTAAACTTTCAGGTATTATACAAAGCGAACCTATTTATTTAGGAAATTCTTTACCGATCCGCGAATGGGATCTTTTTGCATCAACCCCTGCTAACGGCATTCAGCCAGTTTATGCTAATCGCGGCGCCAATGGTATTGACGGGCAAATATCGACTTATCTGGGGTGGTCACACGGTACAGAAATAGCATGGTGTTTGGTCGGCGATTTAACAGCGATGTATGATTTAGCTGCATTGGGCTTAGCGGTTGAAACAAGCAAGCCAGACAAAAAAAGACTTGTCGTTATAAACAATTTTGGTGGCCAAATATTTAAAAGAGTTTTCAAAAACGAAAATTTTGTGAACCCCCACTGTATTGAATTCGAAGCCTTAGCTAAGATGTGGTCCTGGGATTATATAAAAATAAGATCCGAAAATGATTTTAATTATTTAGCGACTTTGAAATCCGAAAAAGTTCTTTTCGAGATTCAGCCCGATGCTTTACAGACTGAATATTTTTGGAACGCCTGGGATTTAGCATGTCAAAAAACTTGATTTTTGCGATCCACGGTTTTTTAGGTCAATCTAGCGACTGGAATAAAACTAAGGAAGAACTAGTTAGCCTAACTAGTCCAAGTGAACATCATTGGATTACCCCCGATTTATTCTCGCTCGCGGCTTTGCCGATTGAAGACTTCGAAGATTTCGTCTGCAAGCTGATTGAATTTTACCGTTCGGAAATAAGCCCACATTCGAAAAAAATCTTTTTGGGGTACTCATTGGGGGGGCGCCTTGGCCTTTACATTATGAAAATGTATCCACAACTTTTTGACCATTTTTTTTTCATTTCAACGAATTCAGGATTGCGGGCAACAGATGAAAAATTGGCGCGCCTGCAACATGATAAAAGTTGGCAGCAAAAGTTAAGCTCGTTGCCATGGAACGACTTTTTAACAGCATGGAATTCTCAAGCCATTTTTGCAGGGGAGTCACCCGTACTTGCCCGAAAAAAAAGTGATTTTGATGTAGAAAAATTAAAGCTTTCATTAATAAAGTGGTCCTTGGGTAGGCAAGATGATCTTAGTTTAGTCATGCAACAGAATCAGTCTAAGATTTCGTGGGTGGTCGGCTCGAAAGATATAAAGTTTGTTAAGCTGGCCGAGAATTTAAAACAAAAAAAAATCCTGTTGGATTACAACAGGATTTTTTCTGGTCATCGGATTCTAAATGATAATCCGAAGTCGATTGCGCAGTTAGCGCATTATATTGCTTAAATGAGTTTGAATCCAGTCCGTGTAACCAATGACACCTGTGTAGATAGAAGTTCCATCACAACGATCAATTTGGCTACCGCCGCGGCTAGTAACTCCAACCAACCAAGTCGCACCATTTGCATCCACGAAATAAGCTGGTCCGCCGGAATCTCCGTGGCATGCTCCTTTTCCTTGCGACTGATCAAAAGTTATTTCTTCGCCTGTTGCAAGCACTGAAATAATTTTAACTCCATCGACCATGCGAAGTAAGCCAGCGCCTTTGCTACTTAATTTTTTTCCAGACGTTGGATCGAATGTGTATTCAGATAAACCGTAACCGGCTAAAGTAACAGAAGTTCCTTTTTGTAAGGCAGAAGCCTGCTGAGCCGTCGCTAATTGTACTGTCAAATATCCTGCGACATTGTCACCTTGAAAACGAAGTAATGAAATGTCGTTATTGGTCGAAAGAATATCTGGTTTTTCTTCTTTATATTTTTCATGACGAACAGCTCGCACAACACGGCGAAGATTAGAATGATCTCCGTTGTTAGCTTGAGCAATAATATCGTCGAAGTTTGGACCGAAGAAAATAATCATTTTTTCAGGATGATCAACGTTAGCACAGTGACCAGCTGTTAAGACTAAGCCATTGCCGATTAGACTTCCCGTGCAAAGGCCACCTTGTTCTGTATCGTAAACTCCAACAATTCCATGCTGTTTTTCGTAAGTTGCATCTGCATCTGACCCACCGATAATTCCAGATTGTAATGTCACATCACCTAGATACGAACCAAGGTCAGCGGCCTTTGGCGCGCACGAAGCTAGAAGTGCCAATAAAGAAAGATTGATAATCACTTTTACTAATTGCATTAAATTCATTGTGAAGTCCCTCCCGAAAATTATGTGAACACCCCTTGTTCACTGGTCGGTAATAGAACCCAAAGTGGAACTACCCTCAATATAATTGTTAAAATGTGATTCATAAAATTTGCTTATAATGCTCTGAAATGCTTATTGTTAAGGCCAAAACAGCTGTTTCATACCCAAAATAGCACCATCAATAGGCTTTAAATTTATTTGACGCATTGACTAATTCGGATCGAATTCCGGGCTCACCGGCAGCATGTCCCGCATCGGCAATGATCTTAAAATCCGCCTCAGGCCAGGCTTTGTGCAATTCCCACGCACTTTTCATGGGACAAACAACATCATAACGCCCTTGAATTATGGTTGCCGGAATTTGTCTTATTTTCGAAATATTTTCTAACAAGAAATTCTTAGTTTTAAAAAAGGAGTTATTCATAAAGTAATGACATTCAATGCGCGCAAACTGTAATGCGTAAGTTGGATCTTCGAACTCATCAATGGCTTTTGCGTCAACGAACAACCGTGACGTTGCGGCCTCCCATTGGCTCCAGATTTTTGCAGCTTGTAACCGTAAATCTAAATTTTCAGAAGTTAATCTTTTGTAGTAAGCTTCTACAAAATTATTACGTTCTGATTCGGGAATAAAATTATAATATTTTTCCCAGGCATCTGGAAATATTTGTGAAGCTCCTTCTTGGTAAAACCAATTTATCTCAGAAGGCCTGCATAAAAATATTCCCCGTAGAATTAATCCTTTTACGCGATTGGGGTGGGTTATGGCGTAAGATAACGCTAATGTTGAGCCCCAGCTTCCGCCAAATACAATCCAGTCTTTTACTTTCAAATCATTTCTGATTTTTTCAATGTCAGCGACCAAATCCCAAGTCGTGTTTTCTGCTAATTCGGCAGGTGGAGTCGAACGCCCCGCCCCGCGCTGATCAAATAAAATTATGTGATAGTGTTTAGGATCAAAAAAACGACGGTGATCGGCGCCACAACCCCCACCAGGGCCCCCGTGCAAAAATAAGATGGGTCGTCCTTGTGAGTTTCCGCACTGCTCAACATAAATGTCATGAAGCGCAGAAACTTTTATAAATTCAGTTTTAAACGGAGTGATTTCCGGAAAATAAGAAGTTAGTTCCATACTTTTGCTTTCTCGCTTTCAGCAATAAAACTGTGGGCGTAGGCCGTGTCGTTACATTTCTTAAAATCAGCCAACGTAAAATTTTGATAAGTTTGCGCAAGCATATAATCATCAGAAAGTAAGGATGCAAAAATTCCGGGGTCGTCCGAATTTAAAGTTAGCGGCACTTTTGCATCCATTAATTTCTTTAATGGATGTGATTCATACGTTTTAAAAGCCTGAGTTAAAAAATTACTGTAAGGACATACCTCTAACGGAATATTTTTGGTGATTAAAGTTTTCATGACGGCCGGATATAAAATGGCTTGAACTCCATGCCCAATGCGCTCGGCGCCCAAGTGATCAATAGAATCCATAATCCATTTTCCTGAATCAGGGCTTGGAGCCTCGCCAGAGTGAACGGTGATGCGCAGTCCAGCTGATTTGGCCTTCATAAAATACGGAG